>JBILAG010000006.1:0-42711 GCA_044354345.1 Ilumatobacteraceae bacterium | reverse complement strand
CATTGATAAATCTGCACCATTGTTCTTCGACTCATCAAAACAAATGCCAAGGTCTTTGCGCATCCACTCGGCCGCGAAACCAAATTCGAACTGATCGCGAACCATTGTCTTTGAACGATTCTCCATTTGCCAAGACTGTGCAGCACCTTTAGAAATCACTTCAACAACTTGGTCGGCATCGAGCCCTGCGCGAACCGCAAAATTAAGTGCTTCAGCAAGACCCGACACAACGCCGGCAATACAAATTTGATTGACCATCTTGGTCAACTGCCCCGCCCCTGAGTCGCCCATGCGTTGACAAGCTTTGGCGTAAGCATCGAACACTGGTCGCACGCGATCGAATACTTTTTGATCGTCGCAGCCACACATCACCGTGAGCGCACCATTTTCTGCACCTGCTTGACCACCAGAAACTGGTGCATCGATGAACCCAATTTGTTTTGTCGCACAAAGTGCAGAAAGTTCGCGTGCCAAAGTTGCCGACGCTGTTGTGTGATCAACCAAAACCGAGTCAGCTTTGAGACCCGCAAGTACGCCGTCTGCGCCGAGCACAACACTGCGAACGTCGTCATCGTTGCCGACACAAACCATAACTACGTCGCTAGCTTCAGCTACTTCACGAGGTGTTAAGGCAAACGAGCCACCATTCGCGGCGACCCACTGCTTTGCTTTTTCGGAACTGCGGTTATAAACAGTCAGTTCGTGACTCTTAGATGCAAGATGTCGTGCCATAGGTGAACCCATGACACCGAGTCCGCAGAATCCGATTTTCATAATTAGATCTTTTTTGCGACTGCTTTTACGACTTTAGATACTCTGACTACTGGCGCCTTGGCGGCTGGCTTATCAGCTGGTTTAGAGGATGCAGTTGCTTTCGGCTTTGCGTCAACGGCAGGTTTCGCGACTTTCTTTGCTGCAGAATTGGCTATTGGCTTAGCACTTGGTTTTGCAATCGGCTTGGCAGGTTTGAGTACGCCTTTTTCAAGTGCTTTGTCAAGATACAACTCTGCTTCTTCGGTGGTCACTCGGAGCGCTGGTTGAATCTCTGAAATTAGGTTGACCCGAGCACGGTCGTACATAGTTTTTTCTGCTGCTGATAGAGCCGAGTCACGATCGCGGGCTGCAAGATTGCGCACTACTTCTGCAACTTGATAGACATCACCGCTCTTAAGTTTTTCTTGGTGGTTCTTGAAACGACGCGACCAGTTTGCAGGCACGCGAGGATCTGCCTTAGCAAGCACAGAAACCAAGTCTTGAAGTTCACTTGACGAAACTGGCGGACGAACGCCCACAGTTGAAATTTGATCAACAGGAATCGACAGCGTCATCTCATTGATCACTGTTTTTAGAATCAAATAGTCTTGAGTTTTGCCGAATGCCTTCATCCGCTTCATATTTAGAACTACGCACGCACCGTGTTGCGGATAGATGACTGTGTCACCCTTTTTCGGCTTAAATTTCACTAAACAACCCTTCTTAAGTCAGACTCAACATAATAGGTCAGATGTGTGCGATTAATGCCTATTGCGGTGATTATTAGGAGCGCAGGCGATCATTTTTGGGATCAAATAATGGCTCAAGACCAATCGTCGCCGATTGTCGAGTGCCAAAAATTTCAATCTCAACTTTTGTGCCTGGTGCCTCAAATTCTGGGCGCACGTAAGCCAACGCCACGCTCTTATTCAGCGTAAAACTCCAGCCACCTGAGGTGATGATTCCGATTCGCTTATCGCCGCTGAATACTGACGCACAAAATGGTGCATCGGCATCGCCGTCTTGATCAAGTATCATCGGTACAAATCGATACGCCGAACCGCGAGCTTTCTCGGCGATCAATGCATCGCGACCAACAAACGCTGGTTTCGTTAGGTCAACGAACCGATCAAGTGAAGCGTCAAATGGCGAGAAACCGATTTCGAGGTCGGCTTTCCATCCGCGATAACACTTGTCAAGACGCAAACTGTCAACTGCATAAATGCCCATGTCGGCGATTTCGAACTTCTCGCCCGCTTTCCAAATTGCGTCATAAAGCGCCACCATCTGGTCGTTAGATGCGTGCAACTCCCAGCCGAGTTCGCCAACATAGTTCACGCGCAAAGCACGAACTGGACCAACTGCAGTATCTATCATCTGTGCCGACAACCATTTGAAAGAATCGTTGTCGATTGGTGTTGTCGTGACTTGCGAAAGCACATCGCGCGATCGCGGGCCAACCAAAATAATTGAGCCGTAATCTGCAGTGACATTTTTCAGAGTCACCGAACCATCAGTTGGCAGCGCCATCTCAAGAACGTCAAGATCATGCCATTCAGAACCAGCAGCTCCAACGAGATAGAAACTATCTTCGGCAACTCGAACGACTGTGAACTCGCTCAACACTTTGCCATCTGGCAACAATGCGTAAACAAGACTTATGCGACCGACCTTCGGTAATTTCGTGCACAATAAATTGTCAAGGTATGCGAATGCACCAGAACCTTTGACTTCAATTTTCGTAAAGCCTGGCAAATCAAGAACCGCCACGCCGTTACGCGCCGCGTGCACTTCTTTAGCAACAACTGTGCGCCAGCCGTTTCGCCTGAAAAATGAAAGTGAGTGATCTGTTACTTCGTTCTTTGGATCGAAATAAGTTGGTCGCTCCCATCCTCCGCGAGCACCATACGCCGCACCTTTTTTCTTTAGTTGCTCGTATAACGGAGACATGTATGCAGGGCGACCCGCTGGGCGTTCTTCAAAAGGAAAACCCATCGCGTATTCGTTTTGATAAACCTCAACTGCTTTATCAACCGTGTACTGCGTCGTCGCGTATGCCTTGTATCGGCGTCGGTCAATTGCCCACAAATCAAACTCTGGGCGACCATCGAGAATCCACTCAGCAATTGCTTTGCCGGCGCCGCCACCTTGAGCGATACCGAAACTGAATGTGTTGCAGTGAAAGAAATTTCGCATGCCGCGTTCTGGCCCAAGATACGGGTTGCCGTCCGGTGCATAAGGGATTGGTCCGTTGACGACACGCGCGATACCTGCATCAGCTAAAACTGGCACTCGCTCGCCTGCATCAATTATTTGTTTTTCAAGTCTTTCTAATTCGTCTGGCCACAACATGTTCGCAAATTGGTCTGGGATTCCGTCGAGCCACATCGGCGTTGCTTGCCACTCGTATGGCCCGAGAATGAAACCATTTCGCTCTTGACGCAAATAATAAGAGGTATCCGGGTCTCGCAACAACGGCAACGGTTCGCTTCGCGCAGCAAGTTCGTCGATCTCTTCGGTAATCAAATATTGATGAGCCATTGTCATGATCGGCAGATGTCGACCAATAAGTTGCATTACTTCGCCTGCACGATAACCAGCAGCGTTAATAACAATTTCGCAATCAATTTCTGTTTCAACGCCAGCAGCGTTAGTAGTAACAGTCCATTCGTAATTTTTGTGCTGACGCAATGCAGTGACGCGCTCGTTACGACGCACGCGAGCACCAAGAGCGCGTGCAGCACGAGCCATCGCCTGAGTAACTTGCGACGGGTCAATATCGCCATCTAACGGATCCCAAAGAGCACCAAGTAGATCGTGGGTTTTAATTAATGGATATCGATCAATAAGATCTGCTGGAGTGAGCATGTCGTACTCCATGTTGTTGGCACGCGCCATGCTCTTCACGTGGCGAAACTCAGCCATGCGTTCTTCGCTATGAGCAAGTCGAACTGAGCCAGTGACGTGATAACTAATCGGAAAATCTTTATCAGTAGCAAGTTCGCGATAAAGAGCCGCGCTATATTTCTGCACCTGCATCACACTCCAACTTGTTGAGTATGTTGGCACATTGCCCGCGGCGTGCCAAGTAGAACCCGAAGTCAGCTCATCTCGCTCAAGCAACAGAACATCTGTGCAGCCCATTTTGGCGAGGTGATAGAGAGCGCTACATCCAGCGATTCCGCCACCGATAATTACGATTTTTGCTCTCTCACTCATTGTAAAAAACCAATCTGCTCGTGTTCACCTTATTCAAATTTCAGTGCCAAACTGTAGCGTTGACGAGGCTAAAGAATCCCCGAACTAGTTGACAAATTTTCAAACAATCATCAAAGAATTTCAAATATAAAGGAACAAAATGGCTGATGTCCCCAAAAATGCACGCGTAGTAATAGTTGGCGGTGGCATCGTCGGTTGCAGCGTCGCCTACCACTTGGCAATGCGCGGTTGTACAGATGTTGTTTTGCTCGAGCGCAAGCAACTTACTTGCGGCACAACTTGGCACGCTGCAGGGCTTGTTGGTCAATTGCGGGCAACTCATAACCTGACTCGACTTGCGCAATACACAACCAATTTGTTCAAGACTCTCGAGGCCGAAACTGGTCAAGCGACTGGGTTTCAACAACGCGGTTCTGTTGCAGTTGCACCAAACCATGAACGATTTGAAGAACTAAAACGCGGTGCATCCATGGCGCGAGTTTTTGGTTTAGACGTGAACATAATTTCGCCAAAAGAAATTTCAGAACTTGTACCACTTGCCCGAGTTGACGATCTTGTTGGCGGCGTGCACTTGCCGAATGACGGCGTGGTTAATCCGATTGATACAACACAAGCGCTCGCCAAAGGTGCCCGTGCACTTGGTGTAAAAATTATCGAAAACATCAAAGTCGACTCAATAATTGTTGAAGACGGGCGTGCAGTTGGAGTTAAAGCGACACCCGATAACGGCGACAAAGCGCAAACCGAAATTCGCGCTGAGTTTGTTGTCAACTGTGCAGGTATGTGGGCTCGCGAACTTGCCGATGCTGCTGGTGCGATTGTTCCGCTACATGCGGCAGAGCATTTTTATATTGTTACCGAAGCGGTGCCTGACATTTCTCCAAACATGCCTGTGCTTCGTGACCCCGATGGTTGCGGATATTTCAAAGAAGATGCAGGCAAACTTTTAGTCGGTTGGTTTGAGCCAGTTGCTAAACCTTGGGGCATGAAAGGAATCTCTGAGGATTTCTCATTCACATCACTTCCAGAAGATTTTGAGCACATCGAACCGTTGGTAGCCGCTGCAACACATCGCATGCCGTTGCTTGCGAAGACTGGCATCAGATTGTTTTTTAACGGTCCAGAATCGTTTACACCAGATGATCGCTATTTGCTCGGCGAGTCACCAGATGTCGAAAATCTCTTCGTTGCAGCAGGTTTTAACTCGATCGGCATTCAGTCTTCTGGTGGTGCTGGCAAAGTTCTCGCTGACTGGATTATCGACGGAAGACCTCCCATGGATTTGTGGGACGTGGACGTTCGTCGCTCAATGCCGTATCAGCGAAACAAAAAATATCTGCACGACCGCACTGTCGAAACTCTGGGTTTGCTTTATGCAATGCACTGGCCGTTTAGACAACCAGAAACTGCACGCGGTGTTCGCAAATCTGTCTTGCACGATCGCCTCGCCGATCGTGGCGCCTGTTTTGGTGAAGTCGCCGGCTGGGAGCGCACGAACTGGTTTGCTCCGAGTGGCGTGAAACCTGAATACATATATACATATGGCAAGCAAAACTGGTTTGGCTACAGCGCGCAAGAGCATCACGCCGTGCGTAACGCAGTTGGTTTGTTTGACCAGTCGTCGTTCGGCAAATTTATTTTGCAAGGTCCAGACGCGATGTCGGTGCTCAACCAAATTTGCGCCAACGAAGTAGATGTACCAGTCGGCAAAATCGTCTACACACAATGGCTAAACGAAACAGGCGGTATTGAAGCCGATCTCACAGTTACCCGCCAAGCACTTGACTCGTATTTAATAGTCACTGCCGCAGCCACACAGGTTCGAGACTTTGCATGGCTGAGAGATCACATTCCGGCGACGGCTCGGGCAATGGCGATTGACGTGTCTTCGGGTCAAGCAGTGTTGAGCGTGATGGGACCAAACTCACGCGCGTTGCTTTCTTCGCTCACACCCGACGATTTATCTAACGAGGCATTCGCTTTTGGCACATCAAAAATCATCGACTTGGCGTATGCCCGAGTTCGAGCTAACCGCATTACATACGTCGGCGAACTCGGCTGGGAGCTATACATTCCAACTGAATTCACAATGAGCGTGTTTGACGCAATCACAAATGTTGGTAAAGATTTCGGTCTGCAACATGCTGGTTATCACGCGCTCAACTCGTTGCGAACTGAAAAGGGATACCGACACTGGGGACATGACGTTTCGCCAGACGACACACCACTAGAAGCAGGTCTTGGATTTGTTGTCGCAATGAACAAACAAGACGGATTCATCGGTCGTGATGCGCTCGCCAAGCAAAAAGAGGCCGGGCTTAATAAACGAATGGTGCAGTTCTCACTTGCCGACCCTGAGCGCTTGCTGTTTCACAATGAACCAATTTGGCGCAATGGCGAACTCGTTGGAAGCATCACTTCAGGTATGTTTGGTCACACCCTAAACGCGTCACTCGGAATGGGTTATGTTTCCAATAAAAATGGCATCGCAGATAAAAACTATATAACCGATGCAGAATACGAAATTGAGGTTGCTGGTGACAGAATTAAAGCGACCGCTTCGCTAGATCCGTTTTACGACCCGAAGAGCTTACGAATCAAGTCTTAACAGCCAACAATGAATAGGATTATCAAATGACCAGTTCACAACAACCAGCAAACCGTCGCGGCGGCCCAGGCGCTCGTCGCGCACTTCGCGCTGCACCACTCGCACTCGACATTCGCCCAGTAAACCCGGGTATGGAGAGTGGTCGCTACAAGCCACTGACAGATGCTGAAGTTTTGAAAGTTCATAATGCTGCGATCGATGTTTTGGAAAACATTGGTCTCGCCGATGCGATCCCAACATGTCTTGACGCGTTGCTTCCATTGGGTTGCACCCTCTCACCAGAAGGTCGATTGTTGTTTCCACGCAGCTTGATTGAACACACTCTCTCAATTGCCGCGCGAAACTTTACTCTTTACGGGCAAGACCCGAAATACGACATGGAGCCGTGGGGTAAGAAAGTTTATTTTGGTACTGCCGGTGCAGCTGTATACATCGTCGACCCAAAGACCGGTGAATATCGTGAATCAGTTTCACAAGATGCATACGACATTGCGCGACTTGTTGACCAGATGGAGCACATCCACTTTTATCAGCGCACAGTTGTGCCACGAGATTTGCCAGACCCAGCAGAAATGGATATCAACACCTGTTATCTGAGTGTTAGCGGCACAACAAAACACGTTGGTACATCCTGGGTACACCCAGATCACCTAGACGCGTCGTTGCGAATGTTGCACGACATCGCGGGTGGCGAAGACAAGTGGCGCGCTCGTCCATTTGTTAGTCAGTCAAATTGCTTCGTGGTTCCTCCACTCAAGTTCGCAACAGACGCTTGCCGTTGTTTAGAAACTGCTGTTTACGGTGGAATGCCTGTGCTGTTGTTGTCGGCTGGTCAAGCCGGTGCAACTGCACCAGCAGCACTCGCCGGTGCACTAGTACAAGAAGTTGCCGAAGTACTCGCAGGCTTGGCATATGTCAATGCACTTGTGCCAGGTCACCCTGCAATTTTTGGTACTTGGTCTTTCGTTTCTGACTTGCGTTCAGGCGCAATGTCGGGTGGTAGCCCAGAACAGGCGATTCTCTCTGCAGCGAGCGCGCAAATGGCTCACTTCTACGATCTCACCGGCGGCACATCATCTGGTATCAGCGACTCAAAGATTCCTGATGCACAGGCTGGCGCCGAAAAGGGATACAACCACGCGCTCGTTGGCAATGCAGGCATGAACTTGATTTACGAATCAGCCGGCATGCACGGCAGCTTGCTCGGCTTCTCACTTGAAGGCGTGGTGCTCGACAACGACATCGTCGGTGCAGTACAACGCACGATCAAGGGCATCGAAGTTACAGATGAATCGCTTTCAATTGAGACAATTCGCGCTGCAGTTATTGGGGGCCCGGGTCACTACTTGGGTGCCAAACAAACTCTTGACATCATGCAGACCGAATACATCTACCCTGCTGTTGGCGACCGCTTGAGTCCAAAAGAATGGAACGAAGTCGGACGACCACAAATTATTGACGTGGCGATCGCCAAAGTCAAGCAAGTTCTCGACAACAACTTCCCGAGCCACATACCCGAAGAAGTTGATGCCAAGATTCGCGAATATCTACCGATCGCCCTTCCTCGTGAAAATATGATTCACCCCGCATTGCGCAACGAATCGGCCACCGTCTAACTAAAAAATCACTGCTAAAATTTCGAATACTGCAAATCACTAAAAGTGGTTTGACTTTATTTTGAGTGAGGTTTGGAGCGCACGATGCGAGGTTTTAGTCGAATAGTTTTTTTGACTGTTGCAGTTTTTCTGTTTGCCAGTTTTCGTGCGAATGCGGCCCAAGATCCTGGCACCTCTTTACCTGACGACAAAAAAGGGCACCAAATTCAAGTTGTCTATGTTGAAACAAAAAGCAGCGTTGGAAGCAAATATCACACCAGCGGCCGGCTAGCGCAGTACGTCACACAGATTCAGTCGTGGCTGAAGTCGAAGACCGGCAAAGAACTAATTTTCGACACTTACCAAGGGCAACTGGACATTGGATATTTAAAGTACGAAGGCAATGTTGATATGAATAACGATGAAGACCTAGTTCGGATGTATCAAAAATTGAATCCGTCAAACAGTGTTGGTACTGATAAAAGTCTTGCATTTATTATCGACCAAAAGTTGAGAACCGACGAAGGTTCATGCGGATGGGCTTCTTTAGGCGGTGGTTATTCTGTGACGCTACTAAATTGGGATGGATGCATGGACGAAGATGAAGCTGGAATTGCTTCATTTTTGGGCCTGAATTCTATTGCATCGACAATATTGCATGAAATTCTTCACTCATACGGTGTGGGACATGCATGTGACAGCACCACCTCGACAGATTTGATGCACGGCGAACCAGAATGCGCTGCCGCTGGAATCCCATGGGATTTAACAAAAAAAACTACCTTTGATGCATCTGGCCTTCACTATTACGGTGGCAATAAATCTGGAGTTGACATCAAAACCCTGCGTATTTGGAGCGACGGTTCAGGTAGCACTCCATTTGTTATACCCGAAGAAGACCAGATTGTTCCACCAGTCACAACAACAACTACAGTCGCACCTACTAAACAAACAATCAATTGCACAAAAGGCAAAGTTTCAAAACTAATAACGGCGAAAAATCCAAAATGTCCTAAAGGATTTAAAATAAAAATCTAGCTTGAAGCGCCCTCGGCAGGATTTGAACCTGCGACCTACGGATTAGAAGTCCGGTGCTCTATCCGCTGAGCTACAAGGGCTGGTGAACTTAAGGCTATCTAGTCGGTGATTCTATGTTTGTGCGTATAGATGTTGGCAACGCCATCGCGAACAAAGCCGACGAGCGTGATGCCAAGATCTTCTGCTGTTTGAACTGCGAGATTTGATGGCGCTCCGACTGCGGCGATGAATGCGATACCGGCCATGGCTGCCTTTTGAATAATTTCAAACGACAATCGCCCACTAACCACTAGCGCGTGGTTGCTTATCGGTAGTTTATTTTCAAGCACAGCGTGGCCGATCACTTTGTCGACTGCGTTATGGCGACCAATGTCTTCGCGAACACACATTGCAATACCTTTCGCATCAATCAAACCTGCCGCATGCAGACCACCAGTGCGATCAAAAGTTGGTTGAGCCTTGCGAACAATGTCAGGCAATGAAATCAGCATCGCAGATGTCATAACAGGTCCAATTTTTGAATCTATTCGGTTAACTGTTTGAGAGAGTTGTTCAATTGACGTTGTACCGCAAATACCACAACTAGCAGACGTAACCATCCCCCGACGCGAAAGGGCTTCGTCAAACGGCGTACTGAGACTGACAGTTACAACATTGAATTGTTGCTCGGCAGAATCTGGCAACTGACAGTAACGCACGGTGCGCACATCATCTGAGCGCTTGATCATTCCTTCGGTGAACAAAAACCCAACCGCGAGTTCGAAATCATGACCTGGGGTGCGCATTGTTACCGCAATTGGCTGGGCTTGCTGTGAGGGCGATTCGGCGCGAATTTCGAGTGGCTCTTCCGTGACTAAAACATCTGGTTTTGATGCAAATGACCCATCTTTGCGAACCGCAGTGACTGTCCAGTTGGCCACTTTGCGCCGCACAACAGACGCAATATTTGCCATATTTTGAGGCTATCTATGAATTGGTTTGCCTAAAGTTCATTTATATCGTCAACCGAATGATTAGCGCTAATCCCGATTATGTGGCATGCTTGGGAAGGCTTTAAGAAGAGATCAAAAGGTCTCGGGGCCGTAATAGAAATTACAAAAATAGGGGTAAAACAATGGAAGTACTTACAACAAGTAACGACCAGTTGGTTTACAACGCGTTTTCATTTGCTGTTGCAGCAATGGCAATCTCGTTTGTTTACTACCTGGTCTCACGAAGTCGAGTTTCTCCTGCATATCGCAGTGCCGTCACAATGTCGGCAATGATTTGCGGAATCGCGGCTTATCACTACTGGAGAATGTTCAGTAACTTCTCTGAAAAAGCACCATGGAATGAAGGTTACCGATACGCAGACTGGCTATTGACAGTTCCACTACTTGTGGCTGAATTGGTAGTTGTCTCCGGCATCGCTAAGGAAAAAGTATCAGGCGTGACTACAAAACTTGCTGTTGCAGCTGTTTTGATGATCGCAACTGGTTACCCAGGCGAAATCGCAGAAGCAGGCAGCAGTGCCAGCATGATGTGGTGGGTCATCTCGATGATCTTCTTTGTCTACATCCTCTGGACATTGTTCGCAGGTGAAGTTGGCAAAGCCCTCAAGGGTCAGAGTGGTGAAATCGGCAAGAAACTCAACAACCTTCGTTACATTTTGTTGCTCACTTGGTCGGTTTACCCAATTGCATACCTTTTGGGTGACAGCGAGAGTTTCTTGGCCAAAGCTATTGGTCTTGAGGCTTTGACTTCATCGACTGTTATTCAAGTTGGCTACACAATCGCCGACGTTTTGGCGAAGCCAGGTTACGGTCTTCTCATCTTGGGCATCGCAATCGCACGCTCGAAGGCAGAGGGTTACAAAGAAGCTTAATTTCGAATCAGTTTTCGAATTGAAAGAGCCCTGGCTTCGGCTGGGGCTCTTTTATTTTTGCAACTAACCTCTGAGAGCGATGATTCGTAGACAAGATTTATCAGGCCTCGGGCTTGTTGCGGTTGTTGCTACCGTTGCGTTCGCGATTGAAGCAGTCGTTAAGACCACAACGCCGATCGTGCTTTCGCCGCTTGTGGTCGCAGTTGTACTCGGTGGATTGATTTCAAATCTTGGCCTGATTCCAGATCGGTGTCGTAGTGGCCTGCGTTTTGCCGCTCGCAGTTTGTTGCGCCTCGGTATTGTGCTGCTTGGTTTACAACTCTCATTTTCTCAGGTACGCGAGTTAGGTGCGCCAGGCTTACTCCTCGTAACTTTCGTCGTTGCGATCACGTTTGTTGGTACTCAGTGGCTCGGCAAAAAGCTTGGGCTTTCACATGGACTCAGTCTGCTCGTGGCAACTGGTTTTTCAATCTGCGGAGCTTCGGCAATCGCCGCGATGCGACCAGTAAGTGATGCCGACGATGATGACATGGCTTATGCAATTGCACTCGTCACAATTTGCGGGACGCTCGCAATTTTTTTATTGCCAGCATTCGCTGAAATTATCGGCTTTTCTGGTGCGCAGTTTGGTTCATGGGTCGGGGCGAGCGTGCACGATGTCGCACAGACTGTTGCTACTGCTTCAACAGGAGATCAAGAAGCCCAACACGCAGCCATTGTCGTAAAACTGACTCGCGTAATGCTGCTCGCACCATTGGTCGCGGGCGTTAGTTTTGCCAGTCGACGAAAACTAGCTTCGTCTAAAACGACCAACGAAAAAGCAACTGCGAATGCCGCCAAGCTTCCGCCGTTGGTGCCTTTGTTCGTCGTTGGCTTCTTGGTAGCGATCTCACTGAACTCACTTTTTGATATTCCTAAGGCCGTGCTTAGTGATGCAAAGTGGATCGAGAAGTCGTTGCTGGCAAGCGCTCTCGTTGGTCTTGGTGCAGGCGTTGACGCGCGCAAACTTCGCAGCATCGGCGCTCGCCCACTGGTACTTGGCTTGATTTCTTGGCTACTAATCGCCACGCTCTCAGCAATCGGCGTTGCAATCCTTTACTAGCAATCAACCGGCTCTAGTTCGCCAGTGCCCACGTTGTATATCGCTCCAGCGACAGCCAGCTTCTTTGGCAAAATTGAATATGTGCGAATGCTCTCTACGTCAGCTGCCAGTGCCGCTCGCTGATCAGTCACCATTTTGAATTCAACGCTTCGTGTGTCAATGCCATGTTTGCTTTCAATGCTGGCATGAATTGATTCTTCATCGCCACTTGCCATGCGACAGTCAGTGTGCGGCATGACTAAAACTCGATCAACAGCCAGCAGATAAGTCGCTAAAACCAAAGTTCGCAAAACGTCATCAGTCACACGCGCGCCAGCGTTTCGCAGAATCTTTGCATCGCCCGACTTCATACCCACAACAGCCAACGGATTTATTCGCGAATCCATACAAGTGACTATCGCCAAACCTTTACGGGCCGTACCGGTTAAGTTTTCATCTTCAAATGCTGAAACAAATTTTGAATTTGCACTTAATAGATCGGCGAATGCTTCAATCGGAAATTTGTTCATGCGAAGATTCTACTCGTCAAGCCTAATTTCTCGGTCACATATTTTCTCTACATCTTGCCGATCGTGAGTCACAAGAAATTTATACCCAGTAACTGCGGACATTTGCTCTCGCAAAAAGTTCCGTAACTCTGGTCGAGCATTTTCGTCAAGCGCAGATAATGGCTCATCTAAAAGAACGATCCTTGGCGCACCAATAAAAGCACGGATCAGTGCAACCCTTTGTGATTGTCCACCAGACAAATCTCTTGGCATCAAGTTTGCAAGGTTCGAAATACCTTGACTCGAAATTGCATCGCTAGCTAGATCGCGAGATTGGCTTCGGCTCATCCCAGACATCCGCAATGGAAACGCAATGTTGTCACGCACTGTCAAAAACGGCAAGAGTGTCTCATTTTGAAAGACCATACTCACACTGCGTTGATGCGCTGGCACGAACTCATCAGTTTCGGCGTCATCAATTTTTTGATCATCAATTTCAAGGGAGCCTGTAGTCAACTTGACTAGCCCCGCCAAGACTCGCAAAAGCGTTGTCTTACCGACACCGTTTGAACCAGTAATTGCAATGATCTCATTTTCGGATGCCATCTCGCACTTCAACGTAAAGGCGCCCAGATTGACACTGCCATCAAGCCTTAGAGTCATCGTTTAGAACCAAGCCATCGGTCACGCATCGAAATCAACACCAAAACGCAAACTACGAGCAGAACGAAACTTAGTGAGTACGCGGCCTGCGGATCGCTCTCAAGTAATAGATACACAGCGAGCGGTGTTGTCTGGGTGCGGCCCTGAATGTTGCCAGCAAATGTGATTGTCGCACCGAACTCGCCAAGTGCCCTTGCCCACGCCACAGCAATGCCAGCTACGAGCGAAGGTCGCAATAATCGCAGGGTCACTAGATAAAACTTTTTGGCTTCATTGGCTCCCATTGTTGACGCGAGTTCTTCATATCGAGAATCAATCGCGCGCAAACCGCCTTCTACAGCCATAACTAAAAACGGCAACGCTACAAAGGCTTCAGCGATGACAACCCCAATCGGTGAAAAAGTAAGTTGCACGCCAAAACTGTCAAAGAGAAGTGCACCTAATAAACCGTTTGATTTTCCGTAGGCGGCAAGCAGTGCGACACCACCAACAACTGGTGGCAAAACCATTGGCAGCATCACAAATGCACGCACGAGATAATTGCCCCGAAACGGAACACGAGCAAGCACCCAAGCCAACGGTAGACCCAAGATCAACGCAAGAACTGTCGCAGCGACAGAAGTAACCAGCGAAAGACGAAGTGCGGACAATGTCGGGCCATCGGTTAACTGGCTTAACAATGAACCCCACGAGATCTTGCGCAAAAGACTGACTAAAGGCAGGCATATAAACATGACGCCAAATATCCCGCCAATAAAAATAAACACTGGCGGTCTCGAAATTGGTCGGCGTTTAGTCATTAGAAGTTCTTAGTTAGATCTTAATAAAGCCAAAAGACTGCAATAGTTCTTGCCCTTTCACGGATAACAAATAGTCAATAAATGCCACCGCTGCCTCGCGATTATTAGAGGTTCGCAATAGAGCAACGCTATAAATTGCGTCAACATTTAAGGACTTTGGTATTTTAACAAGCGCTACCGACTTCTTTGCCGAAAGCACATCGGTTAAATAGACAATCGAAGCGTCGGCGTCACCGATTGATACTGCGTTTAGTGCAGATTTTGCATCGACTGCTCTCGTAATCTTCGACACATTTATATTCAATCGGGCGAGCTTTAAAACTGTCGCGGCATATTGCCCGCATGGCACTGTTAACCCACAAAGCGAAAGAAATTTCACATTTTTCAAATCACCAATAGTCTTGACTCTTAGTGGATTACCAGGTTTAACCGCAATTGCCATTTGGTTACGTGCAAAAATTTTCGGATAACTAGCGCTCGTAACTTCACCAGATTTGATGAGCTTTTCAATGTTAGAAAAATCGGCAGAAGCAATCACATCGCTCGGTGCGCCTGCTTGAATTTGTGCGACTAACGAAGATGACGAGCCAAAGTTGAACCGAACTTTGATCTTTGGATTCTCTTTACGAAATTCTTTGGCGATCTCAACAAATGACTCGCTCAATGACGATGCTGCAGAAACCGTAATTGTGCCCTGCAAAACTTTCTCTGGCTCGTCTAATTGATACGCAGCCTCACCTTGACCAACGCCAGCAAGTGAAAAGATCACAATGACTGCTAGTGCTACCAGTGGCCTCCGAAACTGCATAAATTGCATCCTTAAAAATGTTAAAGCACCGATATCTGATGTCTGGTTGGATAAAACTACTAGATTTCACTAGTGGCTAAAAATCCGAAACTAGTTGGAACATTGTTTGTAATGATGTCGAGTCTTGGTTTCTCAATCGGTCCAAGTTTGGCGAAACATGCTTATGACTCTGGGTCAAACCCACTTGGAGTGATGACTGTTCGATTCACAATTGCGAGTCTGATCATGCTCGTTCTGCGTCAAATTATTTTGCGCAAAGAACCCCTGCCGACATTAAAAGTTATTCTTGAAATGTTCGCTATTGGGACTCTCGGGATTACGACAGTTTCATTTGCTTACTTTTTGGCAATCGAATCAATTGACACAGGCTTAGCGATAGTGCTTTGGTATTGCAACCCTCTAATCGTAGTTCTTATGTCTTGGATATTTTTGAAAAAAAGACCAACACGCAGCATTGCTATCTCACTTGTGTTCACAATGGTGGGTATTTTTATAACTGTAGGACAATTTAAGAGTGGCTCAAATGGGGCGATTGCCTTGATTATGTTTTCGGCATTTATGTTCTCGGTTTACCTTCTGACTGTTTCACGAGCACTTAAAAAAGTCAATTTACTTACAGGTGTTACATTCATAAATATTGGTGCCGCACTCGGATATTGGCTTATATGTCTAGTTTTACCATTTGGGCTAACAGTTGAGTACCCAAGCAACACTTTGAGTTGGCTGTTAATTACTGCTTTCAGTGTTTTCGGAACAGTTGTGCCGTTTCTATTTTCATATGCGGGCATGAAACGTGTTGGCCCAAGTATGTTGGCCGTAATTACAACCCTTGAGCCAGTGTTGGCAATCACCATGGGCATTATTTTTCTGAATGAATTGTTAACAATTCAAAAGGTTATTGGTGCTGCTCTTGTGATCGGGGCATTGGTGTTGCTGTCGGTTCTTGATCGACACGATGAGGCTCAAATCGCTCATCAATAGTTTCAGTTAGTGAGCGCAATGTTTAGTTGCGCCCACTAACAATTTTCAACTAGCTAACTAACTAGCTTTTTAGGGCTGCTTTTTGCTCTAGTGTCAATTTGTTTACGAATGCTGGCTTCAGTGCTCTTACTTGTGCCGGTGTCATCGCCGCCAATTTTTCATTACTAAAACCTGCAGCAGACGCCGGAGGAAGGGCCGCAACTGCTGCAGGCTTGATAGTGGCAAATGCTGCTAGCGGCATTGCTTGAACTTGATCGGCTTTGAGACCTGCCATCGCGGCCGGTGGCAGAGCACCAACTTGTTGTGGTGTCATCGTCGCCATTGCCGCTGGTGGCAATGCTCCAACTTGAGTTGGCTTCATCGCCCCAAACGCTGCAGCCGGTAGCGCAGCAACCTGCTCAACATTTAATGAACCAACTGCACCAGGCGAAAGAGCCCCAACTGCTGCTGGTTTCATTGCCGTAAACGCTGCTGGTGGCAACGCATCAACTTGATCAGCTTTCAAACCCGATACAGCCTTGGCTGGAAGAGCACCAACTTGTTGTGGTGTCATCGTCGCCATTGCCGCTGGTGGTAGCGCACCAACCTGGTTTGGCTTCATCGCCCCTAACGCTGCAGCCGGTAACGCAGCAACCTGCTCAACATTCAATGAACCAACTGCTGCTGTTGATAGTGCACCAACTGCCCCAGGTTTCATTGCCGCGAACGCAGTTGGTGGCAAGGCCTGAACTTGATCGGCTTTGAGACCAGACATCGCTGCTGGCGGCAGAGCACCAACTTGTTGCGGGCTCATTGTCGACATCAACGTCGGAGACATTGCACCAATCTGTGTTGGCTTCATCGCCCCAAACGCTGCAGCCGGTAGCGCTGCAACTTGCTCGCTATTAAATGAACCGAACGCATTTGTTGGCATTGAAGCCAACTGTGTTGGTTTCATCCCAGCGAAAACTTGTGGCGCAAGAGCACCAACCTGATCAGGTTTGAAACCAGCAAACGCAGTAGCCGGCATTGCTTTGAATTGTTCTGGATTCATCGCCGAAAAAGTCTCAGGAGAAAGTTTGGCGGCGTCAGCAGGTTTGAAATTGTTGAACGCGTTAGCAGGAACTTTGTCGATGTTCCAACCAGTTAAAGCACCTGCAAGCGCGGCCGCGTTACCAGTATTAGTTGGCGCAGCATTCGCAGCAGGATTTAAAGCGGCCTGCGGCAAAGCGCTACGTTGCTCAGGGCTCATCGACGCAATCACAGCCGGAGTCAAAGATTTAAACTGACTTGGAGTAATCACCGACAACGCACCAGTTGGCATCGCATCCATTTGAGTCGGGGTAAACGCACCCATTGCTGCAGGCGGAATTGCCTTGAACTGATTTTGTTGCATACCAGAAATTGCTGAAGCGCCCAAAGCAGCAAACTGATCAGGTTTAAACCCAATCATCGCCGACGGTGGCAACGCCGCGAATTGATTTTGTTGCAAACCAGTAATTGCCGATGGCGGTAAAACTTTCATTTGACCCAGGTTGAAGCCCTGCATCGCACTAGGCGGCAACGCGGCCATCTGACCCGAATTGAAACCAGTCATCGCCGACGGAGGCAAAACTTTAAATTGATCTGGCTTCATGCCAGCCATCGCAGCCGCAGGCAACGCGGCCATTTGATCAGGCTTGAAACTAGTCATCGCACTTGGTGGCAATGCAGCGAACTGATCAGGTTTGAAACCAGCCATCGCAGTTGGTGGCAATTGCGTCATCTGTTTAACATTGAATCCCTGCATTGCTGACGGTGGCAACGCAGCCATCTGATTCTGATTAAACCCAGCCATTGCAGTTGGTGGCAAAGCAGCCATCTGATTCTGATTAAACCCAGCCATTGCAGTTGGTGGCAACGCAGACATTTGATCAGGTCTAAATGTTCCCATCGCCGACGGCGGCAACGCAGCCATCTGACTCGAATTAAAACCAGCCATTGCAGTTGGCGGCAACGCAGCCATCTGACTCGAATTAAAACCAGCCATTGCAGTTGGCGGCAACGCAGCCATCTGACTCGAATTAAAACCAGCCATTGCAGTTGGCGGCAACGCAGCCATCTGACTTGAATTGAAACCACCCATTGCAGTTGGCGGCAACGCAGCCATCTGACTTGAATTGAAACCACCCATCGCACTCGGTGGCAACGCAGCAAACTGACTGGCGTTAAATCCAGCCATCGCACTCGGAGCAATCGCTCCTGCTTGATTTGGATTAAAATTTCTGAACGCATTTGGATCAACCGCAGCCATATTTCCACCAGTTAGCGAATTACCCAGCGGTACACCGCCAGCACCAAAACTTGGCGGCGGTCCAATTATCTGTGGAGTACATGGTGGTGCGGGTGGCGGACCGCAAGACACAGGTGCCGCACCAGTTGTCGGCGCTGGCGCACCACCACCGCCACCACCGCCATCACTCGGCGGTGGCGCACCGGCAACAGGCGCAGCCGCTGTCGTGAACTGATACGTACACGGAGACGCACTACAAGTCGCCATACCTGCGTAGTTGTTTCCGGCACCGTCTGTAAATGCGCCCGCTTCAATC
This sequence comes from Ilumatobacteraceae bacterium, assembly GCA_044354345.1. Taxonomy (GTDB): domain Bacteria; phylum Actinomycetota; class Acidimicrobiia; order Acidimicrobiales; family Ilumatobacteraceae; genus BACL27. Next base: position 24,225 of record JBILAG010000006.1, on the reverse strand, counting down.
AAAATAAAATATGTGGTTGAAAAACTGAGATCTGCGGTCGGATTAATAGTCACCATATTTTCAGATACCGCAACTAACCCACCGCTCGCGGTGCTGGTTTGCAATGTAAAAGTCTGCACTGGTGTCGCACAATCTACGGCGCCCGTGCAAAGTTTTATAAACTTGTTGGCGACATCAGTAACAGATTCGCTGAACCTGAGGACGATATTGCGGCTTGCATCAAATGTCGTCATGCCATTGGGTGGGTCAGATAGTGAACCACTAAGTGTTGGAGCAACAGTGTCAAGACCTGTTGTGAAACTCCACGTTTGTGGTGTTGCTGAAAGCACCCCGGCATAGTTATTTGGTGGTGTGGCAAGGTCAACAATTGCCCCAGTCGAAATTAAAACGTGGTAGGCAACGCCTAACAACATCTCGCCTGATGGATTGACCGTCACTCGATTGTCATTCGGAAACGCCGCAACAACTACTCTCGAGCCATCTGATGGAATCACCTCGGAGGACGTAATCAGGTCAGTCGTGCCGTCAGTTTTCGTGGCCGTATACGAACAACCAGTGATTGTCGCCGACGGTATGTCTGCGTTGGTTTTCGCAAACGAAACAGTGCTGCCACTGACTGCTGTAATCGCCGAGGCCGCATTGTTATATACAGCATTCGAGCAACTTGTGGTAGTGATCTTGTCACCGACTACGAAACCAGGCGCAGAACTAAAAGTCAGCGTCGCAACATTGGTTGTCAGCGAGCCCGTAGTAATCGTTGGCACAACTGAGCGAACCAAAGAAATTGTTTTTGAAGCGTCAGTAGTGAATTTTGCAACTGGTTCATTGAATCTAATTATTAAGTTTGCAGCCACCCCAGCCTGCGTCTCACCCGGAAAAGGCGTCAGGGTTAAACCTGTTGGCGCCGAACTATCGGTGCCGATAGTGACCAGCGTTGAAAATGGTGCGCTCAAGTTGAATACAGCATCGGCGGCATAAAGTCTGTAATTACCAGCGCCGAGAGTTGTTGTTGCCATCGAGGTACTAGTGCCTGCTGCAGTGATAGTTACTTCGTTGTAGTTCGCATCACCAGAACCAGTGATACTGGCCACATTTGAAACAGTCACAGTGTCGCGAACTAGATATGCCTTACCCGTTTCGTTACTTTGCACTGCAATTCGCGAAGTATTTGAAAGCGCAGTGCTAACTGGCAACATGCCGACGTTCGGCGCAACAGCATCAATCGTCACGGTGTTGCCTGAAGCGGCAGAAAGATTACCCGCAACGTCGGCAGCATAAATTTTATATGTTCCACTTGTGAGCATCGCCGCAGGCACGTTGGTGTCTGAGTTGATCGTCGCAATTGTTGTGCCAGTAGTTCGCTCGTTGGCAGGCAGAGCCATAATTTGTGAGGCGGATGTTGGACTATTTGTGCTCTTGACTAAAAATACGGTTCCAAGTTCGTTGCTTTGCGCAACAGCATTGCCCGCGCTGCCGATCGACGCTGTTGTAACCGTTGCTGTTGGTGCCGTCGTATCAATGATGATTGCATTGTTTGCTCCAAGCGAATTTGCAGCGCCAGGCGCAGGAAGAGTAAGCACAGCATCTTCGTTAGCTCCGTTCTTAATTGTTGAACCGCCTGCGTGAGCAAGCGAAGTTGTCGCCACATAGTCAAGGTCTGCAGATGTATCTGGATTCGTGGTTGTTGAAATTACGTAGTTAAATGTCAACCTGTTCGTGCCAGTGCCTGATGAATAATTCAAGATTCGATCAGTGGTCCCGGTTTCTAACTGCAACGTCGGTACTCCGGTGACGTTTACGATTTCACTGAACTGCACTCGAATTTCAATCACTGGGCTGCCAACCTTGTAAGAACCAGGCGTTGTCGGTGAACCAACGCCCGTAACGGTTGGTGCCGCGGCGAGGGCTGGAGCCACTGGCAACAATGCGAGAAGGAGCCCTACGATTAGGACTGAAATTTTGCGACTCATATATCCTCCAAAAAATTTGAATAAAATATTTACTTAAGAGTAAGTCTTATATTTATTAAGAATAAACATTACACTTGGAGAATCTTGATAGCAAGTAGCCAAACAAATAGACTTTAGGGGTTCGCTGATGTCGTCTAATGTCCTCTAACCCACCCATTGCCCGCAGAGCCAAATCGTCCAGATCTCTGGCTAACTCGGCAAAGGTTCTTACTGCGGTGCGAGAAAATGCCACCAAAGTCGGGCTTGACGAACTGAGCGCCGGCAGCGTCGCCAAACTCTGCGGGCTTTCAACTGGGTCAATTTATAGCCGTTTTGAAGACACCGACGAGATGGCAATCGCTCTTTGGGAGCAAGTTGTTAGACAGCCTTTTAAGCAGAGACTGCAGCGCGGCGTTGACTATATATTTCCGCCGAATTCTGCACGCCTTGGCATCGACGAAGAAGCGACTTTCAAGGCTGACTTCGAGACTCCAGATGAACTGTCTAAGTTAGGCGTCGAGTTTCTGGTCGTCGCCAAACGCAATAGCGCGATCGGCGAAGTTTTAATCCCAGAAGTCTCACAGTGGTTCAACGAATTCGGTTTAAACCAAGCGAACACCGAGATCGATAACGCCGCAGTTGCACTCGGGTTGTCGGCATCAATCGGCACGGCGTTGCGCGCGTTTGCGCTTGGTGCAAACCCGGATTGGCTGGCCATCGCCGGTGGAGTTCGCGATGCGGCGACGGCTGCTAGTCGCGCAATGCCCCTCGCCCGCCCACCAGATCTGCCATTGCCCGGCGTATTTGAAATTCAAACGGGCAACCCTGTGCGCGATGCATTAATCAGTGCAGTCGGGCAAGTGGTTGCCACCTCGGGGTACGCACGTGCAACTATTTCGCGCATTGTGCGCAAATCAGGATTATCAAATGGGTCACTATATAACCTCTACGAAAATAAAGAAGAACTTACTGACGACGCAATGCAAATGACTCTCGCTCACGCTTCGGGGGTCAACCGAGAAGGAAACCGCCTCGCCGAATCTCAACGACGCGCCGACCGAGGATTAGGAAACAGTTTTGCTTTGGGTTTGGTGCCAGGTCGCCGCCAGTGGCTCGATTTTAGACTTGAGTGCCTGATTGCGTCACGAAATCATCTGCCGACGAGAACCAAATTCAAAGAAAGTCTCGTAGCGTCGCGCGATGCCTTGGGCTCGGCAATGCCCGACATCCAACGTTCAATAGTCAACCTGCTTTCGAGCGGCGAACAAGCAATTGGACTTGGATTTACGGCTTTAGATCTTTTCACAGATCAACTACCCAGATGCGACTTTTATTCAGTTATGGCGAAACTCTCAGAGCAAAATCGATTGCTGCCAAATTTTTGAGCAGTAATATTTTTTAGACGAACGGTTGCGCGTACACGTATTGGGTGATCGGTTGACCTGCCATCACAGTCCATTGCGAACCTGCGATGCGTTCGGTGAGTGCACGCATTGCTAGATCGCCCGCGATTGAAACATCCATCACGCCCATGCTGAAGGTTTTTGCATATTCACGCGCGAGCTCGCTCACCAATGGGGTGTCAAGAAAGCCGGGGCATAACGCGCTAATGCAAACACCGTGTGGCTCAAGTGCGGGGCCGAGCGATTTCACGAGACCAACCATCGCGTGCTTGGTTAATCCATAAATTGGGTCGGGCGCGATGGCGATAATGCCGGCCAGTGAAGCAGTAACCAAAATATGGCCTGTCTTGCGCGCGACCATGCCTGGGATAACTGCGCGCGCACCAAACACGACACCGTCAACATTGATGCTCATGATTCGCTCATAGGCGTCGTTATCAACTTTTTCTAGCGGATAATTCGAGATGTTGCCGATCACATTTTGATGCGTCGACACGCCGGCGTTAAGACACACAATGTCAAACGGCTCAAATGTCGGAATCAATTTATCCCATGCTTGCGAGTCGGTCACATCAAGGTGCACATATTCGCCGCCAACTTCGACTGCAATTTGCTTGCCAAGACTGTCGTTGACGTCGGCGATAACAACTGTTGCGCCTTCGCGAGTAAACCTGCGCGCCATCTCGGCACCGATGCCACTCGCCCCGCCAGTAATGAAAGCGCGTTGGCCAGCTAACTGGTTATTTGACTGGTTAGATGACTGGTTACTTGTATTGGCCGACATGTGTCCCCCGATTTGAAAACTTCCGCTTAAGTTTATTCAACGAACGAAAGCGAATACCAGTCGGCGGAGCATCTAAAGCTTTTGCGAAAGTTAGCGACCTGCGAGATTTGCATAAGGCGTCATGTATACCGAAATTTCAGATTCGGCTTGTACGGAGGTGAAATAGACCTTGAAGTTGGCGTTATTTGGGTTTGTTGTGTTGAACCACATGCCACACGATGTCGCCGAATACGAATATGGCGCATTGAACACTTTTAAGTCAACGCCGTAAAGCGTGGACGTTTTATAAACAATTACATTCGCTTCAGCAGGATTGCGAGTTATATAAACGCTTCCCCACATTTGTATACCTTTGAAGTAGCAACCAGACCAGGTACCTGACTTTGCCGAATTTGTAAGATTTGCCGCGCCGGTTGCAATCGGCGGAGTTGTTGAGGGCACACTGAAAGTTGTCGTGGTTTCAACACCAGCCATCGCACATGTCGAAGTTGACCAAGCTGAATTGCCAATTGAGTTAGACGCGAGAATCCAATAGCAATAATTGCCCCCACGCAAAAAACCTTTTACTCCAACTGAAGTCTTGTTGTCTTTTGATTTATACCAAGCCTTGTCAATCGACTCTAGTTTCAGTGGCTCAACTGATGAGATATAAAAATTAGTTGCATTGCCGGTTTTATCTGCCCAAGTTAATTTGCCCGTGCCATCAAAAGGCGTTGTGATTGAAAGTTTAAACTCCGTGGGTGTTTTAGGCGCGCTGGGGATCGTGGTAACAGATGATGCAACTGTCGAAGATGTCGAAGATGAAGATGTAGTTGTCGTTGGCAAAAGTGATGCATCTTCACAAACCGAATCAGACTTTGTCGTACCATACTCATTGCCAAGAGATAGTGAAAAACAAATTGGGACTGAACCATTCTTCTTAAACTCGAATCGATAACTTGAAGCCCCAAACGCAAGTTTGACTGTTGTGATTACTGTTGTTGCGTTGCTTGACCAAAAATTCAAAACTGGATAAGTGACATTATTAGATGGAGACTTCCATGTTGCGTCAAAAAAATTATGATTAGGGCTGGCTTTATCAGAAGACCGAACTAATGAAAGATTCACTGGCGTCTGTGGCGCTGCCGCTACATAACGTGCCCAGGCTTTTCGTTTGCCATTCAGTGAACAAATTAGTTTTTCACCAAAAGTATTGACTGTTTTCTCACCAGGATTGAAGCAATAGTCACCTGGGTACACCGATACATTTGCCGAAACGCTCGACGACCCCAAAACCAGCACTACCAAGCTCAAAACGAGAACAACTAGCGCACGAAAACGTCTCACGATCTAATTCTACGACTATCGGCTGAGTAAGCCGAAGCAATGACTGCTAGCCGAGCTTGACCCACCCGCCGACAAGGCCACTCATGAATCCACCGTCAACTTGAACATCTGTTGCGTTTAACCACTCAAGGGTCGGGTCTGATAAAAATAAAATCACACGGGCTATATCTGACGCGGTTGCATCGCGACCCGTCTCACGGGTTACAAGATCTAGCAACGGCCCGACCGACTCGCGAAAATCTTTAAGAATTGGCGTTTGCACCGGGCCAGGACTAACTGTATTGACGCGTATGCCCCGCTCGCGTAACCAATGACCTTGTTGCTTTGCCATCACGACTACACACTCTTTCGAAAAATCATAAGCGCGCTTGCCATCCATTGGGTGATCTTTGACCCAATCAACACCAGAATCGTAGTCGGGTGTTTCAAGAAGACGTTTCACTTCGTCAAGGTTTGCGGCCCATTGCGCGCCAGCGATTGACGCAACATGTGTTATTGAACCACCTTGTCGGATTCGGTTGATCAACAATTCAGTGAGCATCCGCAAACCGAGAACATTTACACGCATCACAACATCTGGGTCAACGGTGCCAGGTACTCCGGCAATATTCAACAGCACATCGATCTCACCGTCAATTTCTTTTACCGCTGCAGTGATCGATTCTGGTTTTGTAAAATCAATAGAAATAAACTGATCGACTTTTAAAGTGGTTGCGTTGCGATCAAGCGCAATTACTTTGGCTCCGGCAGTTAACAGAAACTCAGTCGTCTGTTGACCGATACCTGATGCTGCGCCGGTGACCACTACCCGCTTATTTTTATATGCCTCGTATTGACTCATATCTGAAAAACTAACACGCATCGATTACGACTCAATATTCAAGGCAAGTGCGCAAAGACCTCTACGAAACCAACAAACAGTGGGCGCTGAGGGATTCGAACCCCCGACCCTCTCCTTGTAAGGGAGATGCTCTAACCAACTGAGCTAAGCGCCCAAACTCTGAAAACTTCTCGCGAACCTTTCATTGAATGAAACTCTTAGTGTATGGGATTATTTATTTGAATCGCTATCTAAGATATTCGCAATATCCACTATTTATTTCGTGTCGATAACTAAAAAAGCTTCGGCGGTGCGACCTTTTGGCAACCCGCCCGCCTCAGCAACTGCCTCACCCCAGCTACGAATGCGCGCGGGCAAACCTGCTGGATCGGGATGTTGACTGTGGTGGCACAACAGCGCTGAAATTTTCTTGTCTAACACATCAGTTGTGTCAACGAAATGCTTTGGTTTTGGCCCAGCCATAATCCACGTTTCAGGCACAGCATGCGGAGCCAACCCTCGCTCACTTAGCAATTCAGGAAACGCAAATTCGTTGCGAGCGTCAGGATAAATCGCACAAATCGCTGCTTCACCAGTCGCGAGATGATCCGGGTGGCTCGCGTAAATTCGATCGTAATTTCGCTCAGCGGATTGTGTGAGGACGCGATCTGGCTTGACGATACGAATAACTGCGCTGATCTCGCGACGCAAATTGAGATCTGCAACCAGCGCACCATCTTGAAACCCGAGCCAATGCAGTTCGGTGACGCCGAGCATATTTGCCGCCGCAGTTTGCTCGAGCCGACGAGTGGCTGCAACTTGCTCGCGAGTCACGGTGTTATCTGAACCGCCTGCCTGACCATCGGTCACGAGACAATAAACAACCTCGTGACCCTCTGCGACCCAAGTTGCAACTGTTCCACCCGAACCGAAATCAACATCATCAGGATGCGCAGTAATCACAAGAATTTTCATAAGCTCTTAATCAATTTCATTCAAATTCGCCATTCATGAATTTGTCGAAAAACATGATATCTATTCGGTCAAGCTCGAGTTGATCTGGGGCTTTAGTATCAACTTCTGCGAATCTTGCTCCACGATGAACCACACCAACCTTGACACCCAGTGATCTGGCAATTTTAAATGTCACCTCGGAGTAGGAACCAAATGGGTAAGCAATCAATCGATTCTTTCGTGAATCGGTCACCGTATCCAAGAATTCAAATGATTTTGTTAATTCAAACACTTGATCTTCAGTAGGCAGATTTGCGAGCCACTCATGAGAATGACCGTGAGTGCCAAATTCAATGCCATTTTCTGCCAAATACGAGACATCATCCGGAGACATATAGAGCTCATCAACCCAACTTGATTCACTTCGGCTAACAAAAAGTTTGAAAACATGATCTAGAAACTGTTTTCGCACTGAAATCGGCGATAACTTCTGAAATAAGTTTTTTACAAAATGATTGTCTGAATCATTGTAAATATTTGGAATTCCATACTCTTTATAGAGCTGATCAAATGATCTACCCACGATGCTCTCAAAGTTAACATCCGAATAATATTGCCTACTAGCAGAGATAATGTCATCTACGTTTTCGACTGTTGACAACAAAAGATGAATTTTTGTAACGTCCAGCAATTTGCGCTCAAAAATTGCCTCTGTCGGGACAAATATCGTCGCAGTTGCTTCTCTCTTCAACAACGATGGCAACACATAATCAATGCAATCGCGGTAGCCATCATCAAAAGTTAGCCAAATACTATTTTCCAGCGCAGAGGTGTCATCACCGACAGCCAACAAATCGTTGCCCAATACAAAGTCGAACTTCTGGGCTAACACATCTAGTTGTTGATCAAATAAATCAAGATCCAATACATGATGCCTCTCAGACATGCGCATACCATTAGGTCGCACATAGTGATACATCAAAATCGGCAATTTCACGATACTGCAGTTTAATTCGGGCGGTCTTGGTCGCCGTCACCTTTGTAGATAATTTCGGTAACTGGCAAGTTAGTGAACAACCAACGTTCAACAGTTGTCTGACTAAACGGTGAAAAATATTCTGGAACGACGCAGTCAGCGAATTCGCGACAATTAGCGAAGCCAGCTTCTTTGATTTGATTGCTATCAAGACCCCACGACATCAAATCAATGTATTCGTCACCGTTCGCGGTCATCTCTTGAGCCAACGGCCCTATTGCTGACTTTAGACAGGTTTCAGCACCAATAACATCAATGATCCTGATACAAGATCGATCATTCGCAAATAGCCGACGAAAGAATAAGACTCCAACTGTTTTATCATTTAATAACACTTCACGAACCTCATATTTAAATCTCGGATGATTTAAGTAGCGATGGCTTAAATATTCAACATCTTTCAAAGTCTCAGCAAAATCCAATTTTGATGTGGTATTGCGCAAATCCTTGTCTGTATTTATCACAACAAGCGAAGACAACGTTGAATGCGATGGCTGTGAGTGAAAACTGACTCTAGGTGGATTCTTGATAATTTTAAAATCATCTATTTCATTGTTAACTATCACATGATGATTCATTACATCACATGAATAACCTAAGAACTTATAGACATCTCGTGTATCTGCAGAAATGCCAGTAGAAAAAATACTTTTGGGTTTTAATTCGTCAATCATAAATCTCAATACAGCTAGTCCAGCTTTGTATTTTCGTAAGTGAGCGTCAGGACGTGACTTCCACATTGATAACGAAATTCGTGAATGCAGAGCGTCTGATGGAATATAACCAAGTATTGCAATGACTTCGTTTGACTGCGGTTCAAATGCGATAACAAAGTTGAGTCGATCATCTTTTTCAAGAAACATGTATTCAAACAATTCTCTATCTCTTGAGAGAATATGCCCTTGCTTCCAGTGCTCTTCAATAAACTTGGCAATAATACTTACATCCGCGTTGTCGCCGAAGCGCAAAATGAGACGCGGATCTGAACTAGTTTTCGCCACCATTAATAAAAATATTTTGGCCGTTAATAAACGACGACTGCGGAGACAACAAAAACTCAACCGAATCTATAACTTCAGCGACCGTGCAATGACGCTTCATTGGGTGTTTATTTGATATATCTTTGCGTAAAAACTCTGGGAAATGCTCTACGTATTTGGTCTCGACCAAAGATGGCGACACCGCATTGATTCGCAAGTCATTGCCTGAAAAGTCTGAAGAAAGCGAATTAATCAGACCTAGAAGCGCAAATTTCGAAGTGATATATGAGGTCTCACCTTTTTTGGCTGACCTAAGCATGTCGGAAAGCATAAGTACTACCCGAATTTGTCGCTCATTGTGTTTTCGAGTCGCAATGACTTTCGTAAGTAACGCGACGACTGATAGGAAATTTATTTGATAATCATGGAGCAACTGCTCAGACGTATTGGAAGAAAAATTTTGTATGCGCATCGGAGCAGCAGCGAAATGCACAACTTCATCAACTTGAGAAAAATCAACTTTGTTGTCGAAATCATCTAAAAAGTTAGTTTTTGCCAAATCTGAAATGACATTTAAAATTTCAGATTCGTTAGACATTTCGGGTGGCAAGGGTTGACGACTTACAGCAATGATCCTTACATCGCTGGACAATCTTGAAATCAATTCTTGCCCGAACGATGATGTCGCACCTGTTATCAATATTGTTCGACTCATCTGACAACAACACCAATTTTTGCACGAACACACACTTCGCTATTTTCGTTTGTAATTGTCGCATCTATCTTCGCTGATTTGAATGCCCGGCTCAACTGAGTAATTGAGCCATCAACAATCACCTCGTCATCAATAAATACTGGCTTTGAAAAAACAACCGAAATATCTGTCAGAAGACAATTCTCGCCGGGCAGATGCACACCAACTAGTTCGGAAAATAATGAAGAACAGAGCATTCCGTGTGCAATCTGATCTTTGAAGCCAGATCTGCGCGCGTAGTCAGAGTCAATATGTAACGGGTTCGAGTCACCAGAAACCTGGGCAAAGCTGGTTATCATTTCGCCATCAATTTTGCGTTTGAAATGGGCTGACATACCAACAAATAGGTCATCAAAACCATAACGGTTCATTGATTAACTTTTACCAATATCAATTCAACAATTTCGCCAACATTCTGCAAATCTTCCACTTCGTCAAGTGCGAACTGAATCTCAAAGGTTTGTTCCATCGCCATTAGCAGCCTGATTTGAGCCAACGAATCCCAATCGGCAATGTCAGATGCCGATGTAGCACCATTAATTGACAGATTGTCATCCGAAAAAACAGTTCTGAATATCTCGGTGCACGAGTTGAGAACATCTTGCGAAGATTTCATTAACTAAATACTACTTTCATTGGCAGTTCGCTAGGTATCACCTTCATTTTCTCATCAATTAGACATGTGCCATCAGCAATAGATTTGTCGAACAAGCCCAATGCGACACCAGCACCGACGAAGTATTCGTTTCTAGCGGTTCGCTTGAAATCAAGAAAAAAACTACTTATAGATTTCGTCGCTATCTCACGTTGTAAAGCCAACAACATTGCGTGCTCTAAATATCGGTCGAAGGTTCGACAACTCATCACCCAAATCTCAACTTTGAACGACCCGCCTTCAAACCGGCCACCAATTACGGTAGTCAAGCCATAATTTGTTAAATCATCCTTGAAGTCACCGACAAGCACAAGCGAGTTAGTGTCTCCGGCGAATCTCTTTATCTCTGCAGGGGTGCGTCGAATGCCATTCAAATTGAATTGGTTTGTCTTGTTAACCAACTGCAAAACTCGTTCAAGTTGATCGCTCGACGGTCTGCCGATTGTAGCCACAGCGTTTAAATCTTTGAGCATCTGCATATGGTCGTAAGTTGATGCGTTTTCCAACTTCTTGACGCGCGGAGTCGCTTGCGTCCCCCTGCGCGAAAAATCTTCTTTGGTTAGTTTAAATGATTCGAAATATCTTGGCCGTAAAACCATGCTCGAGTATTTCTCAGGAAACTTTGAGTCGAGCACCACAGACTCAATCTCAGGAAACTCAGTTTTTACTGCATGAACCTCAATCTTTGAATCATCCACGAAAACTAATGATCGGCTTCCAATGTTCAAGGTCTCAATAATTCTTCTGATCGCAACTGGCTTTGGATCCCACGAAGCCTCAATTACAGCGAAATCTTCTGGCTTAAGAATTGAATTCGGATGATTCAGACCTGATAGCGCATTTTTTATTTCGTTTTTGGTGCAACCAGCAATCAGAACACCCCTGGATACAAGATCTTTGATTGTTAATTGAAACTCAATGAAAGCCTTGCCTCTTGAACTATCTGGCCCTAACTCAATTCCGTTGACACCAACTTCTCCAATGACACCGCCCCACAGAGTGTTATCGAAATCCAAAACTAAACATTTTTTAGACTCCCCGAGAACTGAAGTTATTACGCTCGCCAAGCTGAAGCCAAGTCTTGGATGTGCCATCGTCGACACCGCAAGCCCATATTGAATCCAGTCTCGCGAATTCCACCATTCATCAAGGCCGATAGAAGCGCTCAGCGAGTTGAGATCATGAACCAATACCTGAGCAAAATATTTGCTTTCAGAAACGAGTCGACGATTGATTTCGTTCGTTACGTGGTTGTGACCAATAGTCTCAGTTGCTTCACCATTGCCCAAAGCCGACTCTGGCGACAAATCAAAATTGTTGTGAATAACCCAGCAATCAAATTTATCGCTCAATGACTTCCAGATTTTTAAACTTTGTGAAACCTCATCGTCAACTAACGAATATCCGTCATCGCTGGCTTCGAAACTACGCAAGTTACCAAAACTTTTCAAATTAACTCGCGACGAATGAAGATAAATAATGTCAGGCTTGAACGCAAGAAGTTCGACACTTGGGTTCATCGCATCAATGAAGAAATTGCCAAAATTACCTTCAAGAATCTCGGCCTTGATGCCGTTATTCAGCAAAAATAATTTGAGTAGTCGTGAGACCAACGAAGTTGTTGACCCACTCAAAATAGCTATTTTGCATTCGGCAATTATCGACTTATCTTTAAGATTCGCTTCAAATTGCAAGAGACTGGCCATAAAAACGCCGCGATCCTTGACTGTCCACAGCAATGGAATCATTTCAGTTTGCGTGGGCGACATCTCGTTTACTTTTGGTCGCGAATTTGTTTAACAATCTCGAGCAGCGCGGGTGTTGCTGCAACAATTGGTGTGCGGCGATGTGAATGTTCTTGCACAATCAGATCTCGGCCCTGGTGCTCAACTATCAATGCACCCGCCTCTTGACAAATCAATGCGCTCGCCAAATAATCCCAAACACCATGCGTATTAAAATCAATCCACGCATCAATTACGCCGTCGGCGACTAAACAGATATCCAAAGCCGCAGCCCCAAGCGCTCGAAACTGACCCCATCTTGGTCGCTGTTTTGGAAAACCCGAAACGCCGACAACTGCTTCGGCGAGATCTGCACAACTACTTGGTCGCATCGCCGTACCATTATGAAAAGCTCCACCACCAACGGTCGCCCAATAAGAATCACTCTGCATCGATTGATTAACAACAAGCCCGGCACGCATGCCGTTTTTGTCGATTGCGCACAATGCGGTTGCATACCAAGGCACACCACGACTGGCATTTGTCGAACCATCAAGTGGATCCATTACGACACAAATATCGTCATCACCGAATACGCCTGTGATTTCGCTTTCTTCAGACAACACAGCCACGCCTGCACCATGTAGAACTTCAAGAGCTGCAGCGTCAGCGCGTAGATCGACTGAATATTGTGTTTCACGCAAACCTGACAGCGACCAATCTTTATTTGCACGAAGCACGATTGAAACTGCATCAGCTGTTTCTCGCAGTACCGCCAAAATCGATTCGTTTGTACTTGATTTAGATAGCCGTGTCACAATTTGTCCTCTAGAAAAATTTAATTATTTGCTTTAATCGCCCGAAGTCACACTAATTGCCCGATCTATTTGACAGCAGGTATTCGGCTTTTGTCACTCCGGCAATGCTCAAACCCCTAGTCTTATAGGGGTGAAATCAGCATTACGCAGTCTGATTGACGAGTCGGTCACAATTATCCGCGAAGTCGCAGCAGAATTCGAACGCCCAGCAATGTTGTTCTCGGGCGGTAAAGACTCAGTCGTAATGCTGCACCTCGCCGTACGTGCTTTCAGCCCAGCACGAGTGCCCTTCCCTGTGATGCACATCGATACTGGCCATAACTTTGCCGAAGTTATCGAGTTTCGCGATCGAGCAGTGCGTGATCTAGATGTTCAACTTATTGTTGGCTCAGTTCAGGCATCAATTGACGCTGGCCGAATGCAAGACGCAACTGGGCCGCGCGCGAGTCGCAACCCACTACAAACTGTGACTTTGCTCGACTCAATCAAAGAGCACAAGTTCGATGCCGTATTTGGCGGTGCACGCCGCGACGAAGAACGTGCGCGCGCTAAAGAACGCGTCTATTCACATCGCGATGCGTTCGGTCAGTGGGACCCAAAGACTCAGCGACCCGAACTCTGGGGAATTTACAATGGCCGCCATAAGCCCGGTGAACATTTTAGAATTTTTCCGATTTCAAACTGGACAGAATTGGATATCTGGCAATTCGTTGCCGACTACAACATCGATCTACCGAGTATTTATTATGCGCACCGTCGTCAAGTGTTCCGCCGAGACAACATGTGGATGGCGGTATCACCATTTTTGCAGCCCGAAGAAGGCGAAACAGTATCCGAAGAACTCGTGAGGTTTCGTACTGTTGGAGATGCAACTTGCACAGCCGCAATTGAATCAAGCGCTGTATCAATTGACCAAGTGATTGCTGAGACCTCAGTGGCTCGCATCACCGAGCGAGGTGCGACTCGAGCAGATGACCGAATCTCTGAAGCTGGAATGGAAGATCGCAAACGAACGGGATACTTCTAATGGAACGCCTGCATTTTGCAACCGTCGGATCAGTTGACGACGGCAAATCAACTTTGATCGGCCGTCTGCTTTACGACTCAAAAAGTATTTTTGAAGATCAACTAGAACATATTGAGGCAGTTAGTAAACGCCGTGGAGACGACTATGTCGACTTGTCGCTTCTTACTGACGGTCTTCGCGCCGAACGTGAACAAGGAATCACGATTGATGTTGCATATCGCTACTTCGCAACACCCAAGCGCAGTTTCATAATCGCCGACTGCCCCGGCCACATTCAATACACGCGCAACATGATCACCGGAGCATCAAATGCAGATTTGGCGATCGTTCTCGTTGATGCACGAACTGGTGTCGTTGAACAAACTCGTCGCCATAGTTTGCTTGTTTCTTTGCTTGGGGTACCACATCTCGTGATCTGCGTCAACAAAATGGATTTGGTTGACTACGATCAAGCAATTTTTGACAATATCCGCGAAGAGTTTGAGACTTTTGCGTCGCGTCTTGACTTACGCGATGTGACATTTTTGCCAATCAGCGCACTCGCTGGCGACAATGTCGTCAGCCGTTCAACAAACATGTCATGGTTTGAAGGCCCGACCCTATTGCATCATCTTGAAAATATTTATATTGCCAGTGATGACAATCGAATTGATACACGGTTTCCGGTGCAATATGTAATTAGACCGCAACGCTCTGACACACCTGACTACCGCGGATATGCAGGGCGCGTTGCAGGCGGCATGTTGCGTGTCGGCGATGACATTATGGTTTTGCCGTCTGGTTTAACCAGCACGATCACTGGTATTGACTCGCCAAACGGCCCAGTTGAGCAAGCCGAACCAGGCCAGGCCGTAACTGTTTTGTTAAAAGATGATCTTTCAATAACTCGCGGCGACATGTTGTGTCGGCCGAACAATCGCCCACGAACATCTCAAGAGCTAGAAGCAATGCTGTGTTGGATGGATGACACAGCACCACTGCAACTTGACAAGATCTATACGGTAAAGCACACCACGAAACTTGCGCGCGGCAAGGTGTCTAGCGTTTTGTATCGACTAGATATTTCGAATCTGCATCGTGAGACTGATATGAAAGAATTGAAATTCAATGAGATTGGTCGCGTAACGATACATACGACCAGCCCACTATTCTTTGATGACTACCATCAGAATCGCACAACCGGATCGTTCATACTTGTTGATGAATCATCAGGGCAAACTGTTGCTGCTGGCATGCTGCTTTCGCCAAGATCTTGAACGACAATTTTGCATGAACATTTCGAGCGAGTCGAATCAAGCGAGACAGCCTGGCAAGCCGATTTGGCATGAGCCTGGAGTAACTCGCTCACAACGCTGGAATAAACATGGACTCGTTGGCGCAACTATCTGGCTCACCGGGCTCTCTGGTTCGGGTAAGTCAACAATCGCTACAGAACTAGCTCGTGAACTTTTGAAGACCAGTCGACTCGCATATGTTTTAGATGCCGACAACGTTCGACTTGGTCTCAACTCAGATCTTGGTTATAGCGACGATGATAGAACTGAGAATATTCGCCGAATGGCTGAGGTTGCATGTTTATTTGCTGACTCTGGCACTGTTGCAATTGTGCCGATTATTTCACCGTTCATCGCATCTCGTGAGCATGCCCGAAAGATACATAAAGATCGACAGTTAAGGTTCGTCGAAGTTCATGTCGCAACCTCGCTTGAAGAGTGTGAGCGGCGCGACACAAAAGGCTTGTATGCCAAAATTCGTAATGGCCAGATGACCGGATTGAGCGGAGTAGACAGCCCATACGAAGCACCTTTGTCGCCTGATGTAATTGTCGGACTCACCAGTGAATCTTTGCAAGAATCAGTAGCAATGATTATGGCGAAGTTGCTCGTTAAAGCAGGCTCATGAAAGTAGCTTTCTCGAAATGATTAGTGAAAAAGAATTTCCACTTAAGCCGTTTGCCGGTTTCATTTTGGTTGCGCCGAGTCTCAAAATTATGTATTGCCCAACTACTAAAGTTGCATGCAGCAGTATCAAAATGTTGCTTGCCAAAGCCAGCGGATCATACGATCAGTCGCGACTTGACCGACTAATCAGCCCGCACATGGCACGTTCGCAAACGATTCATGAACTGGGAGTAAGTGGACTAACCAAGCTCATCGACATGAAAGCCAAGCAGATTGATGAAATTTTGCATTCACCAGATTGGCTTCGTGTTTATGCAACCCGCGACCCGTTATCTCGCGCTTACTCGGCATGGGAAAACCGTATATTCTCTCGCGCACCGGGCACGCCAGACAACGCAATCAAACTTTGCCAAGATCAACTAGCAGACGGTCGAATCAACATCACTGAAAGTTTTGCTTTGTTCGCCAAAATGATCTCTGAGCAAACAAATGAGTTTATGGATGACCATCATTTTTTGCCGCAGTCACACATTGTTCACCCCGACAAGTTCAACTACAACATGAAGGTTCGCGTTGAGCAACCATCAGAAATGCAAACACTGGTCGACGAAGTAAATCGTCGCGCAAGCACAGCACTAACTCTTGAACGACACAATGTCGGCTTTGGTATCAAACTCGACCAAGTTTGCGATCAACATACAGCGAACCGGTTACAGGCTGTATACGCAATGGATTACGAAATGTTTCAATTTGAAACTCGTGCGTTTCCGGCAACTATTGCACCACTGGTATTAAGCGCGACAGAAACGGCAATGCTACGGGGCTTTCGTGCATCTATCGAAAGGCTGCAAGCAGTTTCGTTTACCGCAAGGTCGTTGACTGGTTTTCGCTTTGGCTGGAGACAGATCTACAAATCAATCGTCCGCAAAGTAAGTTTCGGAAAGAAATATAACGACCCACAAAATCTGTTCTGGTAACGGTTGACGATGAGCACAGATAAAACTGAGAACACAGCGAACGCGACAATAGCCAAGATCGGTATCGTCACAGTTTCAGATCGTGCTTCGGCTGGAGTTTACGAAGATCGTGGCGGCCCAGCGATTCACGAATACTTCACCAAACATCTCTCATCATCTTGGCAACCGGTCGCCAGAGTCATTGCCGACGAGATTGACCTAGTTACAGCAACATTGCGCGAACTCGCTGACGCTGAAAAGTGCTGTCTGATTGTGACAACCGGCGGCA
Source organism: Ilumatobacteraceae bacterium (assembly GCA_044354345.1). GTDB lineage: Bacteria > Actinomycetota > Acidimicrobiia > Acidimicrobiales > Ilumatobacteraceae > BACL27. The sequence continues at coordinate 6,849 of JBILAG010000006.1, read as the reverse complement.
CAGGCCCAGCAGTTCGCGACATCACACCCGAAGCAACAGAGCTAGTGTGCGAAAAAATGATGCCAGGCTTTGGTGAACTCATGCGCGCGACTTCACTGAAGGTTGTACCGACTGCAATTCTCTCTCGTCAAACTGCAGGCATTCGAGGTGGCGCACTAATTATTAATTTGCCAGGCAAGCCATCGTCAATAAGTGAATGTCTTGACGCAGTAATGCCTGCTGTGCCCTACTGCATTGACTTGATCAATGGCCCACGTCTCGAACTGACTAACGGTCTTGTTGCGTTTCGCCCCAAGGGCAAATAATAATTCACTAAAGATTTTAGTGCGGTTCGCCCGGTCTAAAGGGCACTCCAGCCATTGCTGGCGGTCGCAGTCGTTGAGTCGCAGTAGCCAAAACAATTAGCGTGACAACATAAGGCAGAGACTGCGTCAGTGATTCTGGAACCGTGTCGACAGTTCGATATGCGACTGCCGAAAGCAAAAAGGCACAAAGTGTTACAAGAACCTGACTGTGCTTACGTCTGATTATGGCATAGATAAAAAATGCTCCCGACATTGAGGCAATCAACAAAAATAGAGCAGTGATCGAGTCTGATGCGACGAGTTTTATACCCTCGGCATAACCAAACAACATTGCGCCGGTCAAGATTCCACTTGGTCGCCAGTTTCCAAAAATCATCGTTGCGAGTCCGATGAAACCACGACCTGCAGTTTGACCTTGGCGATAATAAGACGAGGCGACGATTGAAAGTGTGCCACCTGCTAACCCAGCAAGACCGCCACTGATTAATAAACCGTAATATCGCAGACGATTGACTTTGATGCCGAGACTTTCAGCGGCAATTGGTGATTCACCTGAAGACCTCAAACGCAAACCAAAACGCGTTCGCCATAAAACCCATGCCGACACCGGCACGACGATTATCGCAATCACCGTTGCCCAAGAAATACTGTGCGTCAAACCACGAGCGATACCGCCGAGGTCTCCAAGAATGAACCATCTACGTGCCTCGAGCCAACCCAAAAAATCTGGAGACTTCCAACCAGCGATTTCGCCACCAGAAAGAACTGGCAAATTGAATTTCGGCAGTGCTGACTTTTGCGGTGGAGATTGGCTGATTCCTCCGCCTTTCTTTCCGACATAAACGAGCTCACTCAAATATCGCACACCGAAGTAGGCAAACAAATTAATTACCACACCAGAAATTACTTGATCGATATTGAAACGAACTGTGGCAACCGCATGTACCAAGCCACCAAACATGCCACCCAAAATTGCAAAGAACAATCCGACCCACGGACCAAATTGCCACGCACCCCACGCACCAAACCATGTTCCGAAAATCATCATGCCCTCGATGCCGATATTTAAAACTCCACAGCGCTCGGCCCAAAGCCCGGCCAAACCCGCGAGAAGAATCGGTACTGTCAATCGCAGTGCTGTGCCAATTGTGTCTGACGATGTCAAAGCATCTTGATCGGTCCACAAACGAACAGTCGAAACGATCGCCAACACAACAGAGATAAAAACAAATAATCTAAAGTTCTTTGACTGTGTCATGGCTTTACTTCCAGGCTTTTCGATGACAAGGCTGCTTGCTCGGCAATTTTTCGGTTATAACGCCTTGACGATGCTTCGTTAACAATCACTACGACAAGCACAATAATCGCTTGAATAACTTTGACGATTGAACTTGGTATTTCAGAAAGCTGAAGAACTGCTGATGTTGAGTCAAGAAACCCGAACAACATTGCTGCTACAACAATTCCAAACGGATGATTCCGACCCAATAACGCAACTGTAATCCCGGCGAAGCCAAACTGCGTCGGAGTCGATGATGGGCCATACGCGTAGACGTCACCAATTACCGATGGCATTGCAACCAGTCCCGCAACTGCACCTGACAATAAAAGAGCGAATAAGATCATTTGATTGGCTGGTATGCCCGCCGTGCGCGCCGCGATCGGGTTAAGCCCACTGGCACGAAGCTGAAAACCAAATCGACTTCGAAATACGATGACCCAATAGAGAAAAGCCACAAGGAGCGCGACTATAAACATTCCGTTGAGCCGATCGTTAACTAGGTCTGGCATGCGCCCACTGGGTGCAATTTCTGTAGTTTTTACGTTCAAACCACCGTCAGAATCATCACGAAAGAAAGTTTCAAAAATCCACTGAATAAATGACAAAGCAATGTAGTTGAGCATGATTGTAGAAATCACTTCGTTGATCCCACGAGTAATTTTTAATATTGCTGCGATGCTCGCCCATGCCGCACCGGAAACCATCGCCATAATTAATATAAACAACACGTGTAGAGGTGCTGGGAGTGAAACGTGAGTGCCCATTTCGGCAGCGATTAGCGCAGCAAATAAATACTGTCCTTCAACGCCGATATTAAATAAATTCATTTTGAAACCAATCGACACTGCGATTGCACTGAAAATAAGGGGCGTCGCTCGTTTCAGCATTTCAAGAAATTTTTCGCTTGTTAGACCTGTTTCCAAAATCTTTCCATATGCCATCAAAGGGTTCTTGCCAGTAATGAGTAAAAGCACGCCACAAATAGCTAGAGCGAGAATTACTGCAGCAACAGAACTTCCAAGAGTGTTTAGTGACTTGCGCATTGAGTCAAAATCACGCGTCGAAGAAAGTTGCTGATTCACTGCGTGCCCGTCATATATTTTCCGAGAATTTGCGGGGTTGCGCTTTTTGGGTCAAGTTCGGCGGATATTTCGCCGTCAAACATAACAAGAATCCTGTCAGAGAGACCCAAAACTTCTTCAAGATCAGCAGAAACAAGCAACACTGACATGCCGGCATCTCGCGATCGGCGAATTTCTTCCCAGACTGCGGCCTGTGCACCAACATCGATTCCACGAGTTGGATGAGCTGCAATCAATACTTTCGGAGTAGTTGCGAGATTACGACCGACGACAAGTTTTTGTTGATTACCACCTGAGAGTACAAACGCTGGAACAAGTTCACTCGGTGTCATCACACCAAATCGCTCAATTATTTCTCGACACGATTTTTGAGCCGCCTTAACGTCAATCATTGGTCCGCGAGAAAGTGTCGATTCATGACCCAATAGCCCGTTCTCCCAAAGCGACGCAGCAAGCATCAACCCTTCTCGATGACGGTCAAACGGAATATACGCCATTCCTTGGTCAAGTCTTTCGCGAACATTTAAGTTGCTCGCATCTTTCCCGGCAATTTCTACGGTGCCCTGAATATCGACTAGCCCGAGAAGTGCCTCACAAAGTTCAAACTGGCCGTTTCCATCGACCCCAGCGATGCCGATGATCTCACTTTCAAAAATATCAAACGACACGTTTCGAACCGGATTCTTGCGAGCTTTGGCAACAACAGTTAAGTTGCGCGCTGACAATTGAATTTTTTCTCCGACTTTTGTTGTGCGTTCTCCGTGACTCGGCAGATCAGAACCAACCATCAGTTCGGCAAGTTTTAAACGATCAACCGATTTAGGTGAGACAGTCGCAACTGTTGAACCCTGGCGAATCACCGTTATCTGATCAGAGATTGATAACACCTCATCAAGTTTGTGTGAGATAAACAAAATCGTCGTTCCATTTGCAACAAGTTTGCGGAGATTTGCGAATAACTCATCAACTTCTTGCGGTACTAGAACTGCAGTTGGCTCGTCTAAAACTAAAATCTCAGCGCCACGAAACAATACTTTCAAAATTTCGACTCGTTGCCGTTGACCAACACCCAAATCAGAAATCGGAAGATCTAGATCAATTTCAACGCCAATTGATGTCGCCAAATCTTTGACTCGCTTACGCGCATCGCCGAGCGAAAGTACTCCATACTTGGTTGGCTCAGAGCCAAGGATAATGTTTTCAAGAACCGTCAAGTTATCCGCGAGCATAAAGTGCTGATGCACCATGCCAATACCAGCAGACATCGCCTCGCTTGGTGACTTAAATTGAGTTATCACACCATTGATGGCAATCGTTCCTGAATCGGGTTGATGAAGGCCATACAAAATTTTCATCAAAGTTGACTTGCCGGCCCCGTTTTCGCCGACTATCGCATGAATTGTTGCGCGATCGATTTCGAGCGAAATATCGCGATTCGCAATCACACCCGGGAAGCTTTTACTTATGTTTGTAAGCTCAACAACCCTGACACCATCTGTCGCTGAGTTCAGTTTCGACTTCACACTCCCCGATTGCATTCCGCAAGTCTGACATACCACCATAAATTTTTCAATTTAAAGAGTTTCATTGCAGCGAAGATTCGGTGCAAAAAAATACGGGGGCCTGAGTCAATGACCCAAGCCCCCGCAGTTAATTTAAATTATTAATTTTAAATTATGGTGCTGTCGGTACGACAATTTCTCCACTGACAATCTTTGCCTTGAAAGCTTCAAGTTGATCGGCAACATCATCGAGGTATCCACCCGATGTTGCGTATCCAACTCCATCGCTCTTGAGGTCAAATATTTTGAATCCACCAGTGACATCGCCTTCCTTAACTGCCTTGGCAGTGAGGAATACCGAGACGTCAACACGCTTGAGCATTGATGTCAATCGATGTGCTTGCTGTTCTGGAGTGTCAACTAGGTACTCGTCTGAGTCAACACCAATTGCCCACTTACCTTCGCCAGCTTCAACAGCCGCTTCAATTGTGCCACGGCCTGAACCACCAGCAGCGGTGTAGACAATGTCTGCACCTTTTTTGAACCAGCTCGCTGCAATTTCTTTAGCCTTGTCAGGTGAACCCCATGCAGCATTGTCTCCAGCTGCACCGAGATATTTCGACTCAACTTTGATGTCTGGGTTAACAGCTTTAGCACCAGCGATATATCCAGCTTCGAACCTCTTGATCAAGTCAATTTCTTGACCACCAATGAAACCGATTGTTCCGCTTGCACTCTTCAATGCAGCAGCTGCACCAACAAGGAAAGAACCCTCTTGCTCAGAAAAGCCGAGAGTCTTTACGTTTGGAAGGTCAAGATAACCGTCGACCCAACCGAAAGTTACATTTGGGTTAGCAGCAGCAACTTCTTCGATCACTCCACCGAACGCGAAACCAACTGCGATAACTGGGTTGTTTCCAGCTGCCACAAGTGCTTCGAGGTTTGGCTTGCGATCATCGTCGCTTGTTGCTTCAAGCTCTTGAACTGTGAAGCACAATTCAGTTGCAGCCTGTTCTGCACCGCGAGCGGCCGAGTCGTTAAATGTTCCGTCACCACGACCACCAGTGTCGAATGCGAGACCGAGCTTGAGTTCTGAACCTTCACAAGGGTCAGTTGCTGGTGCTGTAGTCTCTGCAGTTGTCTCTTCAGTTGCTGTATCGCTACTGCCGCCGCATGCACCCGCGATGAGTGCAAACGCTGCAATGGCAAGAACAGCGGATTTGATTCCTTTGCGCTTTGTCATTTATTTCCCCTCTTGCACACATCCCATTGACGTGTGCGTTTTGTGTAACGAGACTAGCGCATTGGCTTTGCCGCGAGAAAATCGCACGTTCCCTAGTGGGCCAGGTGGGGATTGAACCCACGACCAAGGGATTATGAGTCCCCTGCTCTGACCACTGAGCTACTGGCCCCACGTATATATGTGTCTCTAAAAAATCTTAACGCTCACTTACGATCACAGAGCCTAATGGCAAGGTTTCACTGACGGCGCCACATCAATCGCTGGGCTGCGCGCGAAAAAACCGCTTGGCTTCAAATGAAACCCTGTGCGCTCAACTGGCATCACCGGCCAATCTTCGGCGCGAGGAATATGATTTGTTCCAAAAACATGCCACAACACAACATCAGTATTTTCAATGTCACGGTTGGCTTGAGTCCACTGTGGCAAGCCCGCGCCACCGTCGTGTTGAAATGGATAATCACCTGCTGGGTATCGCTCGTTAGTTTCGTTTTTAGTTACCCACAAATGCTGATACATAAATCCTGCGCGCCGACCTATCGTCGACTCAGGCTTCGCCAATGGATACGTCGTATGCCCTGAAATAAGTTTGTAACCAACTGGCTTACCCATGTGATTTTTTCGATTTGGATTTATCACTTTCCAAAATCGACTCTTAAATGGATCAACAACACGCTTAGCGTCGAGTTCGCGCTTCAAAATCGTCTCGCTAATTTCGTACGCTCCACCATAAATATTCTTTGGCCCCATCTCGTGCGCAAACGAGTCAACTTCGACAACACTGTTGCGCACGCCGGAAATTTCATCGGCACTGCTGTCAATATCTAAATCGAGTCGGGCGCACAAAATATGTTGGTGATACGGCGCCCACAAACCTGGCTCGAGCTCGGTCGCTGAAACATGATCGGCTCCAGGGTTGTCGGCCAGGGTCAACACAATGCCAGTGAGTTTGGCTTCAAATTCGATCGAGCCGTCTTGATAGAAATACCAGAAGTATCCGTACTCGTAATTATTGATCGTCACAATTGACGACACCACGAAACGGCGACCACGACGCACTTCGACATTGCCGTCGATGTCAACGTGCTTCCATAAAATACCAAAATCTTCTTCGTGCGTACAAATTGCATTTTTAATTTCGCGTACTGTGCCATCAGGGTTCGCTACAGCGACATCGAAATAAACAATTTCGCCAAGACAATCGCAACCAAGAGTCAATGAGTTCGTATAGTTACCCAAACCAAACTCGCCGGTATCGAAAGCATTCTTGCGATAAGCACCCTGACTTGGGTCACCATACGGAATGACAAGTTCAGCAATAGACAAACGATGAGCGATCTTGCGCAACTGACCACCGTCGTCAAACCAAACATCATGAATCACAAGACCTTCGCGTTGGCAAAAACCGATTCGAAAACTCCATCGCTCCCAATTCGCC
>JBILAG010000069.1:0-10987 GCA_044354345.1 Ilumatobacteraceae bacterium | reverse complement strand
ACTTTCAAAGAAATTGGCTTTATCAGCATGATGTGTTGAATGACGCACATGTTTTTGAACTTGTGGAGTCTCCGTTAGGCCGTTACAACAAAGCGCAGATTGAGTTTTGTTTAGGAAATAACTGGTTTGAAATGGTGAAAACAAATTAGTTAGTTTTGGTGCTGTAAGCGCTGAGCACAGATCCTGGGCGAGAAGTGGCGATCAATACGGATTGTGCGTGAATTGCACTGATTGTATTCAGGTGTTTCGCTCCGATTGATGTCAGTGAAATATCTAGTGGTTTATTGAACGAGAATTCAAGTGGCACACCCCAGGTCAGTGCGCTTAGGTCAGCCGCTGCTGAGTTGTTGCGCGCTAGTTGTATCTGAAATAAATCTTGTTTTCTAATCATCAAGTTGGTTGATAAGACAATCTCGTCGTGGATGACTACTCCAGCCGGCACAAAAACTAACCAACGACGCGAAAGCAAATGAATTCTCGGTAGTAGATATTTGGCTGAAACATACAAACCAGCTAGCGAGACAGCGGCAACTGCCCAATTTCTTGCCGCAATAAGCAATGGCAATGAAATGATTGATAAATCTACAACAAGTGTTGAAAGCAAAATCGGTGCAATCAGTACAACTGGCGGTCGTAAGGCAAATCGTTTCTCATCTCCATAGGCACTGGCCTGCACATAGATACTTCCTATTTCGGCGCTGAAACTGAGCAACAAAACCGCGACACTGACTGCCACCTTAATAACCTGCCCACTAGAAGTGCCTTGGTTGAAAATATCTAAAATCATGAAACCAGCAACCACTGGTGTACCGATTCGCAACACAGTCAAAGTTATTGGATGGTTGATGAAACTTGCAATCACAACTGTGCCCCACACGGCCCACGCCAAAGTGGTTCCGGTCACTTGAACCGCGACTGATCTGTTGTCCAATAATCCACCCACTCCTGCACCAATAAACGGCAGGCAACTAAGCAAAATACGCAACATCATGTGCAGAACGTCTTCAAGTCGCATACTTTGCTTCAACTTAATAGCCACGTTATAAGGCTAAGGCGCGAACAATCAATCGGTAAAGTTTTAGTCGTGACCGTCTCGAAGGATCTGAAAAAAAATGTGATGATTCTTCGTGCCCAAATTGCACATCACAATGAGTTGTATCACGGCCAAGATAATCCTGAGATTTCTGATGCAGCTTTTGACGAACTGTTACGCAAACTTAAAGAAATCGAAGCCAAGTATCCAGAATTGATTGAAGAATCATCACCGTCACAAGTTATTGGTTCGGGTTTTACCACTTTTGATCCGGTTACTCATCGTGTGCCGATGACGAGTCTTGATAATGCGATGGATGGAAAAGAGTTGCAAGCTTGGGGTGAACGGCTGGTCAAAGGTTTGGGCAATGTCAGGATGCAATTTGTTTGCGAACTCAAAATTGACGGTTTGGCATTGAGTATTCGCTATGAAGACGGTGCACTAGTGCAGGCCGCAACTCGTGGAGATGGCAAAGTCGGAGAAGATGTAACCGCAAACATTCTCACGATAAGTGTTGTGCCAAAGAAACTCGTCTCTAAATCGGGCAAGAAGATTCCGAGTGTGCTTGAAGTTCGTGGTGAGGTTTATATGTCGATAGCGGCGTTTGAAAAACTACGAGTGACAAAACAAATCGAGAATGAAAAGCGAATTAGCGATGGTAAGAAACCCGAAACAGTGCCAGCCAACCCGCGAAATGCCGGCGCTGGAAGCCTGCGACAAAAAAACCCAGCAATCACAGCCACTCGTGATCTTTCATTTTGGGCATATCAACTTGGTGAAGCAGTTGGCGCACCAAACTTTTTGTCGCATTCCGAAACATTTGATTACCTTCGTGATCTAGGGTTTCCGATAAATCCTGAAGTGAGAACCGTCAACTCACTTGCTCAAGTCGTTGAGTACGTTGCAAAATGTGAAGCAAATCGCCACAAGCTCGATTATGAAATAGATGGAGTCGTTGTGAAACTTGATGATCTTACACAACGCGAACAACTAGGTTTCACCGCTCGCGCTCCACGCTGGGCGATTGCTGTGAAGTTTGCTCCGGAAGAGCGCAATACGATTCTCAAAAACATTTCGGTCTCAATTGGTCGAACTGGTCGAGCGACGCCGTTTGCTGAACTTGAGCCAGTTGTGCTTTCTGGCAGCACCGTGAGTATGGCAACTTTGCACAACCGCGAGCAAGTGCAATTAAAAGATGTTCGGCCGGGCGACACAGTGGTTGTGCGCAAAGCGGGCGATGTGATCCCTGAGGTGGTGGGTCCAGTGTTGGCGTTACGTCCGAAAAACTCAAAGCCATGGAAGTTTCCAACAACATGTGTCTGCGATCTGAACTCAACATTTGTGCAACTTGAAGGCGAGTCAGATACTCGATGCATTGAACCAGATTGCCCGTTTCAGCGTGATCAACGGATTATTCATTTCGCATCGCGTGGCGCGATGGATATCGAAGGCCTTGGCGAAAAAACAGTTTTCGCTTTATCTGACAAAAACTTTGTGACCGACATCGGTGATTTGTATTCGCTGACTATTGAGAAGTTGCTTCAGCTTGACGGTTTCGCCGAACTGAGCGCCAATAATTTGTTGACTGCAATTAATAATTCAAAGACAAGACCTCTCAACAAACTTCTCGTTGGTCTCGGAATAAAGAACTTGGGGCCTGCAGCATCCGAATCACTCGCGCGTCGGTTCGGTTCACTTGATGCAATAATCGCCGCTAAACCTGAGCAGTTAAGTGAAATTGACGGTCTGGGCGATGTAATTGCAAACTCAATCACTAAGTGGTTCAAAGATAAGTCTCACCAAGCGATCATTAAAAAGTTCAGAAATGCGGGAGTTGAATTCGGCAATGTAATTGTCAGCACTGCGCCACAGAATTTAGTCGGCAAAGCAATAGTCGTGACAGGAACTATCGAAGGTTTCAGCCGTGAGGGCGCTCAAGAGGCAATCACTAGTCGAGGTGGCAAGAGCCCGGGAAGTGTGAGTGCGAAGACATTCGCATTGGTAGTTGGTGGTGAACCTGGTGCAAGCAAACTAACAAAAGCCGAATCCTTAAAAATTCCGATCATTGACTCAGCAGGTTTTCAAGTGTTGCTCAAGACAGGCGAGCTGCCAGTTTAAGAATTCCTGATTTAGTTTTAATCCGTGTCAAACTTCCAGATGTATACGCGAGATTTTTCACGACCATCTTCAACTCGCCAGTATCTAACTTTGCCTTCGTGCTCACCTTGCGTAAAAGACTCAATCACAGCACCAACTTGGGGCTGAAAACTGATTATAAAATTACCCGGATCAAAAACTGCTGTGGCAGGCAATTCAACTTGTGCACCAGGTGTTGCAATCTGGCCAGATGAAGTTAGTTCATCAAGTCTTGTCGTCGGAAGTTCAATACCGTCGATGAATAAAACTGATTCGTAACCTTCTACAAAATCAACAATGATTTGTGATTGCCTAAGCACGCGGTCACCGTTAGCCGGAGACATCCGTTCAATTGCATCAGGCAAACCAGACTCATCTCGACCTGTTTGTGAAACTCTAAAACCAAAAATAATCATTACCAATCCAACTGAAACTCCAATACTTGTAAGAAGCCGTTGAAGATTGAAGGCTTGACGCTGTTTTTTGACTTTTGCTGAATTTTCAGAGTTCATTGACACAACTCTATTCTCGCCGAGAAACCTTCATAAATCATTGTTAAGTGAAAATCGGCAGTAGTTTTAAGGGCGGTGGTTTCATTAAATGCGGTAATTGGTCATGTCCTTGTCGGGCGGTATCGCATTGAGAAATTACGGAGCGAGGGTACCGCATCTGCTCCTGTGTTTGAGGCGCAAGACATCCATCAACATAGAAACGTAGCCGTGCGTTTGATGACGATTAGCTCCTTATTTGACAGGGAGGCGGGCATTGTTGACGAAAATTCTGCCATGGCGTCTTTTAAGTCTTCGATGCAACAGCTTTTTTCAATTTCCCATCCGTCGCTAGTTTCAATTGACGATTGGGGTGATGCGGTGATTGACGATGTGAGGATCGTGTTTAACGTCACCCAGCGTTTTGGACAAGGTTCGTTACGCGAATATCTAGACCGTGGTCGACGATTGTCGCCCTCGCAGGCACTAATGGTCGGTCTAGATGTATGTCGAGCACTAAATCATGCTCATAAAAATGGTTTCGTGCACGGTGATGTGCGCCCAGCAAACTTGATTTTTGATGACAATGCGAGAATTCGATTAACTGGGCTTGGCGTAAAGAAGAGTTTTTCAGCAGCGAAAATGAGTATTGAGCAAGCTCGTTATGCGGCGCCCGAAATCGGTCAAGGTTCGGCTCCCGATGCACAGTCTGATGTTTATTCACTGGCAATTACTTTGATTGAGACAATGACCGGTGAAGTTCCGTTTGCCGCAGAATCAGTTGCGATCACATTGGCAAATCGAATTGACAAATTGTTACCAGTTTCAGGAGACATGGGACCACTTGCGGCGCCAATTGAACGTGCAGGTCGCCCGGTGGCCCAAGAACGCGGAACTGCCTTTGAATTTGGTCAAGCATTAACTCAAGTCGCTTCCAAAATGCCCCGCCCGCAACCAATTGACACAATTATTTCGAAGCGCTTTGAAGATGTGATCACGCGGCCAAATCCGATTACGCCTGCCAGAAAAACACAGGAGATCAAAGTTGTTGAGTATCAACCAAAGATTGATGACGGTATTGAAGATCAACAAGTTATTGAGTCGCCTCAAGTTCGCCGAAGGCTGACGAGACTTTGGATCGCAGTAGCAGTTGCGGCGTTCGCGACTGTCTCGGTGATTGCATTTCAAACGCTGACTAAAGCATCGTACGATGTGCCCGAATTAAATGGTCTCGCTGAATCGCAGGCACGAAACAAAATCGCAGAGTTCGGTTGGGAGATGCTGGTTCAAGCAGAGCGAACTAACGATGTTGAGTTTGGTCATGTGATCCGTACCGAGCCCGCAACTGGCGAGAGTTTAAAAGAAGGCGAAACAATTGTTCTTGTTGTTTCAGAGGGCCCACCGCTCGGCGTTCTGGTTGATGTCACAGGTGCAACAAAAGAAGCGGCGGTTGAAAAAATAGTTGCGCAAGGGTTAGTGGTTTCAACGAGCGAAGACTCAAGTGAAACGACTCCAGTTGGCAGCGTGATTTCGTGGTCCGTTGCCAAACAACCGTCTTTGGTTGCTGGTGATGAAGTACTCAAAGGAACAGTAATCAACTTAACAATTTCAAATGGTCCCGCGTTGCGAGTTGTGCCATTGATTGTTGGCTTGACCCTTGCCGATGCAACAACTAAGGCTGCTGAACTTGGTCTAGTACTTGCGGTGACTCCAGATGCTTTCAATAATGATGTAGCAATTGGTCTGATCGGTGCACAGTCGCCACCACCCGACGAAAGACTTCCACGTGGTGGCGCATTGAGTTACGCACTCTCATTAGGACCAGATTTCGTAGAGATGCCAAACATTGTTGGGATCAATTTCAACGACGCCGAGAAACGACTGGTCGCTGCCGGTTTTGTTGTTGGAGAAGTAATAGGTCGCAAGTCATATCGAATGAAAAGTGCTTCGGTCAAAGGTGTGGCCATAAACAATGGCGACCAAGTTCCACGTGGCTCTGTAATTGACATGGTGTTTCCTTGAAATTGAAGAAATTTGAAGCAAAAATACATGAGAGAGAAGCTTCAAGAGATTTAACTGTTTTTGATGCTGGCGGCGTCGACGAAATTTCAGTGGTTCCATGGTCACTATTGCTAAGACAAAAGATTGTTCGAAGCGTTGGTGTTTCGCCGCGCAAGGCGACTCTGGCAGTATTGCTAAGTTGCGTGTTCACGGTGAGTTTCATGATCACTTTGCTGGTCGTATCACTCAAGACTGTGGCAGATGATCTCGGTAGTACGACTTCAATAATTAGTTGGACAATTACTGCACCGATGCTTGCGTTCGGCGTTGTCGGACCTGCATTCGGAAAGATCGGTGATCTTTGGGGTCATAAGCGAGTTTTCGTTGGTGGATTATTCGTCGCCGGAGTCTTTGCGATCTGTACTGCAGTGGCGTGGGATGCAACTTCAATGATTTTGTTTCGCACTCTGTCGGCGGCTGGCGGTTCAGCGCTTGGCCCTGCGGCGATGGCCTACATCAACCGAATGTACGATCCAAGCGAAAGGGTTGGCCCAATTGGTTATTGGAGTTTTGTAACAGCGGGTGCTCCGGTGCTCGGTGTCGTAGCTGGCGTGCCATTAGTGGCCATTTTTGGTTGGCGAACTATCTTTCTGATTCAGGCGCCGTTGTGCTTGATCGGATGTTTTATTGCGATGTGGCTACTCGGAGACACAGAGCGAAGAGAAAGTGTCAAGTTTGATGTAAAAGGTGCGTTGCTACTCGGTGTTGGATCGGTACTAATTTTAGTGGCAATCAATCGCGGCCCAACTTGGGGCTTTGCGTCAATGCGAACTTCACTTGTCGCATTGCTTGGCGTTGTTACCCTTTATTTTTTTGTTCGCGCAGAGCAGTCGGCAAGCGATCCAATGTTGCCGCTCAAATGGTTTCGCACGCGCAACGTTGCGTTTCCAGTGGTGAGTCTTGCTCTAACAAACTTCGCATACGTAGGTGGCTTTATGATTGTGCCGCAGTTACTTGAAATCGGGCTCGGTTTTTCGACTTCGCATATTGGTTGGTTGATTATCGCACGCCCGTTGGTGTTTTCGCTCGTCGCCCCATTTTCTGGACGCATTTCGTCACGAATCGGTGAACGCAGTGCCGGCGTAGTCGGTGCATGTGCTGTTTTGATATCAATGCTGATTCTTTCGCAGATAAATCTTGGATCCTCTGACTTGGTAATTGCTTTTGGATTATCGCTCTCCGGTGCCGGATTGGGAATTTCGGCGCCGATATTAACTGCACTTTTGGCAAACTCAGTTGATGATCACGACCTGGGCGTCGCAAGTGCGATGCAGCAACTTCTCAATCAAATGGGGGCACTACTGGGCGCCGCAGTGATGATCGGCATCCACGAAGCCACGATCAGATCTGGAACGATTAAGAGTTTTTCTTACGCGTTGTTCGCGGGGGTGATTAGCAGCGGCATCGCTATATTCACTTCAAGCGCCGTAAAGTCAACGCAAAAAATTTCTCGCTAGTAAACCAAAACTATTTTGTAATTGTCTTAATCTCTTCTGCGATTGTTTTAGCAATTTCATTTTGTGGCATTGATCCTTGTAGCGCCATCATTTTTAGCATGTCGCCTTCAACCTTGATTTTGCCGGACATAAATGCTTGCATTGTAAAATTTGGATCTTGCTCAACAAAAATATTTCTGGCGGTCGCATAATCGGTAGTTACGGTGACATCGGCACTTTCAAGATGTCCCAGATCGATATCTAATACCCCAGAAGATGTGTCGGTGTAAGTCTTTACAATGCCCTCGCCGAATGGCACGCCTGTGATTATTTGGTTCATCCGCACACCAACAGGAACTTTCATAGTCTCGTCTTGGTATCGCGATCGAATTTCGCGTGCAGCTGACATCCACTCATCACTTAAAAATAAATGCGCCATATTTCGATCTCCTAAAGTGTTTACGCCGTCAGGGTATCGCCAGTTGATGGATCAAATGATTCGCTTGAAGATGTTGCTTTAGGTATTTCGTTAATAGCGCTAAACTTATCTAAGCCACTTTTCAGTGGAGTTGATTTTGGGTTGAGGGACGTTCTGAAGGTATTGATTCAGCCGGGTAAGTCTGGCAATGTGCTCGCAACGATTGCGATTGGTGATGCATATCTTGAGCCATTTATGAAATACGCATTTCGTACCTGGGAGATGTATTGCAAGCGCCACGACCTCGGCTTAGTCCTATTTGACGACCACCTTGTCGACCAGGCCCACCCAGACTGGAAAAACCCTTACTGGCAAAAATTCTTGATCGGCGAAGCTCTTAACAGCGCAACAGTCAAAGTAAATAATGTCTGTTGTCTGGATACTGACATCTTGATTAGTCCGCTTGCGCCAAACATTTTTGCGGGTAGAAACGAAGCCAAAGTGGGTCTGATCTCGAAACGAAAAAATTTGCCGCAAGAGCACCATCAGTTACTCCGACGAATGGCATTTTTGCGAAATCGCTTCTACGACAAGGCTTATCCGTTGGATTCAAGTTTGTTTATTTCCCTGGTTGATTATTACGCCGAGGTAGGTCTTGAAGCACAACTAGATGATGCATGTTCAGGAGTATTTGTGTACAACTGCTTAACGCACGGCCCACTTTTGGCTGACTACTACCGAAGCTTCGGTCAAGAAATTATGGTGCAAGATGGTGGCGGTGAGCAAAGATTTCTAAATCACTTTGTTCAATCTCAAAACCTGGTCGAATGGCTTGACTATAAATTTCAGGCCTTATGGACTTATGAAATTGCTTCAAGATATCCATTTTTGTATAGCGAACATCGGAACAATTTGAGTCTGATGAAGTCTTGTATTGAGGCAAGTCTATTTACTAATTATTTTTTACATTTTGCAGGTTCTTGGCACGAAGGAAAGATGTGGGAGCAAGTGCGAGTTTTTGATACTCCTGAGTCGTTGTCGATGTTTAGTGACTTCGCTGATTATCTCAACGTGCCAGTTTTTGGTAAACCACTCGGTCAGATAAAGCCCAAAGATCTGTAAATTTTTTGAACAACGCAGGCGACAAACAGAAATTAATTGTTGTTTGGCCGTATCGGTTTAGAGATTTTGATTGGCAAAGATTTGAACTCGAGTATTTATCTGAACATCTTGAAGTTCACATACATGAGCTGATCGACGCGCTCACGCCCGAGTTTGCGACTGCATATGCAAATCAATCTGAGTCTGAGCATGTAACAAGGTTCTCATCACTCAGACAGTGGAGTCGTGAATTTAAGAAAATTTCAAAAGATGCAATAGTTTTTTCACACTTGCGGCCAGTGAACTATCGACTTTTCATAACCTGTTTCCGGCTGCGAATGTCTGGAGCCAAAGTAGTTGCATTTTCAACAGGTGGGGTTAGTTTTTCAAGTGTTCGGGTTAACCCGGACAAACGAGACTTGCCGAAAGTGATTAAGAAGCTATTGCATTTTGTTCGGCGAAATTTGTTGCGAATCGCGATGCCTAACTATGTTGTGGTCGGTGGTTCGGAAGAAGTAGACAGGGTGCTCCGAGACTTCCCGCGCTCAACGAAAATTGTTCTTGCAAATTCGTCAGATTTTTCAACAACTATTCGCTTAATGAAAAATGAAACCGTCACCTCAAAGAGTGCAATTTATTTGGATACCGGGTTTCCTGGTTTTCCGCGCGATGAAATAATTGAAAAAACGAGTGAAACTGTTCGGCCTGAAGATTGGTATCCAAATCTCAGCAAATTTTTTGAAACTGTTGAGAGATCTCTTGGCTTGAAGGTCAGTATCTCCGCCCATCCAAAACATGTCGGTAGAGATCATCAACCGCTATTTGGCGAAAGAGAAACACTGGGTGGGCAAACAGCTGAAGTTGTGTCACGCTGCGAGCTGGTGATCGCAACTAACAGTACGGCTATCAGCTATGCGATTGCATTTTTGAAACCATTAGTTCTTGTAACTTCAGATAAAATTCAAAACAACCGAGATCAATATAAGTCATCTTTGATTCAAAATATCTCGACAGATACTGGGGCGACGATTTTTAATATTGATCGCCAGTATTCAGAACAAGAGATTAGAGCGGCACTAGTTATTGATCACGAGAAATACGCTTCTTACAAGCAGAAGTATTTAACTTCGCGTACTGACAATAAGCCGAACTATCAAGTAATTCTTGAAGAAATCATCAACGCTCAAGACTAGTAAACATTGCGAGCGCGATTAATCTCATCGCGAGTTTCAATCGCAACTTTACGCGCAGAGTCGGCGAACGACTTTGAACTATCCGCATAAAGAATCGCGCGCGACGAATTAATTATCAACCCATGACTATTTGTATCTCGACCAGCCTTAACGACTTCAGAGATATCTCCGCCTTGGGCACCGATACCAGGCACGAGAATTGGCATCTCGCCGACAATCGTGCGGACCATGGCAAGTTCGGTTGGGTAGGTTGCGCCAACTACGAGCGCGCATTCACCAATCGCGCGCCAGGTCTCGGCTGCTGTTCTCGCGACTCGCAAATACAAAGGCATGCCATCGGTAATAAGCGATTGAAACTCGCTTGAGCCAGCATTTGATGTGCGGCATAAAACAATCGTGCCTTTGTCGGGGGTTGCCAAAAACGGCTCAAGACTGTCGGTGCCTAAATACGGGTTGACGGTCACGGCATCAGCGCCGTACCTGACAAAGGCTTCATGTGCATAAAGTTTTGCCGTATCACCTATGTCTCCGCGCTTGGCATCAAGAATTATGACGACATCGGGATAATGCAATTGAATGTACGCACAGATGTTTTCAAGTTGCTTCTCCGCTCCATGTGCGGCAAAGTATGCGATCTGTGGTTTGAATGCACAAACTAAATCGCCAGTCGCATCAATTATCTGTTTACAAAAAGTCTCAATGTCTCGAACTCCGCCTTGCAGAGTTTCTGGGAACCTTGCAAGATCTGGGTCTAAACCAACGCACAACATTGAATCATTAGCAACCCATGCAGTATTTAGCCGAGAATAAAAACCCACGTGCGAATTATTGTTCGATCGTGATTGCCCCAGTTGGGCAAATTTGTTCGGCAGCAATAACTGATTCGTGCAATTCAGCTGGCGGGTTTTCGTTCAAGATATACAAAAAGCCGTCGTTACGTAGTTCAAAAACTTCAGGGCAGATTTGTGTGCAAGCGCCAGTAGACGCACAGTTGTCAAAATTAACGCTGACTTTCACTGATGTGAGACTAGTTGAGAAATGCTTAAAGAATTTAACGCCCCAAGTTCTCTTGACGTTCAAACGCACTTAACACAGCACGTAATGACGCGGTGATTGTGCTC
>JBILAG010000142.1:0-3039 GCA_044354345.1 Ilumatobacteraceae bacterium | reverse complement strand
CCGTAATTCCGATTGGCAAGCGTCGTAAGTTTGATCGCAAAGCGACTTGGGGCGAAGCGATGCTCGGTGCTGTTTATGTCTTTGCGGTTTTGTTTTTAGTTTTTGGTGTTGTGCCTCACCAGTTCATCGACCACGCAGATAAAGATTTAGGTTGGCGTAAAGACAAACTCATCTACGGTCCATTCGATATTTTGAAGCCAGACACGGTTGGTGGAAGTTTTCCAATCATGATTAGTTATGAAGCGCTTCGCGACATAGTCGTCGTGGTCATTCATGTTTATTACATCGGTCTAATGATTTATCTATTTAGTTGGTGGCAGAAGCGCGGAGAAGTAGTTACTAAAGAAGTAGCTACTTCGACTTACGGACGTCCACTAGTGAAGCGAAGTTGAGTCATGGCAAAAACTGACGCAAACCCGCCAATGATGCCGTATACGGATGATTACCAACTCGTTGAGGTAGACGCCGAATATCTGAGCAAAGCAGTCAAGCCAAAACAGTTCATACATATTGATCAGTCTGAATGCATCATGTGTGAAGGCTGTGTTGATATTTGTCCATGGAAGTGCATCTTCATGGTTTCGCCAGAAGCAATCACACAAGCTGACGGCACTGAATTGCCAGGTGATGATCCTTCAGACAAGGTTGTGTTTATTATTGACGATGATGTTTGCACGCGTTGTGCGTTGTGCGTTGATCGTTGTCCAACAGGAGTAATTATTTTGGGCAAGGTTGGAGTTGCGCCAGCGACTGGCGAAACTCATATGCGAACGAATAATCATGGCTATTCATACGGCATGCGATTTTAAGAACGGAGAATAAATTAAATGGTGCAAATGCTTGAACAGAAATCACGTCTAACATTTAAAGATCGCGCGACAAAATTAAATGAGTCATTGCAGGGCAGCCAAGCATGGAACTCGATCTTCCGACCAGGTTCAATTTTCCGCAAGGGTTATTCAGACTCACCAAGAAACCGTTCGTATGTAGTGATGAACTCTGTGCTGTATCACTTGCACCCAGTAAAAGTAAAGCGTCACGCTGTCAAAGTCAGTTACACATTGTGCTTGGGTGGCTTGAGTTTCTTTTTGTTCATCTTGTTGACGATCACCGGAATTTTCTTAATGTTTTTCTATCGTCCAACATCAGCCAACGCTTGGCAAGACATTCAGTCGTTGCACACGTCGGTGACCTTCGGGCTGATGGTTAGAAACATGCATCGATGGGCAGCGCACTTAATGGTGTTGGCGGTGTTCTTGCACATGGCACGTGTTTTCTATCATGGTGCGTATAAAGCGCCTCGCGAGTTCAACTGGGTGATCGGCGTAATTTTGCTGACACTCACACTTCTGCTCTCGTTCACTGGATACTTGTTGCCTTGGGATCAACTTGCGCTATGGGCAGTTGCGGTGGGTACCAACATGATGGGATACTCGCCAGTGATTGGTTCTCAAGTTCGTTTCGTTTTGCTCGGTGGTGTGGAGATTGGACCAGAAACTCTTCTGCGGTGGTATGTTCTGCACGTCTTACTTTTCCCATTCGTTACTGTCATCTTCCTCGCGATCCATTTCTGGCGCGTGCGTAAAGACGGTGGAATCTCAGGACCTCTCTGATGGCCGGCATTCCAGAACATCTTCTTAAACGGGCGCAAGAAGCACGCGAGAAAGCAGCTGCTGAGGCTGCAGGTGCTTCAGCACCATCTGCAGCAAATAGCGATGCAGGTTCACGAATTCCGGCTGATTTGCTTGAGCGAAGTAAGGCAGCAAGGGGCGGAGTAGCCCTGGCTGAAAAACCAGGTGCGGTTGTCGCTGCTACACCCACAAACGGAAGCATTCCTTACGGCGCCGGACCTGGTGGACATACTCAACGATTACTTACGGTTGTTAAATCAGGATCAATTCAAGATGTCAAAGCAGTACCAGTTGACAAAGTCCATACTTGGCCGCACTTATTGGGTATCGAATTCGTTGCGTCGCTTGCGTGTACCGCATTTGTGTTCATGTTTTCGTGGTTTGTTAATGCGCCGTTGTTGCAAGCAGCAAACTTCAATCAAACTCCAAACCCATCGAAAGCACCGTGGTACTTTCTTGGATTGCAAGAGTTGTTGACGATGTTCCATCCAATGATTGCTGGTGTGACAATTCCTGGAATGGGAATCATCGCTTTAATGTTTGCCCCATATTTGGATCGAAACGAATCAAATCGTCCTGAAGATCGAAAGTTCATGACAAGTTTGATGACAGTGCATTTAATGTTCTGGGCAGTGCTCGTAATCATTGGTTCATTTTTCAGAGGTCCTGGTTTCAACTTTGTCTTCCCATGGCGTGAAGGCATCTTCTTCGAATTGTGATCGGACTATTACTTAAATGAACTCAACTTCAATCATCACAATTGCAATTGCGGTGCTCGCCGTGCTCGGTCTTGGTGTTGTTCTAACTGCAACACGCCGCTCTGACATTAAAGGTGTTGGCTCGCTATCGCGTGAGACTCGTAAACGAGATCGTGACTCTGCGAAAATTGCGCGCAACACTTCGCGCGATGCCGAAAATCAAGGTGTTGAGAGTCGCAGCGCAGTAGCTGTGATGCCACCAGCAGCAATTGAGGCATGGGTTGCACCAGACGCCGATGCACTTGGTGAAACCCGTCGAGCATTTTTAAATCGAGCCACTGTGACACTGATGAGTGCAAGCCTCGGCGGTTTTGCCGCAGCACTCATAGCGTTTTTATGGAAGGGTGCCGAAGGTGGCTTCGGGTCAAAAATCAGCGCCGGAAAAGTTGACGACGTGATCGGTCAGATTCGTGCTGCCGATGGTTTTTTGTATTTGCCCGAAGCGCGCTCTTGGATTACTGAATATCCCAAAGAGGCGATTTCGAAAGCAGAAGCCGCCTACGGAGGTCAAGGTGCAGTTTTCTCAGGAATGAATGCTGGCGTTGTCGCGTTGTATCAAAAGTGTCCGCATCTTGGTTGTCGAGTCCCAGAATGCAAAACTTCGCAATGGTTTGAGTGTCCGTGTCACGGTTCGCAATACAACCGTGTCG
>JBILAG010000005.1:0-43446 GCA_044354345.1 Ilumatobacteraceae bacterium | reverse complement strand
CGAGAGCCCAGCCATCGGCTGCAGCCTTAGCTGTACCCGCAGCGGCATGAGGGCGCGCCACAATCCCCGCATCGCCAATTAAACATATTCGTCCAAAAGCCATCTGATCGATGTCGACATCGTAAACAACCTGAACAAAAGGTTCGATCGTGGCAGCAACAAGATCGCTCAGTAATTTAGGCAGGCAATGAAGCGCCATCAACTTGACCTGCTCAACATTGTGCTCACTGACGAATCCTGGCGGAATTGAAACTTCTCGTAGCAAACCATTTTTATCGGTCATCAGAGAATTAAATTCGTCACCACTTGGATAGTTGCAATACCAAACAAAATTAATGAGCCGATCACCGGGCGAAACGCGGCCTTCGTGATCAGGAATCGGATAAACCAAAATGTGAGAACCTGGATATACAAAATAAGTTATTGCGTCGCCTAAGCGTTCAATTATTTCGCTCGATAATTTCGACTCTGGAACCATCCCTCGCCAGGCAACATAACCCGCATACGCCGACTTGCTTGTTGGCACCAACTTGTCACGCAACAATGAACCGATTCCATCGGCGCCGACCAAAAGATCAGAGGTTATTGACCGACCACTTTTCAACAAAATTGATACGTTTTCAGAAGACTGAGAAAAATCAACTACTTCAGAAGCCAAGTGATATTCGGATGTCCCGAAGTGAGCAAGCGTTGACGCATATACGGTGTTCCAAGAACTGAAGCGGTATTGATGTTTAGCATCGTAAACCAATTTGCTTTCTCTATCCAGATAACGAATGTGTTCGGTCTTGACCGATATTTTATCTATATCTATTGCGGCACGCATTTGCAGGTATCGATAACTCGCAGGCAAAAAGCCAATTCCAGCCCCGCGTTGCTCGAGGCGAACCGCAGATCTCTCGTATACGGATACTTCATGTCCCGCGTCACGCAACAAGCAGGCGGCCGTTAATCCACCGATCGATCCACCGACGATTGAAACTTTCATTGACCTAATACGAACCTTTAAACAATAGAAACCTTCTTGAATACTGAATTTGAGTCGGCACGACGGTGAGTCTACTCATCGCAAAATAGTTGATTTTTGCAAACTTAAAATTTATGAACTAATGTTTTAAAAAATCTGGCAACGACTCAAAGGGGCACAAATATATGGCAATCAAACTCGCTAAGTTTCGCGACGTGGCAAACGGCTTACAAGCCGGTCAGTTTGCAGTTGGAGACCGATCCACTGTCAACTCAATCGCTGACATCGACCCAAAATACAAAATGTTGATGGATAAACCATTCGCCTGCGTTATGGCAGTGATGGGTTCTGACGGTCGGCCAAATCTAACGCCAATGTGGTTTGACTACGAGGGCGACAAAGTTTTAGTTAATGTCGCCTCACAACGCACGAAGACAAAATGGATTCGCAAAACGCCAACAATCACCATCGTCATTGTCAACCCAGCCAACATGTACCACTGGATGAGTATGAAGGTAACTGTTGAGCGTGAAGTTCTAGAAGACGATGCCAAAGAAGGCGCGTGGGTGACTTCACAGTTGAATCGAATTTGGACGAAGTACGTCGGCCAAGGCGAAGAGTACGGATTGCGTGACCCGTCAATCAATGAGCGACGAGTTCTATTCGTTTGCAAGGTTGACAGCATCGCCACATTTGGCGAACCAGGCTGAGCTTTACAACTCTTTCAGTTAAAAAAAGTTGTTATTGCCAGTCGGCAAAAGTTTGCTCAAGCAGGTCGGCCAATTCTTGGTCATGGATCGTCTTTGATCCGGTTGCAGGACTTCCTGATTCAAAGCGGGCGACATGACGCCAGTCAAAACCTTGATTCTTGATTCCCCAGACGAGGTCGTCTACAAAGTGCCACGCACCCATATTCTCTGGCTCTTCTTGAACCCACACAACTTGTTTCGCATTTGGATAGCGCGCGAGAATTTCATTTAGACCAGCAATTGGAAACGGATACAACTGCTCGATGCGAACTACTGCAACAGATGCATTTCGCTTGTTGCGCTCACCCATTACGTCCCAGGCAACTTTCCCAGTGCATAAAACAACTCGAGTGATACGACCTCGATCACTTACTGCGGGATCATCAAGAATTTCTTGAAAGCTGCCCGAAGTAAGTTCACTAACCAACGACCTACTCTCTTTCATTCGGAGCGGTTGCTTTGGAGTCATTACGACGAGAGGCTTTCGGAAATCACGTCGTACTTGACGGCGTAACATATGAAAATACTGAGCAGCAGTTGTCGGGTAACAAACTTGAATATTGTCTTCGGCACACATTTGCAAAAATCGCTCAAGTCGTGCTGACGAATGCTCAGGCCCTTGACCCTCATATCCGTGCGGAAGCAACATAACTAATCCATTTTGCTGTCCCCATTTATCTTCGGCCGCGACAATGTATTGATCGATCACGATCTGAGCACCGTTTACGAAGTCACCGAACTGCGCTTCCCACATCACCAGTGCTTCGGTGTTTGAGTGCGAATATCCGTATTCAAATCCGAGAGCCGCGTATTCAGAAAGCAAAGAGTCGTAAACCCAAAATCGCGCCTTACTATTCGGCAATGTATCGATTGGAACCCAACGCTCTTCATTGTTGTAATCAACAAGCGTTGAATGGCGCTGACTAAAAGTACCGCGTCGAGCGTCTTCACCCATGAGCCTCACTTGTGTTCCCTCAATTACGAGTGATCCAAAAGCCAGGGCTTCAGCAGTCGCCCAATCAACATCTTGTTGCGAAATATAAAGTTGAGCACGAAGCGCGAACTGTCTCACAAGTTTTGGATGCGCAGAGAATTCTGATGGGTACGCCGACAAGTGATTGAATATTCCATCCAGAATTGAGCGCTCAACACCAGTTTCTACGTGCGGAACCACACCAATTGGCTTCGGCGGTGGCGGTACTTTTATCGGAGCCGGTTTCGCGGCACGAGCCGCATCCAACGCACCTTGCAATTTGCCTTGATAGTCAGTTAGTGCTTGCTCAGCCTGATCAAGCGTAATATCTCCGCGTTTCACGAGAGTCTCAACATAAAGTTTTCGCACGCTTCGACGTTCGGCGATCGCTTTGTACATCAGCGGTTGCGTGTAACTCGGATCGTCACCTTCGTTGTGCCCATGACGGCGATAGCAAATCATGTCGATTACGACGTCTTTGTGAAAGCGCTGGCGGTATTCAAAAGCGAGATTTGCAACTCTTACGCAAGCTTCTGGGTCATCGCCATTGACATGAAAAATCGGTGCTTGAACCGTCTTAGCAACATCACTTGGATATTTTGAAGAACGCGCATACTGCGGTGAAGTTGTAAAACCAATTTGATTGTTAACGATGATATGAACTGTTCCACCAACGCGATATCCACTGGTATCGCTCATCGCAAATGCCTCGGCAACAATTCCCTGTCCGGCAAATGCTGCGTCACCGTGCAACAAAAGTGGCAAGACGTTGTACGAAAGAGGTGGATCAATTCTGTCTTGCGCAGATCGAACCATGCCCAACACAATTGGTCCAACAGTTTCTAGATGGCTCGGATTTGCTGACAATTCAATAGGCAGCGAACCACCCTTTGGCGAAGCGAAGACACCGACGCTTCCAAGGTGATACTTAACATCTCCAGAACCTTGTACTGAAGATGGGTCAATATGATCTTCAAACTCTTCAAAAATCTCTTCTAGGTCCTTATTCATGATGTTTGCCAGCACGTTCAGACGACCACGATGCATCGCACCGATCACCGCTGAGTGCATGTTGTTGTCTGCTGACGATGAAAGAATCACATCAAGCATCGGGATCAATGATTCTGCACCTTCAAGCCCAAATCTTTTTGTGCCAACATATTTGGTGGCTAGAAACCGCTCAAATGCTTCGGCTGCATTAAGTCGCTCAAGCACGCGATGTTGATCAACAACGTGTTCGCCTACTCCATGACCTTCGAATCGCTCTTGAATCCAACGCTGTTCTTCGGTTGAGTGAATGTGCATGTATTCAACACCAATAGTTCGACAATAGGCATCACGCAATACACCCAATAATTCACCGAGCGTTGAACGACTTACTCCGCCAACGCCGCCTGTCAAAAATTCACGATCCAAATCCCAAAGAGTCAGACCATAAGTTGCCGGGTCAAGTTCACGTGGCATTTCTGGTGCACGCCAATGCAATGGATCAAGATCAGCAATCAAGTGACCACGAACACGATGTACTCGAATCAAAGTTGCGATTTGCATTTGTTTTTCAAGCAGTGCATCTTCGCTGTCAAGTGAATTTGAGTCTTCGCGCCATTGCACAGCCTGATACGGCACGCCCAAACTACTGAATACATCAGCGTAAAAATTATGCTCACCAATCAACAGTTCGTGCACATATTTCAAGAATCGTCCACTCTCAGCACCTTGAATTATTCGGTGGTCATATGTGCTCGTAATCGTCACAACTTTCGAAACACCGAGTCGACCAAGTGTTCGCTGATCGCTGCCTTGAAATTCTGCCGGATAGTCAATTGACCCAACACCGACGATGACACCTTGCCCGACCATTAAACGAGGTACAGATTGTTGAGTACCGATTGTGCCCGGGTTAGTCAGGCTGATGTTTGCACCTTTGAAATCTTCAAGACCTAATTTATTTGCGCGAACTTTACGAATTATGTCTTCATATGCAAGAAGAAACCCAAAGAAATCAAGGGTGTCAGCGTTGCGCAAAACCGGCACGACCAAACTTCGTTGCCCGTTTCCTTTATCAACGTCTACAGCCAAACCCATATTCACGTGAGTAAATTTTTGAATTTGTGGCTTGCCTTGATCATCGACCGAAAACACATGCTTCATACTCGGAGCCGAGTCTGCGATTGCTCGAACTATTGCATAACCAATCAAATGCGTGAAACTAACTTTGCTTTCCCCGCTGCGGCCGCGATAGCCGTTAATAACTTTTCGATTGACTTCAAGAAGTTTTGCTGGCACTTGGCGCACGCTTGTTGCGGTCGGCACTTCAAGACTCGCCTGCATATTCGCTGCAATGACAGCAGAAACACCGCGCAAAGGTTCTGGTACAACAGACTCAATTGGTGTTTGTACTACCGGCAACTTCGTGTCAGACGTTTGCGCAACTGCTGGTTTTGAAACTTCAACAGACTGCTTTACCTGAGCAACATTCTTAACTGAACCAACAGATGACTTGACACCTGTTTGAGAGTCAGTTTCAGTACCCATATCTAGCCGAACTAACTCGCCAGTCGGATCAGTTTTTGGTGATCCGACTGGCAAGTAGTCACTGAAGAAATCTCTCCATGCCGCCGACAAATTTTCAGGTTCGTCGCGATACCGCTCGTACATCTCTTCGACTAGCCAAGAGTTTGCGCCAAAGTCTTCTGAACTAGACCTCTCAACCATCACTTATATCGTAACTAATGATTATTTGAGTAGAACCTCTGAAGCAATCCAAAGGATGAGCCACAAGACACCGCCTGTGATCATCGCGTTCTTATGCGACTCATATGGCCAAAGCAACTTGTTTGTTGCAGCCGTGCCACCGAGCATTCCAAGAGCATTGATCTGCAAGATTGCACCAAGTACGACACCGATGATTAACAAAGTCATCGCATTGCTTTGTGTTGCCTCGCCGAAAGCCGAGCCGTAGAAGTGAGCAGAACCAACCATGAACCACAGCATTGAGAAAGAGAAAATAAAGTTCTGTCGCGAAGCAAGCAACGCCTTTCGACCAGCACCTGCAGCAGCTGGGTCAGCAGCTGCGCCACCCAAAACATTGACAGCGTTAGCAAGCACAACTTTTTGATTTTTCCAAATGACCATCCACACATTGGCGGCCATCAAGGTTCCATAAATCATGCCGAGTGAAATTGTCATATTGTGCGCATTGTTCTGCTGCCAGTAATCTTTGATTAGACCAGTGATCAACAAACCGGTTACTAAAGTTGCGACTGCCGCCCAACGAAACCACCACAATGCACGACGTGCAACTTTGTCGAGAGTAAGCATTCGAGCTTTGCCCTCGTCTCCGTAAGCAGCAAGCGCAGGAACCTGCACAAGATTGAAGTAGTACAACAAACCAATCCAGGTAATACCCACAGCGATGTGCAGATACCTAAACAAAAAATCCCCGATGTAAGCCTGAGTGAATAATTCCATGATGTCTCCCTTTTCGATTTGCTCTATTTTTTAATTCGATTAATTATAAATCTTAGGATTACCTGACTAAAAGCCATTGAAAACTTACCATAACCAAACGTAAAGTGGTTGAAGTTACGGAGAAACTAGCACCCCAATTCGCCTAGTAGTTTATATGTCTTATGGCTGCCGAATTTATTTACACCTGCTACAAACTTGCGCGCTTTTATCCACCAGACCGCACGGTGCTTGAGAACATTTCACTTTCTTTTTACCCTGGGGCCAAAATCGGTGTTCTTGGATCAAATGGCAGCGGAAAATCAAGTTTGCTAAAGATCATGGCGGGTCTTGACGACGAATTCACCGGCGAAGCACGCCTAACGCCAAGTTTTTCAGTTGGTCTACTTGAACAAGAACCAAAACTAGACCCCGCAAAAGATGTTCTCGGCAATGTCATGGATGGCGTAGCGCCGATTCGTGACTTGTTAGCCGAATACGAAAAAGTCACCGCAATGTGGGCTGAACCGGACGCCGACTTTGACAAAGTTGGTGCACTGCAAGCAAAGCTCGAGGCAAAGATTAATGCTGCCGATGCATGGAGTCTTGAACGTAACGTTGAAATTGCGATGGATGCGTTGCGTTGTCCAACCAATGACAGTGATGTTACAAAACTCTCAGGTGGAGAGCGACGTCGCGTTGCATTAT
This sequence comes from Ilumatobacteraceae bacterium, assembly GCA_044354345.1. Taxonomy (GTDB): domain Bacteria; phylum Actinomycetota; class Acidimicrobiia; order Acidimicrobiales; family Ilumatobacteraceae; genus BACL27. The sequence continues at coordinate 36,602 of JBILAG010000005.1, read as the reverse complement.
GCAGACTTTTGTTGAGTCGACCCGACTTGTTGCTACTCGATGAGCCAACGAACCATTTAGATGCTGAGAGTGTCGACTGGCTCGAAAGATTCTTGCAAGAGTATTCGGGCACTGTGGTCGCAATCACTCACGACCGCTACTTCTTGGACAATGTTGCCAAATGGATTCTTGAACTCGACCGAGGTAAGGGCATTCCGTTTGAAGGTAACTACACAAGTTGGCTAGAACAAAAGCAAGAACGACTCGGGCGCGAAGAAAAAGCTAACGAAACTCGTCGCCGCACTTTACAGCGAGAACTCGACTGGGTGCGCATGGCTCCGAAGGCCCGTCAGTCAAAAGGCAAGGCACGACTTGCTGCTTACGACAAGTTGCATGCAGAAGCCCAAGCAGCCGAGCGCGATGACAATAAATTGGAGATCGCGATTCCACCTGGGCCACGACTCGGCGATGTCGTGATTGAAATTAAAAATCTTTCAAAGGGCTACGGCGACAGATTATTAATTGAAGATCTGACATTCAACTTGCCACCAGCAGGAATCGTCGGCATTATCGGCGCAAACGGCGCAGGAAAGACCACTCTGTTTCGCATGATTACTGGTCAAGAGAGCCCAGATTCGGGCACTGTCACCGTTGGCGACACTGTCTCTTTAAGTTACGTTGACCAGAGTCGCGACACCCTAAACGCAGATGCTTCTGTCTACGAAGAAATTACAGCAGGTGTCGAAGTGATGAAAGTTGGCAATCGCGAAATCAACGGTCGAGCTTATGTTGCAAGTTTTAACTTCAAGGGCAGCGATCAACAAAAACGTGTCGGAGATCTCTCCGGCGGCGAGCGAAACCGAGTGCACTTGGCCAAACTTTTGAAAAATGCCGGCAATGTGTTGTTGCTCGACGAACCGACTAATGATTTGGACATCGATACTTTACGTGCGCTTGAAACTGCTCTTGAGAGTTTCCCTGGTTGTGTCGTCGTGATCAGTCACGATCGTTGGTTCTTAGATCGCATTGCAACACATGTTTTAGCTTTCGAAGGAGACAGCCAAGTTCGCTGGTTCGAAGGAAACTTCTCTGATTACGAAGTATGGCGCAAAAAAGAACTCGGAATCTCTGCTGACCAACCGAAGAGAATTAAATACAAACCGCTCTCGAGAAAATAACTTGCGCGAAAACTAATGACTTCACCAGCCGTTCGCACAATTCGTATTTCATGCGTTGTAGTTTTCGTATTGGGCATCGCCGGCATGATCATCTCGTCAATAGCCGGTAACAACGTCGGTGTGGTTACAACAATCGGAGTTACGACTGCAATTGCGGCACTTGTCTTGTTGATCGCCAGCGTCTCATCTAGCCCAGGTCGACTTGATGTATTTGACGAGGCTGATGCACAAATTCTTGAACGACAAATCGTCGAACTTGTTAAATCAGGCACCAACGAAACTGCGCTTCGCTCAATTGTTCGAGACGCGACAAAACTTGGGCGTCATCCTTGACTAGTGCTGAAAACTTGAAGCACCTAGACGATTCACAATTTGCAACATACTTAGCTACCGAAACTGGCAAACGTCTTGTCAAATTACGAAAAGAACTCGTCAGTAGAGGCTTCTACGGCTGGGACTTAAAAGATGCCGGTGATGCGATGGCGCAAGAATTTCTAATGTCCCAACTTCGCGAGCACCGACCAAAAGATGCTGTACTAAGTGAAGAAGCGACCGACAGCGCTGCGCGACTTTCTGCCGACCGCGTTTGGATAATTGATCCACTTGATGGCACACAAGAGTTCAGCGAACCAGAGCGACAAGATTGGGCAGTACATGTCGCATTGTGGCAACGCGATGAAACAAACAACGGCGATCTAATTGCAGGTGCGGTGAGTTTGCCCGCAATCGAGTTGACACTCAGTACCGACCCACCACATGTGCCACCCGCAAAACAAGACCGACCGCCACGGCTTGTCACTTCTCGCACCCGCACTCCGCGTGAAGCAGTGATTGTTGCAAATGCGCTGGGCTGCGATGCAATGCGACTCGGGTCAGCCGGCGCAAAAGCGATGTCTGTCGTTCTTGGCGAGTGTGACATTTATCTACATTCGGGTGGTCAACATCAATGGGACTCTGCTGCACCGGTTGCAGTCGCGCGCGCTGCAGGCTTTTTTACAAGTCGAATCGATGGCTCTCCGCTCATTTATAACGACTCAGATACTTGGTTGCCAGATTTAATTATTTGTCGCGCAGATCTGGCTGAGTCAGTTCTCACAGCGTTGCATAAATCTGCCCGATAAACGGCAGACTAATCCGATGACCGATCTTGACTGGGGCGCATTCAGCGATACCCCACCGTGGGTTTTAAACCGCGATGAAATTACCTGGCTAACTATTGCACCTGTTTTGCGTCAAGCCGCACGCAAAGAAGTACCAATACTTACGAAGCCTTCGCGAATTCCTCCTGTGTTACGTCTACTAGTTGTAACGCGCGTACTTCTTGCTGCTCTACTACCGTGGCTTTGGCACAAGAAATTAAACCATTACGAATCTGATAAAGATTCGCGTAGCGATATTTCAAAACGAATGCGTAAGGCCGTAGAAAAACTTGGATCAACGTATATAAAACTCGGCCAGATTATTTCAAGTGGAGAAGGGTTATTTCCGACCGAACTTGTGGATGAATTTAAACTTTGTCGCGATCAAGTGCCAGCAGAGTCATTTGCAGATGTGCGCAAAGTTGTTGAGCACGATCTCGGCAAGTCAATTGAAGATGTCTTCGAATTTTTTGATGAGACTTCACTTGCGGCTGCATCAATTGCGCAAGTTCATTTGGCTCGCCTGCGCACCGGCGAAACTGTTGTAGTCAAAGTTCAACGACCAAGAGTGATCGACCTTGTACGTAAAGATTTGAAAGTGATGTCTTGGCTTGCACCACACCTTGTGGGCCGATTAAAAATCGCGGCACTGGCTAACCCTCCCGCGCTAGTTGAGTTATTCGCTGAAACAATTGTCGAAGAACTTGATTTCAGAATGGAAGCCGACAACATGATCGACATCTCTCGCATACTGCGAGAGTTAAATCAAACCGGCTACATCGTTCCGCGACCGCACCCGAAATTGGTTACTCAGCGCGTTTTGGTCATGGAACGACTCGAAGGTTTCAAATTTGATGATGTCGTTGGCATGAAAAATGCTGGCATTGACACAGAAGCAGTAATTCGCACGGGCATGATTGCATTTATGGAAGGTGCAATGGTTCATGGCGCCTTTCATGGTGACCTACATGGTGGAAACCTTTTCGTAATGAAAGATGGCCGAACTGCGTTGCTCGATTTTGGAATCGTCGGTCGTCTAAGTGGCCCGCGACGACTTGCCTTTCTCAGACTGATGCTTGGAGCAACGACAAACGATGTAAAAGGCCAGGTAACTGCACTTCGAGATCTCGGTGCTCTACCAATGGATACTGACTTGGATGCCGTGATTGTTGATCTTGGTCTAGATCGCCCGCCAATTGATCCGACGAAACTCTCTGCTGATGAACTCGTAAAAGAAGTTCAACGAATCATGAAAGCACTTCTTGGATACGGCGCAAAAATGCCTAAAGAATTAATGCTCTACGTTAAGAACATGGTTTTTCTTGATGGTGCAATTGCTCGCCTCGCTCCAGATCTTGACTTGCTCGGTGAGATCGCGGCGATATCAATGTTGTTCGCCCAGCGACACGGAGAGCAACTTGGTCGCGAATTGGGCATTGACCACAACTCAATTGAGATAAACCTTGACAGTTTCAAAGCAGGACTCGGTGTTGAACTAGAAACGAATAGTTTGACTTATCGAGAACTTCAACAACGCCGTGAATTGATTCAAAAACGAATGCGAGAACGCGTTAAACGTTAAACGTTAAACGCCAAAAGATATGCGAGTGATAATCGCGACTTGCAGTGTTGGCTATGAAGGTCGACTAAATGCTTCGCTACCCGTTGCGAAGCGGCTGATAATGCTTAAAGCAGATGGTTGCGTAGCGATTCACTCCGATGGCGGAGCTTACAAACCGCTTAATTGGATGAATTCACCAAACACATTTGAAGAACTTGCAGATCGGTTAATTGTTCGCAATCCGAAAGGCGAAACACTGACGATTCATCTGGTTGAAATTCACGCTGACTTCGCGCATGAACTAGGCGAAGACCCAGGTTTATCAAAAGATGGCGTTGAGGCTGACCTTCAAGTTCTACTGGCTGCAACACCCGAAGCAATCGAAATTGGCTTAACTTTGATCCGTCGCGAATATCCAACTGCGGTTGGCCCAGTTGATTTGTTATGTCGTGATGCTTCAGGTCAAACGGTTGCTATTGAAATTAAACGCCGCGGCGAAATCGACGGTGTTGAACAACTCACGCGGTATTTAGATTGTCTGCACGCCGATACTTCGCTCGGCAAAATTCGTGGCATCTTTGTCGCCCAATCAATCAAGCCGCAAGCGCGAGTTCTGGCCGAGAGTCGCAATATTGGTTGGTGCGAAGTTGATTACGACGAACTTCGTGGCAAAAAAACCGATGAGCTGAAACTCTTTTAACTAGGTAAAAAACTTTCAAGTTGGCGCGAGTGACTGCTCGCGTGTACGAATTATTTTTTTTGTGGTTGTGGCCAGGAACCGTCACGGCCGTCTATGCCTGCGTTTAGCCGAGCCTTCGCCATCATCTCTTCAACAATTGGCCCAAGTCTTGTTGGGTCCTCAACAGGCTTGCTCGTCGGGCCACGATGCCAACCTTCGGCAATCGCCAAGACATCTCCACTGGCTTCGAACACTCGACCAGTTATGCCTGCCGATTCTGCCGAGGCGAGCCATGTAACAATCGGTGCGATCCACTTTGGTGAACGGTGTTCACGCTCAGCCTCAGTCTCTGGGGCTGGTCCGAGATTCTCTGTCATTCGAGTTAGCGCAACTGGTGCAACAGCATTTACTGTTACTCCATAACGACCAAGTTCAAGTGACGCAATTGTCGTAAACGCTGCGATGCCTGCCTTGGCTGCACCATAATTCGTTTGCCCGACATTGCCATAGATTCCTGAAACAGAAGAAGTATTAATAATTCTTCCGTCAACTGGTTTACCGGATTTATTTTGATCGCGCCAGTAAGCCGCAGCAAAACGCGACGGCGCAAAAGTTCCCTTAAGGTGAACTTTAATAACGGCATCCCATTCTTCTTCACTCATGTTGGCAAGCATGCGGTCGCGCAAGATTCCGGCGTTGTTGACAACAGCATGCAAATCGCCAAAAGTTTCAACTGCGGTTTGAATCAATCGCTCGGCACCTGCCCATGACGAAATGTCATCACCACTGGCGATTGCTTTGCCGCCCATTGCTTCAATTTCATTAACTACTTGCTGTGCAGGTGATGTGTCGCCACCCTTGCCATCAACACCACCGCCCAAATCGTTAACTACGACGAATGCCCCATGCTTTGCAAGGCTCAGAGCATGTTCGCGCCCGATACCTCGACCTGAACCAGTGACAACAACTACTCGACCTTCACATAAGCGACTCATAGCGAAGAACTCTAGCCTGAGCGTCGTGCCCAATGCTATTTTCGAACCGAAATCGTCAAATCAATGTGATGTGCTAATTGTCGGCGCAGGGCCCGCTGGCATCGCCGCAGCGATCACACTTACTGCTAGCGGTCAAAATGTTTTGGTGATCGATAAAGCAATATTTCCGCGAGACAAATGTTGTGGTGACGGGTTAACAACTGGCGCACTTCGAATTCTTGAAATGCTCGGGTTCAACCCAGCAACAGTTGACAGTTGGAAAGTTTGCTCAGATGTATGGCTACGCTCGCCCTCTGGTCGCGAAATACAACTTCAATTGCCGAACATAAAAAATAATAAAACTAGTCAGTTCGCAGCGATTGCACCAAGGATCGAACTTGACAACGCTTTAGTCAAACATGCGCGATCTCTCGGAGTGAAAATAATTGAGGGCTGTGCGTTCGCGTCAGTCGCGCACCAAACAACTGATGACATCACCGTAAGCACAGTTACAGCAGACGCAAAAGATTTATCCAATGAGTTTCATGAGATAACTGCAAAATTTGTCATCGCCGCTGACGGTATGTGGTCTCCAGTTCGCAAAGCTTTCGGCGCATCTCAACCTGGTTATCTCGGCGAGTGGCACGCGTTTCGTCAATATCTCAGCAACATCACAGGGCCGGCACGTGATCGTCTTTACGTTTGGTTTGACGCAGATTTATTGCCAGGTTACGCATGGTCGTTTCCATTACCTGATGGTCGAGTCAATGTCGGCTTTGGTATTTTACGCGGATCAAAATATTCGGTACAAGATATGAAAACGTTGTGGCCAGAACTTCTCGCGCGCCCGCACATTGCCGAGGCTCTAGGGCCTGATGCAACTCTTGAAGGCCGACACACAGCCTGGCCGATACCCGCAAGAGTTACTAATGCGAAATTAGCAAGTGGTCGCGCGATCTTTGTTGGCGACGCTGTATGCGCCGCCGACACGATGACTGGCGAAGGTATTGGTCAAGCTCTGCTAACTGGAGTTTTGGCAGCCGAAGCAATTATCGGCGCCCACCGACGCGGCCCGACGGCTGTTAGAAACTCATACGAAACGAAAATGCGTCGCGAGTTCTTTGCCGACCATCGGATGTCACAGGTTCTAGGCCGAGTCTTAAAAAATGAGTTTTTGACTCGCGGTGTGTTGCGAGTTGCGAATTATTCAGACTGGACTCGACGTAATTTCGTGCGATGGATGTTTGAAGATGAACCACGCGCTGCGTTGCTCACACCAAGGCGTTGGCACCGAAAGTTTCTCAAGCGACGCGGTGCTTTCGAAACAAATAGCACAGCGCCGATCAACAAGCATTAATCAACTAGATTAAGGCGTCATGCGAACACGAATTACCGACCTTTTTGAAATTGAACATCCTGTGATGCTGGCTGGCATGGGCGGTGTGTCATATCACGAACTTGTTGCTGCAGTAAGCGAAGCTGGCGGAATTGGCACATTTGGTGCTTCAACAATGCGCGACGGAGAACTGGCCGAAGAAATTACTGCACTTAAAACATTGACATCAAAACCGTTTGGTGTTGACTTACTGACAGCATTACCACAACATTTAGAGCAAGGCATCCGCGATGTCGTCAATGGCGGTGCGAGAATTTTTGTGGCTGGTCTCGGTGTGCCACGTGATGCAATTGATTTATTGCACAGTCACAACATTTTGGTTGGCTCAATGTGTGGAAAGGTTCGTCACGCAGTTTCAGCGGTTGCGAGTGGTTGCGATTTTGTAGTCGCTCAGGGCACTGAAGCAGGCGGACACACTGGGCTCGTGGCAACAATGGCACTCGTGCCACAAGTTGTCGACGCAGTTTCGGCACGCGTGCCAGTTGTGGCTGCTGGCGGATTATTTGACGGTCGCGGACTCGCGGCATCATTGGCACTCGGCGCCGATGCGATCTGGGTTGGCACTCGGTTCATCGCCACACCCGAAGCACGAGCAGTTAACGGTTACAAAGAAGCACTAGTTGCGAGTCGTGAAGACGACACAGTTATAAGTCGTTCGTATACGGGAAAGCCATGTCGCGTCGTGCGCAACGAGTGGACGAATCACTACGAACAAAATCCACAAGACATTAAAACTTTTCCGCACCAAGCAATCGCCTCTTCACAAGCCAATGTCAATCACTTGGGATATCCAAGCGGCACGCAAGTCGACACCTCACGGGAGTTCTACCCTGCTGGTCAAGGCGCGGGGGCTGTCAGCAGTTTGATACCAGCCGGTGATCTGGTTCGCGACATCGTCGCGCAGGCGGAAAAAATCTTGAGCCAACTCGGCAAAACCAAATAGCAGTTAGATAAAAACAGCTAAATGTTCTCAGTTCTAAAAGCGAATAGAGACTTGCGCCTACTTTTTGTCGCCCAAAATCTTTCGTTCATCGGTGATTGGTTTACGTTTGTTGCGCTCGCTGGCTTGGTTCAAGACTTAACTGGCTCGAAATTTTTGGTCTCTCTACTGCTAGTTGCATTTTCGTTGCCATCATTTTTGGCCTCACCAATTGGAGGACCAGTTGCCGACAAACATGATCGCCGCAAAGTACTAATAGTTGTCTCAATTCTTCAAGCACTTGCAGCATGTGGATTTTTGTTTATCGGCAACTCGCATGTGTGGATTGCATTTGTTGCCCAAAGCGCCATTGCGGCTCTGGCTTCTTTCGTGCGCCCTGCACTTGAAGCGGCCATTCCAAACTTGGCTCGCGACCCCGACGAACTTCGACAAGCCAACGCATTATTTGGCAGCAGTTGGGGCGTAATGCTGGCCGTAGGCGCAGGCATCGGCGGAATCTTCTCGCAAGTTTTTGGTCGTCAGGCAGCGTTCATCGCCGACATCGCAACTTTTGTTGTCGCTGCTGCGTTAATCGCTCTCGTCACTCGCCCGATGCAAGAAACGCGGGCGGCCGGTCACAGCAAAAAGATTCGTCCGATTGCGGATATGCGCGAGGCATTGCAACTCGCCAAATCTGACTCAGTCATCATGTCGCTACTGATGTCAAAGATGACTTTCGCAATTGGCGCTGGCGTGGTCAGCCAACTCGCAGTTTTTGCCGCTGATTCGTTCAAAAGTGGCGACGCTGGTCGAGGAATCATGCTCGGACTGCGCGGCTTAGGTAGCGCACTCGGGCCGCTATTGGCAGCGCGATTCGTCAAAAATGATTTGTCAAAAGTGGTCCTCGTCTGCGGTATCGCTGGCCTGGGCTTTGCTGGTGGATATCTCGCTGCCGCCGCATCACCATTTTTTATAGTCGCCTGCGTGTGTATCGGGTTTGCACACTTGGGTGGTGGCGCGCAATGGACACTTTCAACATATGGATTACAAATGCGTTGCCCAGATGAAATGCGTGGTCGGGTTCTTGCCGGCGACTTTGCACTGATTACTTTGTCACTCGGATTGAGCAGTTTGCTTTCAGGAGTTGTCTCAGAAATTATTGGTGCACGGGGCACAATTGCCGTGTTCGCCCTGCTCGCAATTTGTGCTTCGCTTATTTATTTGTTTGCTACTCGCGGTGTTAGGCAGAACCTAAGCGAAGAACTCAGACGTCGTCAATAATTCCGCGAAGTGTTTCTATTTCGCGCACCGGGTCTGGACCAACAGGATTAACTTGTAACACAGTTACACCAGCCTCTTTGAATGCACCAAGTCGCTCTTTGATAAAACTTTTCGGGCCCACAAGATTCGACAGCTGTAACCACTCGGCCGGGATTAGTGCAGAAGCTTCTTTCTTTTTGCCTTCAAGATAAAGATCTTGAATCTCAACCGCTTCTTTTTCGTAGCCGTAGTCGCGACAAATATCGTTGTAGAAGTTTTTGCCACGTGCACCCATGCCGCCGACATACAGCGAATAACTTGGACGAGCGAAATCTAAAATCTCATTTTGTTTTTCGGGCGTCAGCGACTCATCAATATGCAACATCCCACCTGCAGAAACATCAAGTGGCTTCATCGATGCGTCACGTTTTGCTAGACCTGCTTTAAGCGACTTACCCCAGACATTTTGAAACTTCTCTGGTAAGAAGAAAACAGGCATCCAACCATCTGCCATTTCCGCAGTTGCTTCGACGCTTTTGTCTTTAAGTGATGCCCACCAAACAGGGATCTCTGAACGAACAGGATGATTAATCAACTTCAGCGGTTTACCTAACCCTGTGCCTTGGCCAGCAGGCAATGGAACCTGTACAGTCTTGCCGTCATAGCTAAGTGGCTTCTCGCGCTTCCATATTTCGCGACAGACCTCGATGTATTCTTTTGTCCGTTGCATTGGTTTTTCGTATGGCATGCCATGAAAACCTTCGATAACTTGTGGCCCTGAGGCGCCAAGTCCCAGAATGAATCGACCGTTGCTGACATAGTCACAACCAGCTGCTGTCATCGCAGTTAAAGCGGCAGTGCGCGAATAGACGTTGATAATGCCGGTACCAATTTGCACACGATCTGTCACGGCCGCCAAATAACCAACTTGCGATATTGAGTCGTAGCTGTATGCCTCGGCGATCCAAACAATGTCGAGCCCAACCTTCTCAAGTTCGACAACTCGCTTGGCAGTTGTTTGAAAATCAGAAATGTAATTAATCATCATTGACAATTTCATAAAACTGCTTTCTATTTTTAGATCGTTAAAAAAACTTAGTTAACTCGACGAGTGTGACCCTTCCAGTATGGCTCACGCAGATCTTTTTTAAGAATCTTGCCACTTGGATTGCGCGGAAGGGCATCTACCCAACCGACAGATTTCGGCGTCTTGAAACCAGCGAGACGCTCACGCGCGAACGCAAGAATTTCCTCTTCAGTAACTTGAGTATCTGGTTTTCGCACGACAAGCGCCATTGGCACTTCGCCCCACTTTTCGTCAGGCACACCGATAACGGCAACGTCAGCGATAGCCGGATGACCCATCAAAGCATTCTCAACTTCTGCCGGGTAAACATTCTCGCCGCCAGACACGATCATGTCTTTGACTCGGTCAAAAATATAAACGTAGCCATCTTTGTCGAAGTATCCAGCATCACCTGATCTAAACCATTGACCCTTAACGATTGACTTCGCAGTCTCTTCAGGCATATTCCAATAGCCCTTCATCACTTGACGAGACCGAATCCAAATCTCGCCAACTTCTCCCAACGGAACATCCTTGGCGGTGTCAGAATCTACGATTCGTAGCTCAATGCCCGTAAACGGTTTGCCACACGAACGCAAGCGGCCCTTATTGGCTGAACTTAAGTCGTGATCTTCTGGTCCAAGAACTGTCACAACTCCCGTTGTTTCCGTCAACCCATAGACCTGCATAAATGGACACTTGAACGCCTTAATCGCACCTTCAAGAACTGATTCAGATATCGGTGACGCACCATAAGCAATTAGTTCAAGGCTCGAGAAGTCTGTTGTGCCAATATTTGGCATTGCGAGCGCAAACTGCAACAGCGCAGGCACCATAAACGCGTGAGTAATTCGGTATTTCTCTATCCACGCAAGTATTTCAGCAGGATTAATATCACGCATGATTATTGACCGCGCGCCACAATATTGTGCAGCCGTTGCCCAACCACCACCACCAATATGAAACAGTGGCATTGCCACAAGATTTATCGTTTTCTCAGACATATGCCAAATTTTTTGCGCAGCAGGAAGGAGCGCAAAAAAATTGTCATTCGTCAACATCACACCCTTTGGCCGACCAGTGGTGCCACTCGAATACAACTGAAACGCAACATCACTGCTCTTAGTCGGCGCTTTTGGATCGGTCGCTGATTGAGCATTGACCCATTGCTCGTAATCGTCGTGGTTCGAATGTCCACCAATCACGATGATTGTTTTGACTCGATCTAGCTCACCAACAATTGCATCAAGCACTGGCACAAACTCCTGGCCAACGATCAACACTTCGGCCTGCGAATCGTTGACAATAAATGAAACTTCTGGGGCTGCGAGCCTCCAGTTGACATCAACACTGACTGCGTTGAGTAGGGAACATCCGTAGAACACTTCAAAGTGCTCTATGCCGTTTTTGTCTAAAAACGCAACGCGATCCTGGGCTTTCACTCCGGCTCGTTTTAAACCCTGTGCGACTTGCGCCGAGCGCGAAAGTAATTGCGCCCATGTCAGAGTGCGGTCACCAAGCACAAGCGACAACGCATCTGGCTGATTTTTGGCGTGATAACGGACGATCGCACCGACATCTTTAATTGCGTCTAGCGGATTGCGAGCACTCTTTTTAGCTACTTTACGAGGGCTCTTCTTTACCAGTTTGCGAGAACTTTTTTTCGCGCTTTTCTTAACTAGTTTGCGAGCGCTCTTTTTAGCTACTTTACGAGTGCTCTTTTTTACGCTCTTCTTTACTGGTTTACTAGAGCTCTTCTTTTTAACTAGTTTGCGAGCAGTCTTTTTTGTGCTTTTTTTAGCAGTTTTTTTTACAGTTTTTTTAGCAGTTTTTGGTTTAGAAGTGGCCATTGCCACAGACTAGTTGCAAGATTTATCTGAGTGCAACAAAAAATTAGTTTATTTCTGACCAACAAGTTTCTTAAACCACTTGACCGAAGAATCCCATGCTTTAGCGAGGTCAACAACTTGGGTCGAACCTGCCGACGAATTAGTTTTTGATGCATTGTTAGCAACAGAACTCTTGCCTTGTTCTTTAGCTACTTCTACCCGCTTTGCTACTGCCTCAAGGTCGCTGATCTTAGGAAGCGGCTTAGCAGGACTGCTCGCTTTTTTTGCAGGTGATTTCTTGGCAGCGGTCTTTTTCGCAGCAGGTTTCTTACTTACTGTTTTCTTTGCAACGGTTTTCTTTGCAACGGTTTTCTTCGTTGCTGTTTTTTTTGCAGGTGTGCGATCTGTAGGCATCGTCTAAACATAGTGCAACGAACCGACCTAACGCAATAGTATGACCATCATCTTGTTGCCTACTGAACACATCGCATCTACCGATTCAGTTGATTTAAGTGTTTACAAATATGGTCAAGCCAACGACTTCGAGGACAAAAGTCAAGCGTCAGCATCACAACAACGCCTAAAGCCTGCAGTGATGCTGTCCCACGCCACAGGTTTTCATGGTCGATGTTTTGATCCAGTTGTTCAGTCGTTGCACGCCGACTACGCGTGCACATCATTCGACTTTCGAGGTTTCGGCGACTCACTATTAGTTCAAGACTGGTCTGTTGCCTGGCAAGGTTATTGCGACGACGCACTCGCTATTGCCAGATCGCTGCAAAACAAAAATCAAATTATCGCAGTTGGGCACTCAATGGGCGCCACGGCATTGGTCATGGCGGCTCTCATCGAGCCTGAGCTTTTTAAAGCATTAATACTCTATGAGCCGATTATCTTTCCCGAATCGATGCGCAACACTCAAACGGCATCGCATCAGCCCAGCCCATTAGCCGAAGGTGCCCGACGAAGACGCACGACGTTTGGCTCACGAGATGAAGCATTTGCGAATTATTCTTCAAAACCACCAATGAATTCGTTCGACGAAAAATCTCTGCGCGCCTATGTCAATTACGGCTTTAACGATGCGAGGAATCACGAAACTAATGAACATTGCGTAGTTCTCAAGTGCAACCCAGAGCATGAAGCAAGAACTTATGAGACCGGTACATCACACGAAACTTGGGAGCAGCTGCATTTATTGCGAGTGCCGACATGGATCGTGGCAGGTGCCTTTGCACCAATGCAACCATCATCATGGTCAGAACTAATTGCCAAGAAGATTCCGAATTCAAAGTTCATTCAATGGCCAGATGCTGGTCACTTTGGACCGATGCAAAAACCAGCTCGGCTAGCTGACCTTGTGCGAGAAGTTGATGGGCTCACTTCTTAACATCCCAAGTTTATTAAAAACTAACTCTACTAAAAGGTATGTCGTAGATTGATTGTGTCGTGACCGAACCTATTTATCCGATCCCATTAACCCTCTCACCTTCGAGGATCAGTAGTTTTCGCACTTGCCCAATGCAATTTCGATTTGTCTCGATTGAAAAACTTCCTGAGCCACCGCAAATACATCTAGTCAAAGGCAACTTCGTTCATAGAGTGCTCGAGTTATTACTCGCCCACGACTCAGAAATGCGCACCCCAGAAGCCGCTCGTGAGGCTTTTGAAGTGACTAAAACTCTATACGAATCATCAGTCAGATTTATCGCACTCGGCCTGAGCGACGATGCTCGCGATGCATTCTTCAAAGATTCACGTGACATTTTAAATGGTTACTACCGCATGGAAAACCCGAGAAACACAAAAGTCATCGGCCTCGAGTTAAAACTTGAAGCAGACTTTGGCAAATTTGTACTTGGTGGAATTATCGATCGACTTGAATATGACGAAGGTGATCAGCTAATAATTAGTGATTACAAGACTGGCAAGACACCTTCGGCAAGATTTGGCGCTAACAAAATGGACAACATGCACCTTTATGCTTCATTGTGTTTACGTGTGCGCGGCGAACTGCCAAAAAAACTTCGACTGATGTATCTGAAGTCAAGCACACCGATTGAAGTAGAAGTCACGACGCAATCAAATATCAAATGCGAAGCTGCAGCAAATAGAACATTCGATCAAATCGCAGAGTCTTGCCAGTCGGGCATTTTCGCAACCAACAAATCTGGGCTGTGCAACTTTTGCGCATTCAAACAATGGTGCCCTGCATTTGGTGGCGATGACTCACAGGCGAGAATTAAAGCGCCCGAACTTTACCCCATGATTCCGAGAGACTAGAAACATCTAATGAACGAATCTCGTCGCGCGAAATTGCATGCCCTTGATCTGAGAGTTGATCAATTTTTAGAGCCGACTCGCAATTTCAAACCGACGATCTGGTTGTTCACAACGGCCACTGCACTTGGTGACTTCGGCATGCTGTGGCACATCGTCGGCATTGTGCGCGCAGTTTCAGATAACACTCGCATCAAACAAGCACTAATTCTTTCGGCGCTAATGGGCATCGAGAGCCTGATTCTCAATCAGGGCATCAAACCATTTTTCAAGCGCGAAAGACCTACCGTCAAAGGTGATACTCGATTCAAAATTCGTAAACCTAGAACTTCGAGTTTTCCAAGCGGGCACGCAAGTTCTGCTTTTTTTGCAGCCGTCGTATTAACACGCTGGTCAACTTGGCCTGCAATTGCCACATGGTTTGTGTTTGCAGTAATCGTCGCCACCAGCCGAGTCGCCGTGCGCATTCACCACGCCACCGATATTTTTGCCGGTGCGCTCATCGGTAGTGCGATGGGCCTTCTTGTCCACCTTGCAATTTCGTTTTTCTAAACCAGCGCCAAAGCGCTTGGTGATCAGGCCTCAGGCGTAGAAGCGGTTGCGCTGGTTGTCAACAACAACCGAACATCTAATAACAGATCAGCAACTTCGCCCGTTGAAACCAACTCGCGCTGCAACATTTCGCCAAGTGCTTTGTCAATTACACCAAGGGCTTCGGTTATGACTGCTGCTTCACGTGAATCTGTCATGTGCTTTAACCTCTCGAGTAATTTTAACTATTTTGCTAATGAACCGAAGGCTAGTGCCACTAACACACTCGGCGACGGCTTTGCCCCTCTAATTATGTCCGAAGCATGTCACACCGCAATTACAACTAGATTTTCCGAATAGTAGCGATGCCCTGCTCGTGCGTAACATCACAATATGGATTTAGCCGACAAAAATACAGTTGTGACTGGTGCCGCAAACGGCATCGGTAAAGCAGTCGCTGAAGCATTTCATAGCCAGGGTGCTCGGGTCGTTTTGGCTGATCGCGACCAAGAACTTTTGGATGAAATAGTTACGCAACTAAACGCCAAGCGACCGAATTCGGCTTTCGCTGTTGCGTGTGACTTATCTACCGAACATGCGAATGCAGATTTGGTTGCGAAGTCAAAACAATTTTTAGGATTTGTCGATTTGTTTTATGCAAATGCTGGTGTGGCGATGGGCACCGATCTCACAACTACCGAAGACTCATGGGAAACATCTTTTGCGATCAATGTGCATGCCCACCGATGGGCTGTGAAATATTTGATTGACGATTGGCTCGCTGCTGGTCATGGATATTTTGTTAGCACCGCGTCGGCTGCAGGTTTGCTTACCGCTATTGGCTCTGCCCCGTATTCACTGACGAAACATGCCGCACTTGCGTTTGCCGAATGGCTTTCGATTACTTACGGTAATCGTGGGCTGCGCGTGAGTTGCTTGTGCCCGCAAGGTGTCAACACAAATATGTTGCGACGCTCAGATGAAGCAACAGCTGCCGACAACGGCAATGTTGTGCGAGCTTCGGGTGTCGTGCTCGAACCACAGCAAGTCGCCGAAATTGTAGTTGCAACACTTCGTGAAGAAACTTTTTTGATTTTGCCACATCCTGAAGTCGCGCAATTTGTCGCCAAGAAAGCAACCGAGCATCAGCGCTGGCTTGCCGGAATGCGCAAACTTCAACTTCGAACACTTGGTGTCTGAAACTAGAACGTGAACAATAATTTAGTCGCCGAGGACGATGTAGAAAAATATCGACGCGACGGAGCTGTCGTGTTGCGAAGTGTTCTCGACGATCAGGTGCTTGGCGAACTTGCAATTGCAGTTGAACAAAACATGCAATCACCCGGACCATGGGCTAACGAATATGCGGCCAACTCGAAGCAGGGACGGTTTTTTGACGACTATGTAAACTGGACGCGATTTGACGCTTACAAAAAACACGCGTTAACTGGCGCGCTTGCCCAAATTGCACTTGAACTAATGCAGACGACTTCAGGTCGTTTCTTTCACGAACACGTTTTAGTCAAAGAAGCCGGCAACAACCAGGTCACGCCCTGGCACAACGACGACCCGTACTACGGCGTCAATTCAAACAACAATGTGAGTTTGTGGGTACCGCTTGATCCAATTCCTGAAAAAATTGCGTTGCGTATAATAAAATCGCGACGAGACTTCGACAAAAATTTTATTCCACGAAGGTTTGTCGATCAAACCTCATATGTCAACGATGCTCGCGGTTACGAACAATTTCCTGAACCACAAATACTTGACGAATCAACAGACATTGAAAGTTTTGCGGCGATGCCAGGTGACATCGTCGCGTTTCATTTTCGAACGCTACACAGCGCCCCAGCGACCACTGACTACGAAGGCCGCCGCCGCGTTATTAGTTTTCGATACGTTGACGCAAATGCAGTTTGGGCGACTCGCCCATGGAAGACTTCACCACCACTCGAACCGAATTCGCTGCGGCCAGGCGATTTATTAAGTGACGAATGCTTCCCGTTAATCTCGCGCTAGCCGAAACTCGCTAGCACCGTCGAAAGTTCGCGCCACTGGCTCATTGGCAACTCGAGCTGATCGGCAACAAGAACTTGCACTGATACGTGCGAAGCACCCGCTTCAAGATGCGCCTTGATTCGATCTGTGATCGTCTCGAGTGTGCCCCAGGCAACAATTGCATCAACCATCGCATCACTGGGCAACTTGTCTGGTCCGGCAATATCTTCTTGCTTCCAACCAAGTCGCAACAAATTATTTGCGTAGTTCGGCAATCGGTTGTACGTCAACATAAATTTTCTTGCGGTTTCGCGCGCTGTCTGCGGATTTGTGTCGAATACGACAGCGAGTTCAGGTGCGAGCAATGCGTCTGGTCCGAGAATCTGTCTTGCAAAACTCGTGTGTTCAACCGGCACGAAATACGGGTGAGCACCGATACCCATCTCTGCCGAAAGTTTCAGCATCTTTGGGCCGAGTGCGGCTAATACTCTTCGTGGCGCAACAGTCGGCGCAGCACCAAAAAATAACGCGTTATCCATTGCTGTCAAATATTCGACCATCGCCGAATACGGTTTGTCGTAACTAGTTTTGTGAAGTTTTTCAACCAGGTGCTGATGGCTTGCACCGATCCCTAGAAGAAAACGATTTCCAAATGATTCTGTAAGTGTTTTCCAACCAGCATTCATCGTTGCGGCACTTCGTGCATACATCGAAGCGATGCCAGTAGCCAATGTGATTTTTTTTGTCGCCTCAAGCAATACCCCACAAGATGCAAACGGTTCTCGAAGAACTGCCTCTGGCACCCAGATGCAACGAAAACCAAGTTCTTCAAGTTCAATTACTGTTTCTTTTGCTTTAGACATCGGTTGCAAATCAAGTGCTGATGTCCAGATGCCAACTCGACCTAATCCAAATTCTGAAGGCTTTTCCATATCTGCCAACCATAATCGCAATTTGTGTCACACATCGGTTTGTGAAACATCGTGTTTTGAAACTCTTTCTATTTTTGGCAATTGTGTCGTACTGCGGTTCTTCGTGCGTTGGCCAACAGAAGTTGCCGAGTGATGTCGCAAGTGTGATCAGAGTTATAGACGGCGACACAATTATTTTGCGATTACAAGGCGCAATTGAGACTGTGCGATTAATTGGAGTAGACACGCCGGAAACAGTTCATCCGACAAAACCTGTTGAGTGCTTTGGGCCTGAAGCTTCAGCATTCACACATTCGGTACTAAAACCTCAGACTCAAGTTCGTGTGCAACGCGATGTTGAGGCGCGCGACCGATATCAGCGGCTGCTCGTTTATCTGTATCTGTTAGATGGCACGTTCTTCAATCAAGAGATGCTGCGACTTGGTTTTGCTCGAACGATGAACATCGCTCCAAATACGGCATTCACCGCCAACTTTGCTTCAATCGAAACTGCTGCTCGCAAAAATCAAATTGGTTTATGGCTGCGATGTTAGGCATATCGAGCCAGCGGTAGCGTGAAACCGTGACGGCTCCGAAAAAAAGTTTGGTAGAGCAGCTCGGGCATTCGCCTCACGCACGTCTCGTTATTTTAAGTTGTGATGATCTTGGCGCATTTCATGCGGCAAATGTTGGCGTTTACGACTCACTCAATAAGGGCGTGGCAACTTGCGCTTCGCTAATGGTGCCGGCGCCGTGGGCACGTCATGCAATAAATTGCTACAACGGCGAAGACATCGGTGTACACCTCACGCTGAATGCTGAGCATGCGAATTATCGCTGGGGATCGATCACTAATTCTCCGTCGCTGTCTTCGGGCGAAGGTGGGTTTCCGCGCACGATAGATGACCTCTGGGAGCACGCCGACCCTGCCGAAGTTTTGCGAGAATGCCGCGCACAAATTGAACGAGCTATCGCATGGGGGCTTGACCCAACCCACCTTGCACCACATTTAACGGCGATCACTTTACGCCCTGAGTTTTTTGATATTTACCTTGAACTCGCTGTTGAATTTCGTCTACCACTTAGGTTGCCGAGTTCAATCAACGAAGAACAAGCTGGGTTTCCATTTCGAAAACTCGCACTTGAAGAGGGTGTTGTGTTTCCAGATTTTTTTGATCACGACTGGCGTTACGGAAGTCGCCAAAGAGTTCTTCGAGCGCTAGACACGCTGCACGCGGGTGTGACTGAGATTCATATTCAACCTTGTATCGACACACCAGAAGTTCGAGCGCTTGGCGAAATCGCACAAAGCTGGGTGGACGATTACGAACTTGCAGTCAATGATCAAGAAATTCGAGACGCGATCACGGCAAGTGGTGCAACGATGATCGGTTTTCGCGAGTTGCGTTCGCTAATGCGAACTAGCTAGCTAACTAGCTAACTAACTAACTAGCTAACTAGCTAACTAGTTCTCTGTTTTATCCCGGCGAATAAATCATCTTCAAGATGTTGCACATCTGGTGAATAATTCTCGAGACAAGATTTAGCCAAAATCCAATCTTCAAATGGATAGACCTCAGCAAGTTCTTCGTCGCTGAGTCCAAACCAGAACGGTTCGTTCTCGTCAACTTGCGTGGCGTGTGCTCTTAATGACCCAGACCGCGCCCAAAAATAATTCTCAATTCTGATTTTGGTTGTAATTCGATCGTCCATGTTCGGTCGACTAAACCAATCTTCGTCATACGGCGACGAACCACGCAATCTCAACAGTGCCTCGTGCACAGCTGTCAAACGTGAGCGCGACCAAACCGAGTAATACATTTTCAACGGTTGCCAAGCTGCCCCTGCGTCTGGGTACCAACTTGGGTCACCTGCACGGTCAAATGCTCTAATACTTATCTCATGCACTTTGACATGATCAGGATGCGGATATCCACGATGGTCGTCGTTATAGGTGACAATCACGTGAGGCTTTTCGGTTCGAATAAGTTTGACTAGCCGACCAGTGGCTTCATCCATATCTGCCATATGAAAACATGCGGGGTTCAAATTTTTTGGACTCTGATCCATTCCTGAATCGCGATAACCAAGCATGTGCAATTTGTTGAATCCAATTATTTCAACACTCTTGGCAAGTTCAATAGGACGCACAGACTCCATTAATTTTTGTTGAGCAACTTCATCCAGCCCATGAAACGGCATTCCGGGTTCTTTCAGCGCCGGATTATTTAGATCGCCTTCTTCTCCACCCGTGCAACACACCAGCACTGTTCGAACTCCGGTCTCGCCGTACATCGCGAAAGTTGGCGCGCCCTTAGAGGCTTCATCATCAGGGTGAGCGTGCACTGTTAGTGCGCACAACTCGTTGCCGTCTAAATCATGACGTGGTGATTCAGGCGAAATTGCTTTTCTCATCTCAAGCAGGATAGTGATCTCTATTGAATACAGCGATGCCGTAAACACTGCGATATCGTAAATACAGTTCAATGATCGCAAAAACTAATCAACTAGCAAGTAGCCGTGGCGCAATTTTCTTGCTTTGCGTTGCCACTGTTGCAATTACTTCTTGTTCAACCGATGGCCGTGAACTGCGGGCACCGGGCTCAGGACAAGGTGAATCGATAGAAATCGTTGAGACCACCGCCGAGACGACACCTGCCGCACAAGATTCAAGCTTGCAGGAGATTTTTACGGTGACCGGCACGTGGCTTGATGGTGGCGCGATTGACTCGCGACACACTTGTGACGGCGCGAATATTTCGCCATCACTCGAGATTTCAAACACTTCAATTGACGCAAAAAGTTTGGCGATCACATTGATCGACCTGGCTGCACCTGAAAAACCACTTTGGGTGATGGCGAACATCAGTCCTAACGAAACTTCAATACAAGAAGGTGGGACACCTGATGGCGCAATTGTTGGCGCAACCACAAATGGCAGCAAAATCAACTCTGGCTACAGCGGACCATGCGCCACGGGTGGCGAAATGCATGAATATTTGCTTGTCGCATACGCGCTCGACCAAATGCTTGAGTTCGAGCCAGACCCAAAGTCTTTGACTGACTCACGCTTGCTTTACGAGGCAATTCAATCAAGCGCCTTCGATTCGGCTGAAACTCGGTTCTACGCCCAAACCCCATAACACACGCCCTGCGTGCAATGATTGAGGCATAGATCAGAACATCGCTTCCCTCCTGACGGCTTTGCCGATCTCACTTTTTGAGACAGATACGGATGGTCGGCTGGTTGCTGCCAATGACGCTTTTAGAACGCTTGCACTAGCTGCAACACCGCTTGTGGTTGGAACAGCACCGTGGGTGAACGCGCAACCACAAGAACGAACGGCTGCCGAACGCGCTTGGCAACTCGCTAAAGAAACTCAGACACCATTTAATTTTGAGTTTCGTCTGTGGAAACCAGATGGTGAAGCGATGTGGATTTTAATTTCAACGCAAGCGCAAAAAAATAATGCTGGCGCCGTGACTAGTTATATCGGCACAGCCCACGATGTGACGCAAGCAGTTGCTCGACGAATGTTAAGTGAACAATTAATTGGCTTACTTGATGCATCGCACGATGCCGTTTTGGTATTTGATCGCAACGGTGCGTTGATGTTTGCGAACGACTACGCACAACAACTTGTTGGGATAAATGAGACGCCACCAAATAGCGACGCGGCGATCCAAACTTTTATTCAAGCGATTCGTGATCAGTTACCGCGCGAGATTACAACTGGTACAACTTCAAACCGTTGGCAAGGAGAGGTCGGGTTTCGCAGCGCAGACGGAATCATGCGCACACTGGATGTCGTACTTCAAATCGTCCGCGACTCGCAAGGTGCGATTGAACATTATTCGTCAATTGCTCGCGACATAACTGAATCAAAACAAACACAAGATGAGTTGCAGCGTCAAGCCACCCACGATGCACTTACTGGTCTACCAAACCGTGTTTTATTTCTACGCAAACTTGCGGAGGCACTTGATCGCTCAAGAACTTTAAAGCGGGGCGTAACCGTTTTATTTGTCGACCTAGACAAACTCAAAGATGTCAATGACACAATCGGACACTCAGTTGGCGACCAGCTGATCGTCAACATGTCTAAGCGTCTTGTCAGTGCGACTCGACCGTCAGATGTTGTGGCGCGGATAGGTGGCGATGAATTTGTGATTCTTTGCGATGGTCTTGGCGACGAACAAGTCGCAATGGATGTTGCCAATCGCATGAGAACATCAGTCACCGGTGAACAAATATTGCAAGGATTCGAAATTACAACCAGTGCAAGTATCGGGATCGCAATGGCTAGCGCTTCGCTACTTGAAGAGATGTCTAGTGCCGATGCCGCTGTCACTTTGCTGCATCATGCCGACAGCGCGATGTATCTCGCTAAACAACGCGGCCGTGGCCGGTGCGAAATGTATAACGAAGAAATGAGCGCCAACGCTCGTGAGCGAAGTTCACTAAGTGCGCAACTCGAACGTGCACTGGCTACTAATCAACTATTTTTGGTCTACCAGCCAATTGTTTCAACACACACTGGCCGCATTGCTGGGGCAGAGGCATTGTTGCGTTGGCAACATCCAGAACGCGGAGTACTAACACCGCCAGTCTTTCTTTCTTTGGCTGAAGAGTCTGGTTTGATCGGACCAATTGGCGATTGGGTTGGTCGTCAAGCATGCGCAGATATGCGCCAATGGCTAGATGCAAAGTCAATTGATAGTTCTTTTGTAATGCACATCAATGTTTCAGCAAGGCAACTTCGCGATGCAACATTTGTTGAACGGACAATGGCATCGTTGCGTGATGCCAAACTTGAGCCGCATCAAGTTGACCTCGAAGTCACTGAATCAACTTTGCTTGATGACAAAGGTGGCGTGATGCGCACTCTGAATGCGTTAAGGCGTCTCGGCATCAAACTTGCAATTGATGACTTCGGTACCGGGTTTTCGTCACTCGTCAACTTGCGTAACTTTCCTGCTGACTACTTAAAGCTTGATGGCACATTTATCCGCGACATCGGTTCGCAAGGCAATGATGACCCAATCGTGCGCTCAGTGATTCAACTTGCTCACTCATTGAATATGTCTGTTGTTGCAGAATGGGTAACCACAGAAGATCAATCTCAACGCTTGAAACTTTTGGGCTGTGATTTTGTGCAAGGCAACAAAATTGGCGCGCCAGTAACGAGTGCTGAATTCTCGCCACTTGCCGCCAAGGCAAGAACCGCTTAAATTTCTAGTTCTCGTTTACTAGTTCTCATTAGGTACTTCTGGGGCCGGGCCTGTGCCGCCAAAAAATGCGAGCACCGAAGCCGCATCTTTAGCTACGCGCAACACAGAATCTTCGCCAACTTGATCGCCATAAACCGCGAGCGAGTATCTGCTGATCGCGCCTTGGGCGGCTGGCTTAATCTTTTTGGCAAATTCGGTTAATTCAAGATTCTCATCAATAATGATTGCTTTAGTGGCGCCAGCAAATGCACTTGACACAGAAAATGGATTAGAGACCACACGATTGAGCGACGAATTCAACATTGAGGCAATGAATTGACGCTGCCTTTTTCCGCGACCGATGTCAGATGAGCCATCAATCTGCCACTTGTTTTTAACTTTCGTTTCGAAAAATCGACTGCGCGCAAACGCCAAGGCACGCACACCATCTAAGTTGTGACACCCACCCGGCATAAAGAACCCTGTGTGTTTATCGCGCGACGGAAATTGCGTACAAATTTGCACTCCGCCAATTGAATTGACGAGTCCCTTGAATCCTTGAAAGTCAATTTCTAAATAATGATGAATCGGTATACCGAACTCGGTCTGCATTGTGCGCACGAGCACATCGGTGCCTAACTGGTACGCAGAATTGATTCGACCAGCCTTTTGACCATCACCTAATTTGACCCACAAATCGCGCGGAAACGAAATTAGTGCGCCAGCACCAGTTGCAATGTCGTAATGAAAAATCATCAGAGTGTCACTTCGGCGCCCAGAAACTTCACCTTCGCCTCCGATTGTCGCGAAATCAGCATCATTAGGGTCTGCTCCTTCTCGCGAGTCTGAGCCAACGAGCAAATAATTTTCGAACCCAGCGCTTGGCGCAGATAACGCCGACGATGCGACAATGTCTCGTCTAACAGTGGCTAACTGAGATTTTGTTGCTGCGACAATTTGTAGCGCACCAAGACTGCTGAAAACCAAAAATAGAGTGAAAGCGATTCGCTTTCTAAATCTGCGCTTATTCTTGGTTTTTGATCGCGACATGCGATTTCAAAGTTAGCCGTGATCGGCGTTGCGAAGGTGCACTACATCACCAGTGTCAATAACGTGCCGCACCGAATTATCGCCCGCACCAACGACCACCAATCGACCTTCAATGTCTAAATCTTGGGCTTGACCAGTGATCACTGCACCGTTTGTTAACTCAACTCTTACTGTTTTGCCAAGTGTTGCTAGTAGCGCGACATACTTTTCGTGTTGTTTTGTCAAACTCAATTTTTCAATTTGAGTTATTTCACCCAACATGTTTTCGAGTAACTCAACCGAGCTCGGCGACTTATCGATGAAAAACTCGCTTAGCGAAACAGCCTCTTTTGGTGCCCAGCCAACATTGATACCGATGCCTACAACAACAAATTGTTTTTGTTGATCGCCGACGCTCAACATGCCGCCAAGTTTACGATTGCCTATTAGTAGGTCATTTGGCCACTTCAAACTAATTGTTGGCGCAGTGGAGACGTTTAGCCGACCACTTAAAAATAGTTTTTGGCACGCTTCAGCCGCAGCAAGTGCGACAATTCGGGGCCAAGTAGCAAGCAAATTTGCTTCACTCCGAAATAAAAGCGAGACAAGAAGATTCCTACCTGGCTTTGCTTCCCAAGTACGGTCAAGTCGACCGCGACCAGCAGTCTGATTATCGGCCATCAAAACGCTGTGGCTCGACGCACCAGCAAGGGCATCGGCATATAAATCTGTATTTGTACTGCCAGTCTCCAACACCCTGCGCACAAACCAATTCTCAGGCCAGTTGTAATCGGTGCTTGTCATCAGCGAGAATAGTAACCCGTGTTAAAGAAAATCCTTATCGCCAACCGAGGCGAAATTGCAGTACGAGTAATCCGCACCGCTCGCGAAATGGGCATCGCTACGGTCGCCGTGTATAGCGAGCTTGACCGCAATGCGTTACACGTGCGACTTGCTGACGAAGCATTTGCTCTGGGCGGAACGACTGCCGCTGAGAGTTATCTAAAAACGGATGCGATTATTGAAGCGATTAAACTAAGTGGCGCCGACGCCGTTCACCCTGGTTATGGCTTCTTTAGCGAGAACGCTGATTTTGCAAAAACAATTACAGATATGGGCGTGGCATTTATCGGACCCCCACCAGCGGCGATAGTCGAAATGGGAGACAAAGTATCTTCACGTAAAGCGGCACTTCGCGGGGGTGCACCAATCGTGCCCGGCACGACAGAATTTTTAAAGAGCGCCGACGAGATTTTGGCGTTCGGCAAAAGCCA
The DNA here is from genome assembly GCA_044354345.1 of Ilumatobacteraceae bacterium. Classification (GTDB taxonomy): domain Bacteria; phylum Actinomycetota; class Acidimicrobiia; order Acidimicrobiales; family Ilumatobacteraceae; genus BACL27. Next base: position 11,388 of record JBILAG010000005.1, on the reverse strand, counting down.
TGGCTGGCCAGTTGCGATAAAAGCTGCCTTCGGCGGTGGCGGTCGCGGTATGAAAGTAGTGCACGACGAAAAGAGCGTGCAAGAAGCAATGGATTCAGCACAACGTGAATCGAAAGCTTTTTTCGGTCGCGATGAAATTTATGTTGAGAAATATCTCTCGTGGCCACGGCATATTGAAATTCAACTTGTTGGTGACACCCACGGCAACGTCGTATGGGTTTCATCACGTGACTGCTCGGCGCAACGACGCCACCAAAAATTAATCGAAGAGGCTCCAGCACCAGCGCTACCAGACGGCGTAGAAGAAGAAATGGGCGCTGCCGCAGTAAAGGCAGCAAAGGCAGTTGGCTACTTCAATGCCGGAACTGTTGAATTTATTTATCAGGATGAAGAATTTTTCTTTTTAGAAATGAATACTCGACTACAGGTTGAGCACCCAGTTACAGAACTGATTACTGGTATTGACCTGGTTGAGTGGCAAATTCGAGTCGCTTCTGGTGAGAAATTGCCGATGACACAAGAGCTAGTTTTGGCGGCTCGTCGTGGTCATGCAATAGAAGTACGAATCAATGCCGAGAACCCAACAGCCGGAAAGTTCTTGCCATCGCCTGGCACGATTACAAAACTCACTACACCTGATGGTTTTGGTGTTCGATTCGACGGTGGCTATGAATCTGGCGACACAGTCAGTCAGTACTACGACAACCTAATTGGAAAGTTAATTGTTTGGGGCAAAGATCGCGAAACTGCGATTGCGCGAACAATTCGAGCGCTAGAAGAAACAAAGATTGAAGGTCTACATACGACGATTCAAGCTGATCTCGCGATTTTACGCCATCCAGATTTTGCCGCAACTAAACATTCAACAAAGTGGGTTGAAGATACTTTGGATTTATCGAAAATTATTTCAACAACTGGTGAGACACAGGCCAACGGTGACGGTCTCGTTGAAAAAAACACCGTTGTCGAAGTCAACGGTAAACGATTTGATGTCAAAGTTTGGGTGCCACCATTTGCAGGTGCCGTTAGCGGTTCGCCAGGTGCGAAAACTAGATCAGCATCTCGCAGCGCAAGTCAGTCTGCAACAGCCGCAAGTGGCACGGTCACGGCGCCAATGCAAGGCACAGTGATTAAGTTGCTCGTAGCTGAGGGCCAAGTTGTGGCAGAAGGCGAAGCAGTTTTAGTGCTTGAAGCAATGAAAATGGAGAACCAAATTCAGGCGGACAAAGCAGGGACAATTAAGAAAATTAGTTGCAAAGCCGGTGACACAGTTGGTGCTGGCGATGTTCTGCTCGTTATTGAATAGTTATTGGTAACAGATAATTCGCCCCTGTTGCTTCGGCCTGAACGAATTACAATAGCGACTATCTATTTTTAATGAAGCGAGCAATGTGACAACCGAAAACAGTAACGAGCATCAAGGCACCAGCCAAGAAACGGGCCAAATCACTGACAATCGATCTGGCTTTCAAGCTGAGCGAACTCGCAGACTTTCGGCAATTGACGAATTGAAAACGACTGGCGTTAATCCTTATCCATATCGTTTTGATCGGAGCCACACACTTGGTGAATTACGCGACAAGTTTGCACCCCTCGAGCCTGGCAATGAAACCGAAGAATCTGTTTCGGTCGCGGGGCGCATCATGCTTAAGCGAGATCAAGGAAAGCTAATTTTTGTTACGATCCGTGACCGCAGTGCAGAAATTCAATTATTTGTCTCTAAGTCAGTCGTCGGTGATACTCAGTTTGACGTAATCAATAATCTTGATCTTGGCGACTGGGTCGGTGCTTATGGCTTAATAATGACAACGCGAAAAGGCGAATTGTCCGTCAAAGTTTCGTCAGTAGATTTACTTTCAAAATCGCTTCGGCCGCTGCCTGACAAATTTCATGGGCTAACAGACATCGATACTCGTTACCGTCAGCGCTATGCCGACTTAATTGTCAACGACGAAGCGCGTCGCGTATTCGAAGTACGACACGCAACCATTTCAAGTTTCAGACGAACTCTGAGCGAGCGTGAATACATTGAAGTTGAAACTCCCGTGCTGCATATGGAGGCTGGCGGAGCGCACGCTCGGCCGTTTATTACTCATCACAACACACTTGACATGCAGTTGTTTTTGCGAATCGCACTCGAACTTCACCTGAAGCGATTGATTGTTGGTGGCATGGAGCGCGTATTTGAGATCGGTCGAGTATTTCGCAACGAAGGGGTCTCAACACGGCACAATCCTGAGTTCACAATGATGGAGTCATACCAAGCTTTTGCCGATCACACCGACGTTATGGATTTGACCGAAGTGTTGATTCGTAATGCTGCTCGCGATGCACTTGGCACGACGATCGTCAATATCCGTGGCACCGAATTTGATCTTGCCGAACCTTGGCGTCGCGTGCGGATGATTGATCTTGCCAGCGAAGCCGTCGGAGAAAAAGTTCATCCGTCAATGCCGGTTGATGCGTTGCGCGCGATTGCAAAGAAACACAGCATCCATACCGAAACGCGTTGGGGCCCAGGGCGTATTATTGAAGAAATTTTTGCTGAAAAGTCTGAGTCGACTTTGATCAAGCCAACATTTGTGACTGGTCATCCGGTCGAAATTTCGCCACTTGCCCGTGTTGACAGAGATGATCCGTTCTTGACTGAGCGATTTGAATTATTTGTTGGAACGCATGAACTTGCTAATGGCTTCAGCGAACTAAATGATCCAATCGAACAGCGTGAAAGATTTGCAGAAGAAGCAAAATCAAAAGCAGCCGGCAATCTCGAAGCCGGAACAATTGATGAAGATTATTTACGCGCACTCGAATACGGTCTGCCACCAACTGGTGGGCTCGGTATCGGCATTGATCGACTCGTGATGCTTCTCAGTGGTGCTTCAAGTATTAGAGATGTGATTCTGTTTCCGACATTGCGACCTGAGGTGTTCGAACAATGAGCACCACAAAACTCGCTTGGGGTGTTGGCATCGCCACGGTTGCGCCAAATGACGCTGTACTTGATGTCTACTTCAGACGACTTGGCTGGGGCGAACGTGCGCCCGAAGAATTTTTGTCATCGCTGCCCGATAGTCACACCGACCCGCGTCGTGGTGTTGGCATTGTTCCAGTAAATATTTCAATTGATACGAGTGTTGCGCCGCGCGACGCATCCGATGCATATTTAAGACTGCATTTGATGTCTCATCGTTTGGCGCTGCCGAATTCGATGAATCTTGACGGGATATTTGGTTTGCTAACAAATGTTGCATGGACATCACTTGGTGCCGTCCCGGTCGACGTAATCGACGAAGTCACTTTCAACATGCGACGCAACGGCGACCACATAACAGTTCACGGTGTTGACAAGTTTCCTCGGATGACCGATTATGTAGTGCCAAGTGGTGTGCGCATCGCCGACGCTTCACGTGTGCGTCTCGGTGCTCACCTTTCGGCAGGCACAACTGTGATGCATGAAGGTTTCTGCAACTTCAACGCCGGCACACTTGGCGCTTCAATGGTCGAAGGTCGTATCTCTGCTGGCGTCGTCGTTGACGACGGATCTGACATCGGTGGTGGCGCATCAATTATGGGAACACTTTCCGGTGGTGGCAAAGAAGTTATTCGTGTCGGCAAACGTTGTCTGCTCGGAGCAAACAGTGGGCTTGGCATCAGCCTCGGCGATGACTGCATTATCGAAGCTGGCCTTTATGTCACTGGCGGCACTTTGGTAAAACTTCCTGATGCGACCGTTGTTAAAGCGCGCGAACTTTCTGGTGCTAACAATTTGCTGTTTCGACGCAATAGCCAAACTGGCGCCGTCGAAGCATCACAACGCACAGGCTCATGGGGCGGCCTAAATTCTGCCCTCCACAAAAACTAAAGCGCAATCAATATGAAATTTGAGGAATTGAGAGAACTTGTGCGTGAGCGGCGCACTGACATGATGGTTGACAAAGATCGAGCACTTGATGCTGGTGTCGTCGAAAAACTTTGCGAACTCGCAATGTGGGCGCCGAACCACAAACTGACTTTTCCGTGGATGTTTGCCGCCGTAACTGGCGACGCTCGCGAACGCTTAAGTAATTGCACCGCAGATGCAATGGCGCGCGACGGCGATAAGCCAGAAAAAGTAGCCAAAGCACGCACCAAGTTTCAGCGCGCGCCAGTAATTTTGATAGTCGGAACAGAATCTGGTGACACCCAATTGCGCACAGAAGAAAACCGCGATGCAGTTTCAGCGGGAATTCAAAATATTTTGCTCGGTGCAACATCGCTCGGCTTAGCCAGTTTTTGGTCGAGCTGCCCTAAGGGCGTCAACGATGACATTGTAAATTTCTGCGAATTCAAGCCGGGCACACATATAACGGCGATGATCTATCTCGGTTATCCACAACGCCAAGCACCAGCGATCGAACGACCGCCAGCAAAACTAAAAACAATTTCTAAATAAGACTTCTAGTTAACTTGGCTGGTAGACGCCAAAGACTTCGCGTAAAACATCGCTCACTTCACCCAATGTGGCATTTGCCCGCAATGCGTCTTTCATCGGATACAAAACATTATCGCTTTTGAGTGCCGAATCTTTTAATTTTGCAAGCGCAGCCGTGACATCGCTCTGGTTTCGTGTTGCACGCAATTTTGCCACTCTCGCAATTTGATTACGCTCAAGTTCTGGGTCAACTTTTGTCGGCGTTGGTCGCACATCGTTGTCTACTTCAAATTTATTTACACCAACCACCACTCGCGAACCGTCATCAATTGATTTCGTATAAGAGTAGGCCGACTCTTCAATTTCGCCCATCTGAAACCCAGACTCAATTGCTTGCACTGCCCCACCCATTGCTTCGATCTGCTCGATGTACTCCCACGCCAAGCGCTCAACTTCGTTGGTCAACGACTCGACGTAATACGAACCAGCGAGCGGATCAGGCGTGTCAGTGATTCCGCTTTCGTAGCCAATGATTTGTTGCGTGCGCAAAGCGATTCGGGCTGCATCTTCGGTCGGCAAACTTAATGCTTCATCAAAGCCATTGGTATGCAAACTTTGTGTTCCGCCAAGTACGGCAGCCATACTTTGCACGGCAACTCGCACAATATTGTTTTGCGGCTGCTGTGCCGTAAGCGTCGAACCACCAGTTTGGGTGTGAAATCGCATCAGGGCACTTGCCGGGTTTTTCGCACCAAACCTCTGTGTCATGATCGTGTGCCACATTCGACGACTAGCACGAAACTTTGCGACCTCTTCAAAGAAATTATTATGACCGTTCCAAAAGAAACTAAGTCTTGGTGCAAAATCGTCGACATCAAGCCCCGAATCAACAGCAGCCTGCACATAGGCAATCGCGTTTGACAAAGTAAACGCAAGTTCTTGAACCGCAGTCGAGCCCGCCTCACGAATGTGATAGCCGGAAATCGAAATTGTGTTCCACTTCGGAACATGCTTGGCGCAATAGGCGAAAATATCCGTGATGATTCGCATCGACGGACGCGGCGGATAAATATATGTACCGCGAGCAATATATTCTTTCAACAAATCATTTTGAATTGTTCCAGAAATTTCGGTTGACTTAACACCACGTTCTTCGGCAACTAGTTCATAAAGAAGCAACAATACAGACGCCGTCGAATTAATCGTCATTGATGTCGTCACTTTGTCGAGCGGCAAATCAGCCAGCAACACGCGCATGTCTTCGATCGAATCAATCGCCACACCAACTTTGCCAACTTCACCAGCCGCACGTGGGTGATCGCTGTCGTAGCCCATTTGTGTTGGCAGATCGAACGCACACGATAAACCTGTCTGACCAGCATTTAGCAAAAACTTAAATCGCTCGTTCGTATCGGCTGCTGTACCAAAGCCCGCATATTGACGCATAGTCCATAAACGATCACGATGCATCGTCGGATAAATGCCCCGCGTATACGGCGCCTCACCTGGCAGACCGACAAGCGCCTTTTCATCAAAACCCTTCAAAGAATCACTTGTGTAGAGAGCTTCTACTTCAATTCCGGAGTCGGTAGTTTTCTTGTTCGCCGAGTTTTTATCGCTTTGATTTTTTATGTTCATACTTGTCGTAAAGGTTACGAGTTCGGCTGCCTTGCTGCGACCACGGAGATCTCGACCAGCCATTCGGGTCGGGCAAGTGCAGGCACAGTTACGAGTGTGCTCGCTGCGCGATGCCCAGCCAGTGCAAGATCTCGCGCCGCCATCACTATTTTCAACTGATCGCCAAGTTCTGGCGAATTCACGACATAAGTCGTCACCGAAACCACATCGTTAAACGTCATTGATCCTTCTGCCAAAATCGCTGAAATATTTTGCCAAACGACACTTGCCTGCTCGCCGATAGTCACGGGCACACTGCCGTCACGCTTTGTCGGCACCACCCCGGATGTGAATATGAGTTCCGAACCCGCTGGCACATGTACGCCATGCGCATATGCCGCCACTGGGGCTGCCAGTTCAACAGGTTTCAACTCGCGTGAGATGGTCACAACCTTCACGATAAGCCATAATTAACCGATGAGCGAAAACATCGTTGGTAATGAGAATCTCGCTGACATTCAAGTGCTCGAAAGAATCCAACAAAGAGTTCTCTGGCTCGCAGTTCGGATGGTTGACTATGCCAACCGCGAACGCGAGATACCCCCCGCGCCCGGCGGACGCGACGGCGAATTCAATGTAAAAGTTGGCGGACATATGGCCAGCAGTGCTTCAGTCGTAAGCATCATGACTTCGCTGTGGTTCGGTCACTTAAATGGTGACGACAAAGTTGCTGTCAAACCGCACGCTTCACCAATATTTCATGCGATCAAATATCTCACCGGCGAACTTGACAGGTCGTATCTAAAACGACTGCGCACTCTCGGCGGCTTGCAGAGTTATCCGAGTCGAACAAAAGATCCCGATGTTGCTGATTTCTCAACCGGCTCTGTTGGGCTCGGTGCTGTTGCGCCGTTGTTTGCAGCAATGGTTCGCCGATATGTCGACGCACATTTCTCGCCACGACCAGCAGCGCGTTTTATCGCACTCGTTGGCGATGCCGAACTAGACGAAGGAAATATTTGGGAAGCAATTGCTGACCCGTCACTTCAAGGTCTCGGCAATGTGATGTGGATAGTTGACGCCAATAGACAGAGTCTTGACCGAGTTGTGCCCGGCATGAAAATTAAAAAGCTTGCCGGTTTTTTTGCTGATGCAGGATGGCATGTAATCGAAGCAAAATACGGACATAAATTGCAGGCCGCATTTGCTCAGCCAGGTGGCGAATCATTGCGCAATTACATCGACGATATGTCAAACGAGCGTTACCAAAGTTTGTTCAGCGTGTACGGTGCAGCCTTGCGTGAAAAGTTTTTGGTCGGTGCACCTGCCGAAGTTGCCGCATTTATCAATGACATCTCAGACGACGACCTAGCGCCCCTCGTGCAAAACCTGGGTGGTCACGACATAGAAATGCTGCTTGACGCCTATCGCGAATGCGATCTGGTTACCGACAAACCGAGTGTTGTTTTTGCCTACACAGTCAAAGGTTGGGGCTTGCCAATTGCTGGTGACCCACTTAACCACGCGGCCCTACTTTCTGAAACTCAAATCGACGACTTACGCAAACGCAACGGCTTGACCCTTGAAACTGAATGGGATCAGTTCGTCAGTGACACCGAAGAAGATCGAGTCTGTCGCGCAGTGGGTGGCGACATCAACAATAAAGAACTACCTGACAGACCAGTGCTGAATATTCCAAACGAAGTCAGTATTGCAGTTGGCAAGAAACCAATGTCAACTCAGGAAGTTTTTGGTCGACTGTTAACTGGTCTTGGCGCAATCCCCGAGGTTGCTGAACGAATGGTTACGACTTCACCAGACGTCAGCGTCAGCACAAATTTAGGCGGATGGATAAATAAGTTCGGCGTCTTTAGCTCAGACGAGAAACCAAATTATTTAGGCGATGATCGATTATTACGATGGAACGAAGGACCGCAGGGCCGTCACGTCGAACTAGGTCTCAGCGAAATGAATTTATTTCTTGCTCTGCATGCTTTCGGTCTTGGTCATGAACTGCACGGCGAACATCTACTCCCAATTGGCACCGTCTACGATCCATTTGTTTGTCGTGGATTAGATGCGTTGATTTATGCCTTATACAACGGTGCGCGATTTATTTTGATCGGCACTCCATCTGGTGTCACCCTGGCACCCGAAGGTGGAGCGCATCAAAGCACTGTCACAACGTCACTCGGCATAGAACTTCCGAATATGACATATGCCGAACCGTGTTATGCCCGCTCGCTTGATTGGTTGTTATGCAACGGGCTTGAGCGACTCGGTACGCCAGATGGCGACAGCATGTATTTGCGACTCTCAACGCGACCGATTGATCAAACACCGTTTGAAAATATTTTGGCGGTGCGTGGTGCCAACGCATTGCGTGCAGATGTTTTAGCGGGCGGATATCGACTACACGAACCCACAGACAAACCAACTGATTTGATTATCGCCGCAACTGGCAGCGTCGTACCAGAAGCACTGGCAGCGGCAAAAATTCTCGAGTTAGAAGGCGTCAACGCGGTCGTGATTGACATTTGTTCACCTGACCGTATTTACCGTGGCTGGCGCACTGCTCAGCAAAACGCAACCCGCCATGGGGTCACAACCCGTGATGTCGGTCATCTCGGACTGCTGTTGCACGAGTCCGAACGACGCCTGCCAATTCTTACGGTGCAAGATGCTGCGAGTCATAGCCTTGCTTGGCTCGGCTCGGTTTATGGGGCACGAACTGTGCCGGTTGGTGTTGACGAATTTGGTCAATCTGGCACAATTGCCGAACTATATGGCATTTTTGATTTGCTACCCGAGCAACTCGTTAATGCTGCGTTGCTTGCATTGTCGTAACCTGAAGTTATGGCAATCATTGAACAATCATCAGCTACGAAAAAAGTAATTGACGGCATCGAACTAACGCCAAAAGTTGTGGCGAGTTTAAGTCAACCAGTATTTGAGACTCTCGCACAAGAGCGACAACATCGAAAGGAAAAACTTGCTGGTGCAATGCGCATTTTCGGACGTCTTGGGTTTGGCGAAGGCGTTGCTGGGCATATCACTGTGCGCGACCCAGAGTTCACCGATCACTTTTGGGTCAACCCGTTTGCAAAAAGTTTTCGCTACATGTCTGTTAGTGATTTGATTCTCGTCAATCATGACGGTGATGTCGTCTACGGTTCTCAGCCCGTCAACCGTGCGGCATTTTGTATTCATGCGGCGATTCATCACGCTCGACCAGATGTCGTTGCAGCTGCTCACGCTCATTCGCCATACGGTAAGTCTTGGTCGTCACTTGGGCGACTTCTTGACCCAATCACACAAGACTCTTGTGCTTTCTACGAAGATCACACAGTGATCACCGAACAAGGTGGTGCTGTGGTATTTGAAGTAGCCGCAGGGCAAGAAATCGCCGCTAAGTTTCCAAAAGGCAAAGCCATGATCCACCAAAACCACGGCCTAATAACAGTTGGTGAAACCGTTGATGCTGCAGCATTTTGGTTCATCACGATGGAGCGAAATTGCCAAGCACAGTTAATGGCCGAGGCTGCTGGTAAACCAAAGTTAATTTCTCACGAAGATGCAAGTTATACGCAACAATTGACGGGGTTTCCGGCTGCTGGTTGGTTGCAATTTCAACCTATGTGGCAAGACATCTGCCGTACTGATCCAGATCTTTTCGATTGAGCTCTAGTACCGCCTCGCGCGGATTAAATCGTTTTGCAAATACTGCACCACCTGAGGCGCTATTCATCGTCTCGGCAGTCGGTCAATACTGCGGCGCTGTAATCGCAGTTCAATTGTTTGATGACTTGGCGCCCGCCAGTGTCGCTTGGCTTCGCGTTATTGGTGCAGCACTAGTGCTAATTATTTTTTCAATTCCGACTTTGCGTCGTGGCGGACGCTGGACCCGGAACGAACTAATTTCAGTCAGCCTGTTCGGCATATCAACCGCACTAATGAATTTATTTTTCTACTTAGCGATTCAGCATCTTGATCTTGGCAAAGGTGTAGCGATTGAATTTATTGGCCCAATCACTGTTGCTGCCCTTCGAACTCGCACGAGTCGAAACGCACTTGCACTGGTTTGCGCCGTAATTGGTGTCTTAATACTTTCCGGAATTGAATTCGGTAATGAACCAGTCGGTTTATTTTTTATTTTTCTCGCATCAATTATGTGGGCTGCATACATCGTCATTGGGGCAAAAGTGGCGCGCTTTGACCGCGGTGTCTCAGGCTTAGGAGTTGGCTTGTTAATCGGCGCGATTTTTATTGCACCATTTGGTGCACCAACAAGCGGACCAGCATTTAGCGCCCCGTGGATTCTGGCAACTTGTTTTTTAGTTGGAATTCTTTCGAACGCAATCGGATATGGAATTGATCAATACACATTGCGCAGAATCCCTGTAAGAAGATTTTCTATTTTGCTTGCATTGCTACCAGTAACTGCAACAGTATTTGGTTTAGTTTTTCTTGATCAAGTGCCAAGTATCACAGATTTAATTGGTATTAGTTTTGTTCTCGCTGGTGTCGTCGTGCAACAACGCGACACACTTCCTGCTACCGAAGTAATTGCTTAGCTAACAAAGCCTGAAGTCGTTTCGTCGGTCAAGTTAGACTTGATGCTTCTGCGAGGATGTATTGGTTCGGTATGCGCATAATCCCCAAAAAAATACCTAGACGTATCAGCTCTGTTATTTGCTCGGCAATGTTTATTGCTGCGGTCACGCCACTGCAACAGGTAAACGCCGCTGATGGGCAACTGCCAGGCGGAATCGTCGTATATGGTCGCGGATTTGGCCACGGTCGAGGGCTTAGTCAATACGGCGCGTACGGCTGGGCGACGACATCTGGTTGGTCGTGGGAGCAAATTATCGACTTCTATTACGGAGGTGCAACCGGCAACACTCGCTCACCTCTTGAAGCGCCAAACCAAGAAATGAGTGTTTGGTTGAGTTTGTTTAACGCCAGGCAAACTGGCGTCGTTTCTGACTCTGGCACAATGCGTTTACTTGAAGACACAGATCAAGCCAGACGTTTCACCAGCATGCTCGCCCGCGAAAAAAAGGGTGCCGAACGTGTGTATCAAGTTTGGGGTTCGACAGAACGTAAGTGCCTTTCAGAAACTGATGTGCCAGAAGCATCGGGTTTCACACTCGTCGGCGAGTTCAGCGGGCAGGCTTCATTTTTAACTAATGCCAGTCAAGACTCCGCAGGTGCAGCAATTGAGATGGTCGGACTTTGCGAACCAAAGGCAAATGGTTTCAACCAAGTTCGCTACTATCGCGGATTAATTCGTGCGATGAACAACACCAAAAATGAAAATCGCACGATCAACATCGCTCGCCTTGACGATTATCTTC
>JBILAG010000068.1:0-11166 GCA_044354345.1 Ilumatobacteraceae bacterium | reverse complement strand
CATGAAACCCGACATCCACCCCGACTATCAACCAGTAGTTTTCGAAGACGCTTCGGCGAACTATCGATTCTTGACCCGATCAACTTTGAAGGCTGATCCATCCAAGACGGTTGTCTGGGAAGACGGTAACACCTACCCGCTTGTGCAGTTAGATATTTCTAATGCGAGCCACCCGTTCTACACGGGCCAAATGAAAATCATTGACTCTGCTGGTCGTGTCGAGCGCTTCAACAAACGCTATGGCGCTCGCAAGAAGACTGTCGTTAAGAAAGAACCTACTTCAAAGAAGTAAAGGTTTCAGTTAGTTGTACGAATTATCGCTTGACGATAATTTCGCTTGACAGGTTCTTAATAGAAGTTTCACCAATCAGCGCCATCGTGCGCGAAATGCCGCTTGTGATGTGATCAAGCGCCCATTGCACACCAATTTCACCGGCTGCACCTAATCCATAAAGGTATGGACGCCCAAACATCACTGCTCTTGCGCCGAGTGCACAAGCTTTAACTACGTCTGAGCCACGGCGGGCGCCACCGTCAACAAGAACTTCTATTGAATTGCCGACTGCGTCGATCACGCTTGGTAGTAACTCGATCGGTGCAGGTGCGCCATCAAGCTGTCGCCCCCCATGATTTGATAACGCGATCGCATCAACGCCAAGCGATGCAGCAGTCTTGGCGTCTTCTACGCATTGAATACCCTTAAGCATGATCGGCAGACCAGATTCTTCACGAATCCACTCAAGATCCTTCCAACTCAATGTTGGATCAAATTGTGAATTGACATAGTCGGACAAATTGATCGCCTTTGAGCCGTCGACATCACTGCGACCTGCAACAGCAGAAAACGTAATCGGCTCGTTTGTAATAAATTTATATGTCCAACGCGGATGCCGAATACCGTCAATAAAAGTTTCAAGACCAATCTTCGGTGGAAGTGTAAACCCGCGACGCACATCTCGCTCGCGCCGACCAAACACAGACGTATCAACCGTGACCATAATTGATTTGTAGCCAGCCGCTTTGGCGCGTTGCACGAGTTCGCGAGATAGGCCGCGGTCACGCCATACATAAAGTTGATACCACAACGGGCCAGTAGCTACTGCCGCGACTTCTTCAATGCTTCGTGTACCAAGCGTCGACAATGTAAACGGCAAAGAATTTCGCCCTGCAACGCGAGCAACGGCGAGTTCGCCCTGCGGGTGTGCAATTCGTGTGAAGCCAGTTGGTGAAAGCGCAATTGGAAAAGGCACTGGTTGCCCCATGATCGATGTCGCCGTATCAATTTGCGAGACATCACGCAAAACTTTTGGAATTAGTCCGAATTTTGAATAGGCCGAACTGTTATTGGCGAGTGACCATTCGTCTTCTGCCGCTCCATCAAAATAGTCAAACACACCCCCGGGAAGATTTCGTTTGGCGAGAAGGCGTAAATCTTTGAGATCACCACATGCAGCCAACCGACGTTTGTCGCCATTGAATTCGAATTTGCGGAGTTGAACTACTGATCTAACTGATTTGAGCATGAGGCTACTCTAGCGAATTTATAATATCTAAAACCTCGTCAATCGTCGTTCGTGGATTAATTATGCAAAAGCGAAAAATAGTTTCGCCATTTAGCGTCGTTGGCACAACGAAGGCACGCCCTTCGTTGAGCATTTTGTCGCTCCAGACTTGATATTGCTGAGGTGTCCAGCCAATGCGCTTAAAAACAATTACAGATAGTTCTGGCTCAAGCAATAATTCAAGGTACGACGCATTTTTGATCAACTGCGTCGCTTCACGCGTGACTTGCAGTGTGATCTCCATTGCTTCTTCATATGCCTCTGTGCCGTGTGTCGCGACACTAAACCAGAAAGGCAGACCTCTTGCTCGCCGCGACAAGTGATGAGCCATATCAGCAGGATTCGCAAGCGCGTCGCCGAGTTCTTGTTGTTGCAAAACCTCGAGATATTCAGCGCGTTGAGTATGCGCGTGGCGAGCGGTTTCGGGGTCACGATAAATCAACGCACAACAATCGAATGGTCCGAAGAGCCACTTGTGTGGATCAACGATAAAGCTGTCGGCCATTTCAATACCAACAAACAAATGTCGCACACTTGGTGCACATAGTGCCGCAGCACCGTAAGCCCCGTCAACGTGAAACCATGTGCCTAGCTCGCGCGCCTGCTCGCCTGCCGCCACAAGATCATCTATCACGCCAAGATTTGTTGTACCCGAAGTTGCAACAATTGCGCAAATTCTTCGACGGTCTTCATCGTCTAAAGCAGCAATTGTGGCGCGCAAATTCACGCCCGACATTCGACCCTGTGCGTCGGCTTGAACTTTGACCACATCTGAATCCATTGCATTTGCGGCCAACGCAACAGAAGAATGAGCACCCGACGATGTGACAAGAATTGGTCGAACGCGATCGTATGCGCCTTTGCCGTTCTGTCGCCATCGCCAACGTGCAGCGATCAATGCCGAAAGATTGCCTGCAGTACCACCACTAACAAACACACCGGCACTGGTCTTAGGAAAGTTCGCCAGACTGGCCACCCATTGCAATGCTTGATTCTCGGCATAAACCGCCCCTGAACTTTCTAGCCAAGACCCTGCATAAATATTTGAGGCACTCAAAACGAGATCAAACAACACCGCACTCTCTGTAGGGGCGCCAGGCACAAACGATAGAAACGACGGATGATCAACGCTGATGCATGCATGCGAAAGATGCTTTGTGAATATTTCAAGAGCTTTGAGACCGCCAAGGCCCTCTGGGGTAATCGTGTTGCCGACTAAAGCCTCTAGTTGACTTAACGTCTTTGGGCCATCAAGAGGTGGCGGGTCGAGCCGAATTCGATCGAGCGCATACTCAACTACTGCTTCTGCGAGCTTTTCACTATCTTGATCGTGGTAGTGCATCCAATAACCATCAGACTCGTTTCCGGTTGAAGGATGCTGTGGGAGTTTTGTCACGATATTTGTAGATCCACAGTTGCGAACTCTACTTGCATCGAACGGTATTCTTTAAACATGACTTCAAAATTTAGATTAATTTATTTTCTTTCGACTTCGGTATTGCTGGCTTCGGTGGGTCTCTTCTTGGCTTCGTGCTCTTCTGGCAGCAGTTCTGCTTCAATTGCATTATCTGCCGAAGCGCTGGCTGGGCAAAAACTTTCATCGGCTTCTGGATGCGCAAGTTGCCATGGTTCAAATGGCGATGGTCGTGTTGGACCGAAGTGGACTGGATTGGCCGATTCGCAAGTGACAATGTCTGACGGCACAACCGTTATTGCCGACGATGCGTATTTGTACACGTCAATTCACGATCCGAGCGCTATGCGACGAAAAGGTGCCGTTGGTCAAATGCCATCAAATCAATTGACTGACGAAGAGATCGCCAGCATCATTGTTTATATTCGTGCGCTTAAGTAAATCAATTAAGCGAGCGTTACGAGTTCAAGCCACGATTCATTGAAATAATCTTCTTGGCCGTCTGGCATTAACAAAATTTTAGTCGGCGCAAGTTGCTCAACAAACTCGGCGTCGTGACTAACAAGCACGATCGCACCCTCCCAGTTTGATAATGAATCGGCTACTGACTGACGGCTTGAAGGATCAAGGTTGTTTGTCGGCTCGTCGAGCAACAGAAGATTATTTTTACCGACCATCATCATTGCTAAAGCGAGTTTGGTTTTTTCTCCGCCTGACAAAGTCGCTGACTCTTGATATACCTTGTCACCGGATAAGCCGAACATACCGAGCATGCCGCGCAGTTGAGTTTCAGTTAGGCCGAGTGCCGATGGTGCCTGGTCGCGCATATGTTCGACAAGCGACCTTTGCGGAATTAGGTTGTCATGTTCTTGTGCGTAATAACCCATTTGCACGTTGTAGCCGTATTTATAGTCGCCATTATCGGGTTTGACTTCGCCTGCCAAAATTCGCAACAGCGAAGTTTTACCGGCACCGTTGAGACCAAGCACAAGCAGTCGTTCGCCTCGACCAAGATCGAAACTGACATCATGAAAAATATCAGGTCCGCCAAAAGTCTTTCGCAGACCACTCACCGTTAAAACTGTTTCGCCACAGTGTGGAGGCTCAGGAAATCGCACTTTCATAACACGTGCACCACGTGCGGCATGCACTCGAGCTTCTTCAATGCGACCAATACGTTTTTCAATACTGTGCGCCATCGCTGCTTTACTCGCCTTGGCACCAAAGCGATCGACAACGCGTTGCAAACGCTCAATCTCTTTGCCTTGTTGAGTCGCCTTTTTCGCTTGACGTGCTTCATCCGCTTCACGGGACACGCCGTATTGCGTATAAGTGCCGCGGTATTCGACGATCGTGCCTTCAGAGTCTTCGTCGGGACGATCAAGATGTAAAACTCGCGTGATTGCTTCGTCAAGTAACTCAAGGTCGTGACTAATAACAAGAAGCGCGCCTTTGTATGAGCGCAAAAAATCAAGCATCCAAGTCTTTGCATCAATGTCAAGGTGGTTTGTTGGCTCGTCTAGAAGCAGCGTGTCGCTGCCGCTAAAAAGAATGCGCGCGAGTTCAACGCGACGACGCTCGCCGCCTGAAAGCACCCCGAGGGCAAGACTTAATCGATCTGGTTTGAGACCTAAGCCCGCGGCGATCGCTCGCCCTTCACTGTCGGCTGCGTACCCACCTTTTATTAGAAAATTCTCTTCGGCTTTTGTAAATTTCGCAACATTGCTGTCACTTGCCGTTTCTTCCATAGCGATGCGAAGTTTCTCCATTCGAACAATGTCTTCGTCAATGCCGCGACCCGACAAAATATGCGAGATTGCAGTTCGTGCATCGAATGAACCCGCGATACGAGGATCTTGTGGCAGATAACCAAACCCACCCTTGCGATTAATTACTCCGGACTTCGGCTCATTTGCGCCGCCGAGAACTTTAAATAACGTTGTTTTACCTGCACCATTGCGACCAACAAGGCCCACCTTGTCGCGTGGCATAACCGCGAACGACGCACCGTTGACGACCATCTTGCCACCAATTTCGACACAGAGATCTTTGACCTGAAGCACCCGACAAGGCTCGCACCGCTTTTGCCTCTCCACAACCTGTACGCAAATCATCTAGTGTGAATCAAATGACTGGTGCTCCGTTGGTTCTTTTAGGTTCTGCGTTGGCAATCGCTTGCATGATGCTTCTCGTCTGGTTGATCAGTCTCAAGATGCGAGATGCATCAATTGTTGACATTGCGTGGGGTTCGGGTTTTGTTGTCGTGGCGTGGGTTAGTTTTTGGTTAAGCGACGGAGAGCCAACACGAAGCTGGCTACTAACTTTGCTGACAACAATCTGGGGATTGCGTCTTGCGTTTTATTTAGCCAAGCGAAATCTTGGTCACGGCGAAGACTTTCGATATCAATCAATGCGACGCAAACATGGCAAAAAATTTGCAATCATTAGTTTGTATTCGGTTTTTGGCGTGCAAGGTTTACTGATGTGGATTGTTTCTTTGCCAGTACAACTTGGACAGGTTCGAGAGACACCTAATTTCGGTGTCGTCGGTGTGGTCGGACTCTTGGCTTGGTGTGTTGGAATGTTTTTTGAAGCGGTTGGTGATGCTCAACTTGCGAATTTCAAACGCGATCCCGCGAATAAGGGTTTGGTTATGAACCGGGGTTTGTGGCGTTACACAAGACACCCAAATTATTTTGGCGACTCATGTGTTTGGGCTGGATTGGGCCTAATTGCTGCTGAATCAAGGTTGGGTGTTTTCGGCTTAGTTGGTCCAGTTGTTATGACCATTTTGCTAGTCAAAGTTTCAGGTGCGGCGCTTCTTGATCGGGCGCTGCTTAAGCGGAAGCCCGGTTACGAAAATTACGTCGCCACCACATCGGGCTTTATCCCTCGCCCACCCCGCAACGCTAAATAGTTCGATTACGGAACTTTCGGGAGTTCGCGAAGAACATAAACGCGCGTGATTTGGCCGAGTACATTCATCGGCTCGCGATGCAGAATTCGTTCTTTTATCAACTTTTCGCCTTCTAGAGAAGTCTGAATCACTTCGTACTTAATCTCACTTGAAGTTATTCCATAGAAATGCTGGCCCCCGTGCACACCAATTGGTGACGCACTTGATTGATTGATTACACGGTTCTGTTCCATCCAAACAGCCATATTCTCTGAGGCATTTCCTTGGGCTCGCAAATACGACATTCCCAGCATAGATACCGCAGCAAAACCAAGCGCAGTCAAACCCAGTGTCAGATTACGCAACATTGCGGATAGATCTTTTAATGCATCAATAAGCAGAAGCAGACTGATCGGAACGAGATAAATCAAGTATCGCTGTGATGGACGACTCGCAGATATCAAAATCAAATATGGGGCGAGTCCAGAAAGCAAAACTTCCGAAAAACGATCATGATTTCGAATTTGTCTGAATACAAACAAACAAAAATATACTCCACTCAAAAAACCAAACGTTTCGAGAATTCTTGATCTATTCGAGGCAAAATAAAATCCACCACCAAAATCCATTTCTCCCATTACCCGCCAAGAAAGCACAAACCAGCCAATCAAAACTAAACCGACCATTATTATTAATTTTTTTAATCGTTCTGAAGATTGACGAGTTTCTTTTAAAATCACCGCAAAAGGAATAAATCCAATGAATAATCCAAGAAATGAAAGGTATTTACCAAAGGTCAAGGACCAATTCGAAATATTGAAGAAGTTTGGACTTCCACCCGCCAGTCCATTAGAAACGAAGATATTAAACTTTGTATTTAACCAAACGATATAAGTCACCAAAGTGATCAACGGAAAAAAGGCATATATCGCAATGTCCCGTAAGATCAAGGCGACTGACCTACTTTCCTTTGATCGTTTCAAAAGTGCGACTGCCAAGAATGCGCCCGCAAAATAGACAGAGTTATACTTGACGATTATTGCGAACCCAAACAATATCGCTGCAAAGAATTTGCTACTAATTTGATTATCAGCAGACTTAATTGCAATGGCGATTGCCAACATTAAGAGCCCAACCGGAAGTACATCGGCTGTGGCTGATGTACCAAAGGCAAGGATCATTGGATGAAGAATTACCAGGCTCGACCAGAAATAAAACAACGACCGACGACTTTGCCAGCGATCGCGAGTCAGCATCCAGCCGGAAGCAAGGATCATCAAAGCTCCACATAGTGAGGGTATTTTTGCTAGCCAAAACCAGTCGTGGTAGCCAAAAATCTTGTAGATGATCGCTAATACAAATGAATACCCAAGCGGATTAGCTTGATTTGCAAAGTAAATATCCATCTGCGCCGAGTATCGCGAATCTGACAAAGCCCGAGCCGCCATTGAGAAGGGATACTCGAGATTGACATAGCCACGGCCCATCCATGGTGCGTACAGAACGACCATCGCCAACATCACGTAAATAACTGGCAAATTACGTCTCAAAAATAACTTCATAATTATCTGTCAACCATTGAGCGGACGACGGGATTTGAACCCGCGACCCTCACCTTGGCAAGGTGATGCTCTACCACTGAGCCACGTCCGCATTTACTTCGGTTACTTCAATTCCTTACGGATTTGAGTTTAGCAACGGGTCGGCAGTACTCAACAGTTCATTATTCAGCTTTGTTGAGTTAGTTAAGCGCACAACCCCAGCAAGTGACGCAAGCACCACTGCCCCGCCAAGCAATTGAACCAAAGAAATCTGTTGTTTATAGACGAGCCATGCGCCAGTGGATGAGATCACTGGGCCGAGTAGAAGAATCATGGACGATACCGAAGCATCGACATATTTCTGTGCCCAGATCATAAAACTGTGCCCAATTGTGCCCGAGAAAATAGTCATTGCTATCAAGAAGCCGAGGTCACGCAGCGAAATTTCAAGAATGTCATGACTCGTAACTAATGCATACGGCACAACGACACAAACTTGAATAACACTCACGCCAAACAGAAACTGCCATGTATCAGCTCCATCTGTGCGTCGACGCTTCGATGAGATGAAGTAAAGCGTCCACAAAATTGCGTTTATCAAAGCCAAGAAATCACCGCGGTATGTGGAGCCGCCCGTATTGCCCGCACCAACCACTATCGCCATTACCCCAATGAAACTCGTCAATGCCAGAACTATTTGCAACCCAGAAACCTTTTCATTGAGATATTTTGGAGCGACAAATAGAATCATGGCTGTAGAAATATTGCCAATGATCGTCGCATTAGCAACCGAAGTCGTAGTGATTGCGGTAAAACCAAAAATAGTAGAAGTACCAAATAACACTCCAGGTACAAACACTGATTTAAGCAAACCCTTATCCAAGCGGGATCCATTACGTCGAACGAATAGATAGAGCAATGGCGGCCAAAACAAAACTCGATAAAACAAAATTGAATTAATCGAAATTGCTGGTGCTAAAAACAATAGTGGTCCGACACCCCAAGCGAATACAGCTATAAAAACTGCGAGAATCGGGAACTCAGTAATCTTCTTGCGACCAAACGCAACGATACTCACTTTGATTTTTCGGGCGGGCGCAAATCAATTCTTAGAGTCAAGACCCCATCCTCGATAGTTGCAGAAGCATCACCGATCATTGCAAAATCTTGAAAGTCTGATTGCGCCTGCGCTAGAAAGTGTTGGCGCTCTTCACCTGCGACAGGTGGCAATGGCCGACGTTTCACTGATGCCGCACGATCACGAAACCTTGCGATCATTTCTAAAGGGTTAAACGCTTCAGCCATAAGACAAAACTAGTTGTTAACTAACCCTGAGGACTGATTCTCCGACACATCAATTCGCACCGCATCTAGTAGACGAACCTTCTCTTTATCGCTAGCAATGACGAAGTTTCGATCCCCCATAATTTCAAGAGGAGCAAGTACTTCTGGGTCTGGTCGAGCCGCGTTCCAGAACCAAAACGTCACACCTACCAGTCCCCCTCCGATAGCAATCATGGCTAGGCCTAAAAACTTTAGAGACAAGGCAGCGTTTCAAACATCGGTCTAATTGCTTAATGACCGCAAAGGTTTATCGGTATATAAGCAAATGTTCATTCAGTTTCTAATTCTACGTGAAAACGCCCCAATGAAGATGGCAAAATAGAGGCTGATGAATAGCGATTTTTCTAATGCCATATCAGTCATAGCTTTTTTTGCCGTGGGTTTCGGCTTGCTGAAATTGATCAATCGCTTTGAACCACAATGGGTGTCAAAAGATGGTCTTCGATTTACTGCAAAAATTTCTTTAGATAGTGCGGCAACAGATAAGTGGACCGAAATCAGAGTACTGGTTGACGGCAAAGAGATAATCATCTCGGGACGTGGGCGAAAGGCCAGAACTTTAATGGGCAAATGGACACTGTCGTATTCTGCGGATACACAAGATACTCGACGCCGTTGTTTCGTAATTGTGCGCTCGGGCGAAACAACTTCAACTGCACTCTTAAGCGTGCCGGCAACAAGTCGATGCGTCGCTTTACTTGATGCTTTGACTAAGGATTGACAGCTCGCGCTATAACGAATGCTATAGCGAATGCTTTTGCAAAAATTCAACAAGCGGTTTGCCAACTTGATCCAGATTAATCAAAAACGCATCATGTCCATGCGGAGAATCAATTTCAACATATTCGCATGATCCGCCAGTTTCGCTAATGATGTCACGAATTTGCTTCTGTTGATATGTCGGATACAGAATGTCACTCGAAATACCTATAGACAAAACTGGCGCCGATATTCGTGACGCAGCAGTTTGCAAACTGCCACGTCCGCGTGCGACGTCGTGAAGATCCATTGCCTTACCAATAATCAAATAGCTATTGGTATCAAAGCGGCGAATGAGTTTGTCGCCGTGGTGATCTAGATAGTTCTCAACTTCAAACTTATCCCACAATCCAAGACCGTTATAGTCGGCATTTGTATCCGCAAGTTCTCGACCGAAACGATCGGTAAAAACGTTGTCACTACGAAATGTAACTTGAGCAACCATTCTCGCAATCGCCAAACCTTGCCACGGTCCATCGCCGATTGCCGCATCGTAGTAATCGCCACCACGCCACTTTGGATCAAGTCGAATAGATCTGCGCCCAATTGCTCCCCATGCAATTTGTTGTGCAGTTGCCTGAAGACACGTAGCAATTGGTACAAGAGTTCGAACCCGATGAGGAAATGTGACTCCCCATTCGAGAACCTGCATTCCGCCCATTGATCCGCCAATAACTGAGTGCCAGATATCGATCCCGAGCATGTCACTAACACGAACTTGAGCGCGCACCATATCGCGAACCGTGATTACCGGAAATCGTGAACCATACGGTTTGCCATCAATTGGGTGTGGCGATGCGGGCCCAGTAGAACCTTGACAGCCACCTAGTGAGTTGGTGCAAACAACAAAGTACTTGTCAGTATCGATTGCACAACCAGAACCAACCAGACCATCCCACCAACCTGGTGTTGGTTGGCCGTCTTGCGCGCTACCTGCTGCATGCGAGTCACCTGTCCATGCGTGACACAGCAGAATCGCATTCGACTTATCGCTATTTAATTCACCCCAAGTTTCGTACGCAATAGTGACTTGCTGCAAAGTTTTGCCGCTGTCGAGCGCAACTGGGCGATCATTTGGAAATTCTAAAAACTTGCGAGTACCAAAAGCTGCGCCGTCGTACCATGCACCTGTCGCCGGATAATCTGAACGCATCGCTAATTAATCCTCTCTCTTACTAATCAAAGTAGAAGATCAAAAACTTGCGTCAGAGTGCCGTTGCTCCGCAGATGCGGAACCACATCCCCACCCGAGGGTGAGATGGCACCGTGGGCTCTAAACCCCGGTTGCCGGACCATTTGGCCACTCCTGATGCAACTTCTTGCGCTCCCACTCTCGTGGCATTGCCTACCTAACGATAGCGGGATAGCCTCAGTGTTAACACGCGATTGGAGTTGGGTGTTAATCAGGCGAATCTAAAGCGCATGCCGCTGTACCACCTGGAAGATGTTGGCGATTTTTGGCAATTAATTTATAAATTGCGGATGAAAATAAACGAATAATCGGCAAGTCGATTAACACGCCAAGTACCGGCCACGCACCGTTTGCAGTTTTCAACAACTCTGCGACCGCGCGACTACCTGAACGAATTCGACCTTCACTGTTGACCCACTGCAATGCTTGATTGCATTGTTCTGTCGTTAAACCGAGAA
>JBILAG010000067.1:0-11172 GCA_044354345.1 Ilumatobacteraceae bacterium | reverse complement strand
CGGCCTCCATGCCGGCCACGCGATCCCACAAGGCTGCATCGCAAAGTTCGCCGCCCCACTGATCGACCACACGCATCGCCGATGGTTCGATCGGCTCTGACTTTTCATAGAGCACGAGACCATGCGTTGGGTTGAAGCCACGATTGACGAGCGCTGTTTGGCCTGCTTCAAAGTTTGTTAGTAACGCAGAAATGTTGCGAACACCTTCGTGTAAAAGTTTTTCTTCGAGACGCTGAAGCATCGCCGAGCCGATTCCCTGATGTCGCCATTTTGGGCTAATCGCGACGATATTGATCCACGCATCATCGTTGCTGATTCGACTTGAGACTAAACCAACAACTGTGTCTTCGGCAACGGCAACGATTGCTGGCGAGCCCGCACTCGTGTCGGCAACAAATTTCGCGATATCCACTGGTCGCGAGTCGGCAACACCGCGACAAAGTTCAAGCAGACGAACAGCCGACGATATATCGCCAGGAACTAAATCGCGCACTTTGTACACAGCCTCAGGCTATTGCTGCTGTCAGTTTTAGCAACACACTTTCTGTGTCGGCAATAACCGACTACAAAGCGTCTATTTGAGAAGTTCTTGAATTCGTGGGTCGTCGATGATTCGTTTGCCGAATACTTTCTCGCCGACAGTCGACCAATGAGTACGGTCGCCGTATGTAAAACCTTCGGGAATATCAAAGTCTTGGCGGTAGTCAAATTTAACGATCTCTATTTTTGATAAGTATGCAACGGCAGACTTTTTGGCCAGCCTCTCAAAAATCTTGTCTACTTGAATTGAAAGTTGCTCAGACATCCGAACAGTATTGAGTTCGCGGACTATTCCGACTAATGGATTAAACCCGTATAGATCAATTCGTGGTTCTATCTGAGGCCCGAGCCAAACAAACTTTTCGAATTTCTGAATTTGAACCGCACGATCTAAAATCACCTTCGTATCAATTTTCAGTTGATCAATTTGGATGATATTGCTGTCAATCCAAGTTGAAGCTTCAAGCGTAAATAGAATCACTTGAAGATTAGGTTTTGAAGTTGTAATTGTTTTTGAAAGTTCATCTGCGAATTCAGAATGAGACGCGCTATGTCGGTACACACCGAGCACGAACCTCTCAGGAAGGTTGATACTCAACGCATTGAACAGATCTTCTGCATGACTGTCGCCAGCGACCAATATTGGCAGCCCGTAGGTGTTTGTGCACCTCTGAAATTCTGCGTTGTCTTTGCTAGTGCTCAGGTCAACGAAAGATATTTCGTAGGCACAGTCACGCAGCATCTTCACTTCAGCTGATGCCATCGCGATGTCACGGCGAGCAAGGGTCTCGGCCGCACTTGCTGGAATGCGCTTGGGATAGCCACCTGTTTCAATTACACGATTTGCATGAACATAAAGCAACACAGCCGATGCCAAAATAGCCACGACCGAGACGATCTCTAATTTTCCGCGCAGGCGACGCACTGGTTCTTCAATCAATCGCCACGAGACGACTCCGGTTAATACACAGCCAACAACCATTGCGCTTTTTTCAATTGCAGTTGGTATCGAATACGGTGTGCCGTAAATCAAAATTTTAGAAAATGCAAGCAACGGTTGGTGCACGAGATAGATACTGAAAGATGCGCGGCCGATGATTTGAATCGGTTTGAACGACAAGACAGAGACAATAATTTGCTTTCGAGGCAGAACAAGAAATATGCAAGTTAATCCGACTGGTACCAGCGAAAGTACTGAAGGCACCGCCTGCTTAGCCGAATAGAACGGAATCAATATCAGCAGTACTGCAAGTGCGATCGCATTGATAATCGTTTTGATGTTTGCTCTCAGCTCAGTGTGCATCTTGCTTGACACAAACAGCGCACAAAGCCCACCAAACGCAAGTTGTGCGACACGATTTGAAGTCGAAAAGTAAGGTGCACTTGTTTCAGTTGAACTCAAAATCATCGAAATTAGTGACCACGCTGAGACTGCAATAAGAATTATTGCGAGGCGTCGCTTTGTGTTCATGAAGAAAACAACAATTGGAAACACTAAATAAAACTGCTCTTCAATTGCCAGGCTCCACAGGTGGGCGAGTGGGAGAAACGCGGTATCAGGTGAAAAATAGTTCGTTTCACGAGCAATTTGGCGATTTGAAGTCAGCGTCAATACAGACTTGAGCGTCTCCGAATATTTCATGTAATCAACTGGCAGCAACCATTTGTGGGCGAAAAATGTAGTGACAAATAAAACGACAATCACGGCAGGAAGAATTCGTCGAACTCGCCGTCGATAGAACTCGAATGGCGAAAACTCTCCACTGCTTAAATCAGACAAAGTCTTTCGTGTGATGACGAACCCAGAAATAACAAAGAACACGTCAACACCGAAAAATCCCCCATTGAAGCCGCGAATTGAAGCGTGATAAAGCACTACCGCAAGAACTGCGATCGCGCGCATTCCGTCTACTTCGCGAATATGGTTGCTCGCAGGTGCACTATTGACTGTTGCGGGCGATCTCGGCACTTGCCAAGTCTAGGATTTATCGCTACATGTGAGATAGATTCGTCACATGGAATTTAGATATCTCGGCCGAAGCGGCTTCAAAATCTCAGCAATTAGTTACGGAAATTGGATCACCCACGGCAGTCAAGTCGAAGAAGAAGCCGCCAACGCGTGTGTCAAGCGGGCACTCGAACTTGGCATAACAACTTTTGATACTGCCGATGTTTATGCCGGCACAAAGGCAGAAGAAGTTTTAGGTCGCGCACTTGCTGGCGTGCCGCGCCAAAGCATTGAAGTTTTCACCAAGGTTTATTGGCCAACGGGTGCGGGCGTCAACGATCGCGGTCTGTCACGCAAGCACATCATGGATTCAATTCACGGCTCGCTCAAGCGCCTCAAAATAGATCATGTCGACCTTTACCAAGCCCATCGCTATGACTCTGAGACCCCACTTGAAGAAACAATGCTCGCATTCGCCGACATCGTGCGTCAAGGTAAAGCCCTATATATAGGTGTCTCAGAATGGGATGCGGATCAGATAACGCGCGGTGCCGCACTCGCGCGCGAACTGCGAGTTCCGTTTATTTCTAACCAGCCCCAATATTCGATGCTTTGGCGTGTTATCGAACAAGAAGTAATCCCTGCTTCACAAGACGCGGGCATGTCGCAAATTGTTTGGTCACCAATGGCTCAAGGTATTTTGAGCGGCAAATATCTGCCAGGCCAACCACCACCAGCGGGTTCGCGTGCAACAGATGAACTGAGTGGCAAAAACTTTATTGCGCGTTGGATGAATGATGATGTGTTGACAAAGGTGCAGCTCCTTAAGCCAATCGCTCAGCAGGCCGGCATCTCGATGGCCCAAATGTCAATCGCGTGGGTGTTGCAAAACAAAAATGTTGCGACAGCAATTGTCGGCGCAACACGACCTGATCAACTTGACGACAATGTCAAAGCTTCAGGCATTGTGCTTGACGCCGACACACTAAAAGCCATCGACAAAGTTCTTGAAGGCATCATCATCAGCGACCCGCGCAAAACCGAGTCACCAAATACGCGACCGTAATTAGTTTTTAACTCCCTTGACCTTTTTGGGTTCTGGGATACCAAAAACAGCGCAAATTGAACGCATGGCGATTTTGTCCCATTCGGCGCTCTTTGGGTGCGTGCCGTTAAGTTCAATAATCGTACGAGCGTTAACCATGCCCGTTAACCATGCAATAAAAATTTCAGGATCAAAGTCATCGTTAATCCACCCACGTGCTTGAGCAAACCTAATTGGCTGTGCGCCAAATTCATTGGCCACTGATTGTGCATTGTTGATTTCAACCGCAAGCATCTTGTTGCTTTGAGCACTACCGAGTACTTCAATTCGCATTGAGCGAAAATCTTGTCTTTTTAGTGAGAACATCAAATTCAGATTTTGGTGGGCAATTTTCGTGAATTCAGATTTATTTTTCGCACCATAAACTGCCGCCGCGAAGCTCTCAACGAGTTCAGTTTGTTTAAAAGTGAAGCGATACGACTGTGCAGCCATTAACAGCCCATTACGGCTGCCAAAAAGTCGATAGACAGTTGGCGGGGTTGTCTTTGAAGCTTTACAAACATCGCGAATGTTTACAGCCTTTTCGCCTTTATTGCTGAGAATTTTTGCTGTTACTTGCAAAATTCGAGCACGGGTTAATCGAGAATCTGCCACGGCGTGAACGCTACCCCCATATTTGTGCACTCGTACCTTTGTTAAGAAAATCATAACAATGTTATGAAGTACTGCATTTCGGTAGATAGGGTGCTCTTGTGGCGAAAAACTTTTTGAAAGCACATTTGCCTAATAAAGGGTATGGGGCCCAAAAATTGCGGTCGCTATTTGTCGTCTTGCCGATTTTGCTTTTTGCTCTCGCTGGTTGTGACTCAAAAGCACCTGTAAGTTTCACTTATTCATGCCCTGAGCAACAACTAGTGCAACTTGATCTAATTGATTTATCAAGTAGCGGTCGCACCAAAGATATTTTGGACGAAAGACTTAAAGCAATTCAATTAGATGTTGAACGTGTTACAGATTGCGAAGGAACTTTCACTGTCGTGGCGTGGTCAGTTTCTTCATCAGCCAGTTTTACAGTTTTTCAAGGCGCACTTTCGACTTCTGGCTCAACTGAAATTGGTCGCGACCGAAAAATAACCAAAGCGGTCGCCCAGACGATGGGCGAGATTCGCGCGGGTTTAACTGAAGCATTCACAAAAGTAGATCCAGTTGGTTCAGACTTATTTGGTGCATTCAGCCTCGCTGAAGATCAACATAAAATTCTTGGTGAAGGTGAACACCTTGAAATAAATATCTTTACCGATGCAATAACTAATGTTCCGCCAGGTTCAGTCAATCAGTCAGGTCTCTCAGAAGATCAAGTTATTAAATTAGCCGAGCGCGCAACTCAAATTGATTTAAGAGATGTCCAAGTGAAATTGATTGGTGTCGGCAAGACAGGCATTGAGGTATCTCAGCCGCCTCAAGATTACATATTACTTTTGCGAAGTTATGCTGAAGCAATGTGCAAAAATACACAAGCGAAGTGCATTGTTTTGACATCAGTTATTGAATAGTAAAAAGAAAAAACCAGAGCATAAGGGGATGAAATGAAGTCAGAAGAAAATCAAGACTCCTGGAATATTAAAATTGAGGAAATCGTCGCGCCCGCTCGTCGAGGTATGTCAGACAGTTTCGATCGAGACCCATTTGAATTCGGATCCGGCGTCAGAATTCTTCCGCCTGCTTCCAAAATTGCTGCAGATTTGCCAGCCGATTCGGTTTTGCATGTCATGGCACAATTTGTTCTTGAGGGTCGTGCGCAAGTTGCAGAATATTCGGCAAGTGCGAGTGCATCGATTAGAGGTCTTCTTGCACGAGCACGATCACGCCGATTCGAAGCTGAGCAACAGGCTAAGGCTCGCCGACTTATGCTTTCGAACTATAGGTCTGCGCTTACTCAACACGCTGATGCTCAGCGAATACTCGGGCCACACGTTCGGCTAAACGGCACAAACGCTAAAGGTTTATGGATCCTATTTTTCTTAATTGGTGATTCGGCAGCGATGACATTGGCATTGACTTATGGCGGTGAGAATCCATATTTTTCAGTTCTGATGTCTCTAGCAATTGGAGCCGCCGTGATTGTTATCGGTAAAACGGCAGAAGATGTGCGTCGCGAATCATTAGTGAAGACAATTAAATCCACTGAAGACCCTGAGACGAATCGCGTGGTTGATGCTGTCTTTGGCATGAACGAAAGTGGACGCCTACTGAATCGTCGAGTACTTTTAGTTTTCGCATTATCTTCACTTATCCCGGCAATTGCGGTGTTGGTCTATAGAACTGCCGAAGAAAGTTTTGCGATTGGTTTGTCGTTTGCACTTTGGACAGTCATTGTCGGTTGCGGATCATTTGCTGCTTCGTGGTTCTATTGTGACCCTGCGAAAGCATTTATTGGTTTAACAAAAGATGCCGTTGAAGAAGCCGAAGAAGCATGGCAGTCAACAGAGTTTGATGCGATTGAAGAACACAACGGCAGCATTGAAGCGGCAAGGCACATTGTTGAAGAGTTTCGTCAGCGAGCAGACTCTTCATGGAGTCTTACGCTTGCGGGTGCAGCAAGTGCGCTAGTTGCAAATAGTTCATCACTTGGCATCGCCCAATCTGGCGGGCATTGGTTGTTAAACCAAGAAGTCCCAATGGTTAGATGGCCAGAACTAGATAATTACTTAGAGATCCTTGATGATGTAGAGGGCAATCTTGGTGAGAGTGACGACTTGTTTCCGGTTATTTTCGGCGACGACACAAATCAAGTGATTCGGCCTACGCTCAAAAATTAATTTTTGTTTGCATCTGACCCAGTGCCACTATTTGACGCCACTATTCGACCTGCAAAAGTATCTGAGATAAAAAGTTGAATACTAGAAGAAGCAAGCGAAAGCGCAAACAACGAATCGTCTACGTGTTTAGTGGCGTGGGCGGGCTCGTTTTAGTGGGCGCTATTATCGGCATAGTTTCTGTGGTGGGGCTGCCAAGTACTGAGCAGCCAAGCGAGCGTTCATCGGCCGTTGATTTGTCGCGACTTGAGGGATTAGTTGATGTTGTTATTCCTGAATATGAAAAAGAGAACCTTTGGTGGGTCTCAAATAGCGCGAGCGAAAAGCCAGAGACTGCAAGTGAAATTCTGGGCAAGTTAGCGAATTCGAAATATTCAAGAATGCTGATCTCGAGCGATGTGCTTTTTGCGGCCAATGAAAGCAAGTTGACTGAGCGTTCTACACAAGCAATTAAAGAAATTGTTTCAACTATTTTAGATCCTCAGGCAAAAGTGGTAGTTGTCTGTCACAGTTCAAGTGATGGCCCATTAGATCAGAGGCTTCCGCTAAGTGAACAGCGTGCATCTGTTCTTGCAACCGCACTTGAAGCTGCAATGAACCGAAACGCAAATTCTATTGATCGAGTTGGGCTTGGCGATACCTCGCCCTTGTCAGGGATTGACAGCTCGACTGTGGCTGGCCTTGCGTTGAATCGTCGTTGTGAAGTGTTCGTTGAAATAAAAAAATAGGTTAGGTTATATGTTGTTGTGGATTTACCTAATAAGTTAGAAAAAGATCGGGCGCTACATCTAGCGTTAATTGCGGTCGGTATTATCGCGGTATTTATGGGCTTTTCGTGGGCCACGCTTTTGATCTGTTGTGTTCTGTTCAGTAGCGCAATTTTTACAGGCATTCATCGGTTTTTATTGTGGCCAGTTGGGCTGTTGCTTTCGTTGTTGTTTCTTTATTGCAGTTTTGTTGTGGCTTCTAAGTTTGGTGCATCAGGAATCTCAACTCGCTGGGGGCAAGTTTCGCTGATCTGCATGCTGGCCGTATCTGGTGCATGGGCAATATTGCGCCGCGAACTAACTGTGCCTGAATCGAAACTAATTTCGACAGCGAAGGCTTTATTGATTTCAGCAATACCAATTGCAGTTATCGTCGTCGCTTCGTTTCAATTGTTGAGTGAGCCAGTGAAATTAGTTGCCGGTTATACCTATGGCGGCGATCACGGTGGCCACGCGTCGTTCATTCTCGGCATCACCCAGTGGTGGCGCGATGGCAGCGCGGGGTTGGTTTTGTCTAATGCGTTTCCAGTTTTTGGCTATCCAATTGGAATGCACAATGTTGTTGCCCACGTAGCAGTCGCGTCAAGCCACACGACAGGCTCACACCTGTTTCGAGTTCTTATGTTCGCTGGCTGGTTTGACTTAATTCAGTTTGCCGCGTACGTGCAACTCGTTGGTGTAGTTGCGATCAGATTTATAAAAACCGTTAACTGGTTTTCTGTCATTTTTGCAAACGTCGCAATTTTTGTGATGATGTCGGTGCCGAATATTGTTCAACAAATTTTGTGGGATGGCTTTTCGACGTCGTTAAGTTCAGCCTGGATTTCTTTGATAATTTTCGCTATTTCGTGTCGCAAGTTCACAGTCTTCAAAGGCAAAGATGTTTTCTCATCGTTTTTTCTGTGGGTCATCATTGTCGGTGCGGCGCTTGGCCTCGTCTACCAACTCATTGCAATTCCATTTGTTGTCGTCGCAGTCGCCCTAGTCGGCGAGTGGTTACTGCGTCGTTTTGGTATTGATCTGCGTTCGGCGAGCAAACGCAACATGTCGATCAAACTTGTTGCGATTGCGCTGTTGACAGTGCTGATTGTCGCTGCGCTCTACGGCCCAAACGGAATGAACGGCCCAGTATTTCGTACATTTACAATGCAGGGCGCAACACGCAAACCAGGTCTGATGTATGTGGGTTGGCTCTCGGTCGTGACGATTTTGTTAGCAATTTTTCTGCCATGGATGGCACGAAAAAAGAAACTTCTATTTGACGGCAATGACAAATGGATAGTTTTACCCCTGGTTGGTGTCACTTATTTAATTTTTGCAATTCTGATGCGCACCGATCAATATTCGTGGACAGACACACCGTATTACTCAATCAAAATGATTTGGCAGATTCTTTTCATAACGATGCCACTTCTAGTTTCATATTCGATAGTAATCATCGACGCAGCATTACAAAAGTCATCGAATCCATTTCGCAATTTTGTGAAGTATGGCCTTATATGCGCAGCGCTAGGGCATAGTTTCACCGGAGCGTATACTCCACTGGCAGCGAGAGAGCACCGAAGCAATATGTGGTTCGCAAAGGGCGTGAGCCAAGTTGACTTTGATAAACCCCAACATCGAATCATCGCTTATTGGAATCTCGATCTTCAAGGCATTTATGTTGGTAACCGAGTGTTAGATGTTGTCACCGCAACTCGTTTGCCAGTTCGTACATGGTTTGACGGCGGCCCAACTGAAGTCTGCAAGTTCGTGATCAAAGAAAAAGTCAATGAGATTATTACTGCCCAGGGTGGTGCTGAATTAATGCAGCAATCAGGTTGCCCAAAAACTGGTGTCACTTATATTGAGAGTCGACCCTAAAAGCTCGCCACAAATTGCTGTTTCATTACTGTAGCACATTGTGCTACACTTAACAATATGGCTCAAACAATCTCCCAACGCGAACTTCGCAATGACAGCGGCAAGATCATGCGCCGCCTCGACCAGGGTGAAAGTTTCGTCATAACCCGCAACGGTCAGCCAGTTGGTGAACTTACTCCGCTACGACGGCATCGGTTCGTCTCATGCGACGCTGTGGCTGCGATGTTCTCTTGCGCCCTCGGCATCGACTTCGATCGATTTAGGGCCGATCTTGATGCGCATGCAAGCCAAGAAATTGAGCCCCATGCCTGAGGGCCGTCGAGCGCAAGGTCTCCTCGATACATCGGTGATTATCGACCTTGAAAAAATCGACAGAGTTAATTTGCCGATCGATATTGCCGTGAGCGCGATCACCATGGCAGAACTCGCTGCTGGTCCGTTTGCAACAACCGATGTCGATGAGCGTGCTCGTCGACAAGATCGTCTTCAACGGGCTGAGGCAATCTTTGATCCTCTTCCTTTTGATATTGAGGCGGCGCGTGCCTACGGGCGAATCTATGCCGCGGTCGCCAACTCAGGTCGAAAGGCTAGAGGTGCACGAGCGGTAGATCTGCTTATTGCTGCAACCGCGTGTGCTCTCGGGTTGCCACTATTCACGAGAAATCCGGATGACTTCAAGGGGCTAGAAAAATTGGTCGAAGTCATCCCAGTGTGACTCGCCACGCCATAAATTGTTGCCACATTTAAGATTAATTATGGCTACAATTTCGGTATGGACCTGATAACGAACGACCACAGCGTTGAAGTCGGAATCCGCGAACTCAAAAATCAACTGAGCCATTACATCGACCAAGTCTGTGCCGGAAAACAAATCATTGTTACCGAACATGGCAAACCGGTCGCCAGGCTGACCGCGCTCACAGAGGCTGATGATCGTCTGACGCGATTGATTGCATCTGGTGCAGTTCGTCCTGCGATCAAGTCGAAGAACCCACGCCCACGCGGACGTTTTAAGGCAACTGGGTCGGTAAGTGAAATCGTTATCAACGAGCGCCGATGATTACCTACTTTGACACGTCGGCGTTTATCAAACTAATCATCAATGAGATCGGTACCGATGAAGTTGAGTCGTACTGGGATGAAGGTGGAGATGTCGCAAGTTGCCAACTACTTGTTGTTGAGTCAACTGCCGCTTTAGTTCGAGCACGTCAGAATAATCGCATGAATATTGCGGCGTACAACTCGTCTATTTTTCTCTTAGATGATCTCTATGCGCGGTTGACGATCGTGAATATTGACGAGAATCTTTTGGCAGATGCGTGTGACGTCACCAAGACAGAGAAACTTCGTGCATACGACGCTGTTCATCTCGCGTCAGCACTAAAAATTGGTGCGACTATCTTTGCCAGTGCAGATGTAGACCTGTGCCGTGCAGCAAACCGACAAGGTCTTAACACCTTTAATCCTGGGATGAACTGACCCATCGCCTACATCGATAGCCAACCCTAAAACTTCTAAGTATTTGGCACACCACCGGCGCCGAAATTTATTGCACTGTCAGTGAATGTGTGTTGGTGCCGCCAAAGCCAACTTGATATTTAACGATTAACCAAAGGCCCGCACCGGACGCACGTAGTTTGTAACGGCCGTCTTGAGATCAGCGTTCTGAGCGAAGATTTGGTACCACGCGTAGGTGGCGTCGAGCTCAGTAGAACTCCAATAGCGAGTCTGAAAACCCATGGCACTGGCCCCGGTACCAGAATTCAAAGTGCCAGCTGTACACACTGTGGCATCAGATACCCAAGCATTACCACGTTGCCATTTGCACATCTGGTTGAGTTCGTCTTTTGATGGTAGATGCCAATCAGTTTTACTGCCACCTGCATAAAGGTCGGCATGATAAATGGCTCCACTTGTGCATGCTGCGACGCCATTTGTTGATGTTGTTGTGTTTGGTCGTCCGTCACCAATCGCTGTTTTCGTATTCGCATTTCGTAATGACGCGGTATTGCTGCACCACTTCAATATTGGGTCAACAGTTGATGAACCAGTGGTTTCACCAGATGCCACCGTGATCCCGTTACCCCAACCTCTCGGGGCGGCTTCAAAATATTTGCAAGCGGTGCCACAATCCGAACCTGTCGAAGTGAATGTACCTCCTGAGGCTTGAACATAGAACACAACTCCACCGCC
>JBILAG010000066.1:0-11300 GCA_044354345.1 Ilumatobacteraceae bacterium | reverse complement strand
CGAGATCGGTGCAGCTGATCGGCAACTACTAGTAGATATTCAAACCGCTACAGCCAATGACGTTCTAGAACAATTAACGATAGAAAAACCAACATCACTTTCCGAACCAATTGTTGTTGAACGAAAGTCGGAATCTACATATCAAGTAGTAAAGCAAAAAGTTCGAGCTGATAAAGGTGCCGCAATCGGACTCAATCCGCGATACACATTTGAAACTTTTGTCAAAGGTGCATCAAATCAGTTTTCTTTGGCTGCGGCTATGCGTGTTGCTGAAACCCCAGGGCGCTCATATAACCCGTTGTTCATTTATGGTTCGGCTGGTCTTGGCAAGACGCATTTATTGCATGCGATCGGCTATTACGTACACGAGCATTACCCGGATCTCGAGGTTCGTTATATCTCAACTGAAACTTTCTTAAATGAATACGTCGACGGAATTCGTAACAACACAATGACTGCGTTCAAAAGAAGGTATCGCGAAGTCGATGTGTTACTAATCGATGACATTCAATTTATGCAAGGCAAAGAAGGACTTCAAGAAGAGTTTTTCCACACTTTTAATTCTTTGCATGGTGCGAACAAGCAAATAATTATTTCATCAGACCGGGTTCCAGATGCCATTCCAACTTTGGAAGATCGTTTGCGCGGCCGTTTTAGGTGGGGATTAATCACCGATGTTCAGCCACCAGACATGGAGACCCGACTCGCGATTTTGCGAAACAAAGCTGAGCGCGACGGCACAGATATTTCAAGCGATGTTCTCGAATTCATCGCAAGCAATGTGACTTCGAATATTCGTGAACTAGAAGGCGCACTTATTCGCGTGACTGCCTACGCAAGTCTCAACAGAATAACTGTTGATGTTGATCTTGCTAAAAATTTATTGTCCGAACTACTGACAAAAAATGCTGTCAAGCCGCGCACCAACGAACAGTTGCTTAAAGAGATTGCCGATTTTGTGGGTTTTAGTGTCGAAGATATTAAAGGTAAAAGCCGACAAAGGCCTCTGGTTACCGCCCGCCAAACTGCCATGTACGTAGTTCGTGAGTTGACCGATCTCAGTTATCCGGCAATTGCGAGATTGTTTGGTGGACGAGATCACACGACTGTAATTCACGCTGTGGAAAAGACCAACCGTGTAATTAAGGAAAAGAAGCAGGTTTACGAGCAAGTGACTGAGTTAGTTAAGAAATTTAAGACATCATGAATGGCCTGTGTACAACCCTGTGTAAATCAGATGGTTTGTTAGTGGACAACATGGGGTTATCAACTGGTAGCCAAACTACAAAGTTGCAAGATGTGCCAACAGCCAATTGCCTTTCCACATCGGCAAAGCCGATCTACGCTGGATATGAGATGGTTAACCCACAATCCACAGGCCTTATTACTGTTATTAGTTATATATATGGATTTCCACATTCAATAGTCGGCAACTCGGTACAAACTCGCACACATCATCAAGTGAGGATAAAGCAATGAAATTTAGGGTTGAAAGAGAATTACTCTCAGAAGCACTTAGTGGCGGCGCTCGTGTTGCCTCAAATCGAAATAATGCAATGCCGGCTTTATCGGGAGTGCAATTTGAAGTTAAAGGTGATGTTCTTGTTTTAACCTCAACAGACAACGATCTAAGCGTGCGTTTCGCTTTAGCCGTGGCAGGGCTTCAAGATGGTGTCGCCGTTGTAAGCGCAAAACTTATTAGCGACATTGTTCGCTCTATGCCAGAAGAAAAAGTCACGGTCGATGCACAAGGGGATGAAATAACTGTTTCTGCCGGAACCGCAGAATTTAAAATACATTTATTTGCCGCTTCTGATTTTCCAAATATTGTTACCGCTGGCACTCAATCCGTGACGATTAGCGCAAAAGTTTTTGCTGAGTCGCTCAACCAAGTTGTTCGTGCGGCGTCAAGTGATATGCAACGTTTGGCTTTAACGGGTGTGTTGATGGTTGCCGAGCCAGATTCGGTTTGTTTGGTTGCGACAGACTCATATCGTCTTGCTGTGCGTGAGTTACCTGGCGCAACGATGCTTGGCCACGGGGCCGAAATTGTGGTGCCAGGTCGAGCGTTGGACGAACTTGAGCGATTGATTGGTGACGCCGAAACGATGACGATGGCGCTCGGCGAGAATAGGGCAACTTTCGAAGTTGGAAGCGCAACCCTGACTACAACACTTCTTAATGTCGAATTTCCTAAATACAAGCAATTGATTTCTGCCAGTTATCCAAACAAAGCAACCACGGCACGAGAACCGTTTTTAGAAGCTGTTCGAAGGTTGCGAATTCTTGCACGAGAGACAACCCCAGTGCGTCTTGAAATGTTGAAAGATTCAATTCGATTGTCAGTAGTCACTCAAGATCTTGGTCAAGGAGTTGAAGAATTAGAAGCCAAACTTGATGGCAACGAAATTACTGTTGGTTTTAACTCGCAGTATCTTTTGGACGGAATCGATGCAATTAGCGGTGACGAAATAACAATCGAATCAACAGATCCAGTTAAACCCGCAGTTTTGCGCGGCGTCGGTGACAAGAACTATTTATATCTTGTGATGCCACAGCGATTAACGACATAGTTCGACACAGTTCGTTTCTAAAACAAGACTGCAACACATCTTGCCTAGCGTCAACCCGACGTGATTCTTCAACAGATTGAACTCAGCGACTTTCGTAACTACACGAACGCGAAGGTCGACCTAGATACCGGAGTAACCGCAATTATTGGCTCTAACGGTCAGGGTAAAACAAACCTGACTGAAGCTCTTGGCTATTTATCCACGATGAAAAGTTTTCGTGGAGTGCCAACCGAGGCAATGATTCGCACATCAACGCACACTGCATTTATTCGCGCGCGGGTGCGTCACGACGACAATCGGGAAATTCTAGTTGAGGCCAAATTAACTACACAGGGGCGCAACCAGGTTTTAGTTAACGGAGTAAAACTACCCAAGACACGCGATTTACTTGGCATGGTTCGTACGACCGTGTTCTCGCCCGACGATTTAGATTTAGTTAAAGGCGGCCCGCACCTTCGGCGTGACTTTATGGACGATTGTCTTGTCGCTTACGCAATCAAATACGACGCCTTGAGACTTGAAGTTGATCGAGTTGTGCGACAACGAAACGCAGTGCTCAAACAATCTGGTGGGCGAGCAAACAACGCGGTTAATTCGATGTTAGATCTCTGGGATGAGAAACTAGTTAGTGTCGGAACTCAACTCGGCGACGCCAGAAAGAATTTGGTTGCCCAACTCACACCGTTTATAGCCCACGCGTACGAAGAACTTGCACAACGCTCAAGCAATGTCGTTGTCGAGTATTCGCCACAATGGTTAGAGGCAGGCTTAGAGGCATCATTGAAACAATCGCGAAGCGAAGATCTCCGCCGTCTAGTCACGACGGTTGGTCCACATCGCGACGACATTGAATTAGCAATCAATGGTCTGGCTGCAAGAACACATGCATCACAAGGCGAGCAACGAACTATGGCATTGGCGTTGCGACTTGCGTTACATCGATTCATCAGCAAGTCGGTGGGGGAGATTCCGATTCTTGTTCTGGATGATGTGCTTTCTGAACTTGACCCAGACCGAGCGCGAGCACTGCTAAATCACTTTCCAGTTGGTCAGGTTTTGATTACAACAGCATCCGAGTTACCTCTTGGTTCACACATAGGTAGGAGTGTGAGAATTCAAGCCGGAACTATTCTTGAATCATTATGAGTGATTCCGAAGATTTTCAAGACGAAAGTCGCAGCACATCATTGGGTGAAGAAGTAAATCGACTACTTCAAAGACTTGGCTCCCCAAATATTGACACGGTGTCAGGAGTTTTCGGATTATGGAAAGAACTAGTAGGCGAACAAGTGGCACAACATGTGTCACCGATCAAACTTGACCGCGGTCGTCTATTAATTGAAGTCGACGATCCGGCATGGTCAACTCACATGAAGTTTCTCGAGCGAGATATCTGCACAACATTGAGCCATCACACCGGCACAACAATTAGTGGCATAGACATCAGAGTTAAGTCAGGTCGCGCGAACAACTAGATAGTAGAATAAGAACGCTTGTTTAGTGATTTTTTCATCTAAATATCAACCCAAAACATCCGAAAAGGTATCTCAAAAATGGCAGTAACCAAAGCTAAACCCGCACAAAAGACAGGTTCAGCAAAAATTACCCCAGCCTCTTACGGTGCCAAAGACATTCAAGTCCTTGAAGGACTAGACCCGGTTCGCAAACGACCCGGAATGTATATCGGTTCAACTGGTCTGACTGGTTTGCATCACTTGATTTGGGAAGTTGTCGACAACTCTGTTGATGAAGCAATGGCCGGGTATTGCACAACCATCACGGTGACTATAAACGAAGACGGTTCGTGCTCTGTACATGACGATGGTCGTGGCATTCCTGTTGACCCTTATCCATCTGGGCCGCATAAAGGAAAAAGTGCGCTCGAAGTAGTGCTCACTGTGTTGCACGCGGGTGGCAAGTTTGGTGGCGAAGGTTACAAAGTTTCTGGTGGGTTACACGGCGTAGGTGTAAGCGTCGTCAACGCACTTTCTAGCCGACTTATTGCAGAAATTGATCGTGATGGCACAAGATATAAACAAGAATTTATTGACGGTGGAAACCCCAAAACTAAAATTCAAAAAGTTGGTACGTCGGCTTCGAAAACAAAAACCGGAACAACAATTAGTTTTTGGCCAGACCCAATAATTTTCGCATCAGAAGGCATTGAGTTCGTTGCACGTACCGTGCTTGAACGGTTGCAGACAATCGCATTTCTTAATCGCAATCTTGAAGTAATTTTTGAAGACAAACGTAAAGATAAAAAAGACAAAGTTACCTACCAATACAAAGGTGGCATTATTGATTTTGTCAAACATTTGAACGTTGCGCGAGAATCACTATTTAATAAAGTTGCGCATTATGAAGCAAGCGAAGCCGAGCAGACATTAGAGATCGCTCTTCAATGGAATACCGGTTACTACGAAGGTATTTTCGGTTATGCCAACGGCATCTCAACAGTCGAGGGCGGTATGCACGTCGAAGGGTTTAAAACAGCTTTAACTTCGGTGTTAAACAAGTACGCCCGATCATCAGGCGGACTAAAAGAAAAAGATGAGAATCTACTTGGTGAAGATATTCGCGAAGGCCTCACCGCGATTATCACCGTTAAATTGCGCGAGCCACAGTTTGAAGGCCAAACAAAAGCAAAACTTGGCAACGTTTCAATTCGATCGTTTGTTCAAAAAGAAACAAATACAAAACTCGAAGAATGGTTGCTTGAGAACCCGACTGAAGCAAACCGGATTATCAAAAAAGCAGTAGCAGCTGCACAAGCACGAATTGCGGCCAAAAATGCGCGAAATGCTGTTCGTCGAAAAACCGCTTTGTCGGGTGCCGGAATGCCGGACAAACTCAAAGATTGTCAAAGTTCGAATCCGGCCGATAGCGAACTATTTATTGTTGAGGGTGACTCCGCTGGTGGTACCGCTGTAGATGCGCGTGACCCACAGAAGCAAGCGATTTTGCCAATCCGCGGAAAGATTTTAAACGTAGAGCGTGCGCGTCTCGACAAAATGTTGAAGAACACTGAGGTGCAAGCTTTGATCACCGCAATCGGCGGAGGGGTCGGTAACGATGAATTCGTCGCTGACAAAGCGCGCTATCACAAAGTGATTATTTTGGCTGACGCAGATGTTGACGGTAGCCATATTCGAACATTGCTTCTGACATTTTTCTATCGTCAAATGCGACCAATGGTCGAGAGTGGATTCATTTATATTGCTCAACCACCATTGTTTTCAACCGAAGTTGGAAAAGAGAAGACATACCTAAAAGATGAGTCAGCAAAAGAGAAGTTTTTAATTGCAAACCCGAACCACAAAAAAGAGTTCCAACGTCTAAAAGGTCTCGGCGAAATGGATTGGCAAGAACTTCGTAGCACCACAATGGATGCCGGAACCAGAACTTTGCTGCAGGTGAATGTTGAAGAAGCCGCGGAAGCCGAAAATGTGATGAGCGTTTTAATGGGCGATGACGTTGAAAGCCGCAAAGCATTTATCCAAAAAAATGCACGTGATGTAAGAAACCTTGACTTCTAATAAACACATAAAACCAGCTTTTTAAACCAACTTTTAATCAGGACAACAAAACTATGGCAGCAAAAAAACCTAAAAAGAATTCAGCGAGTAAAAAAACTACAAGCGCCGCGAATAAACCCGCAAAGAGACTCGCTAAGAAGTCGATTCCCAAGCCAAATACTAAAAGTGTTGGCGTCGCTCAATTGCCGCTTGCGCCAGGAGTGAGTGTTCAACCAGTTCAGTTGCAAGACGAGATGGAGCGCTCATTTCTTGATTACGCAATGTCGGTTATCATGTCTCGCGCTTTGCCAGATGTGCGTGATGGTTTAAAACCCGTTCACCGGCGAATTATCTGGGATATGCACCAACAAGGTTTTCGCCCAGATCGACCGTTCGTTAAATGCGCTCGTGTAACTGGTGACACGATGGCCAGATATCACCCGCACGGTGACGGTGCGATTTATGACGCTCTTGTGCGTATGGCCCAACCGTTTTCGTTGCGACATCCACTGATTGATTTTCACGGCAACTATGGGTCACCAGACTTTGGGCCTGCTGCGAGTCGTTACACCGAGTCGCGGTTGCATCCACTTGCAATGCAGTTGCTCGCCGATATTGACGAAGACACAGTTGATTTAATTGCAAACTACGACGGCACGTCTGAAGAGCCATCGGTGTTACCTTCGCGGTTTCCAAACTTACTTGTTAATGGTTCGCAGGGCATTGCGGTCGGTATGGCGACGAGTATTCCTCCTCATAATTTGGGAGAAGTTGTTGATGCAACGCTGCATTTAATTAATCATCCAGATGCTTCGATTGCCGACTTAATGAAATTTGTCAAAGGACCAGACTTTCCAACGGGGGGTTTGATTCTCGGTCGCTCTGGAATCAATGACGCTTATAAGACTGGCCGCGGAAGCATCAAGATGCGCGCGAAAGTCGCGATTGAAGAGGGTCAACGCAATCAAATGAGAATTGTCGTGACCGAACTGCCATATCAGGCCAGTTGCTCGGCAATTGCCGCTCGAATTCAAGAACTTGTTGATGGTGGAGATCTTGATGGAATCGCCGATGTCAACGACAACTCATCGGGTGGCGAAACAAATTTAATTATCACACTCAAACGTGACGCAAATTCAAACGTTGTGATGAACAACTTGTTTAAGTTGACAACTTTACAAACAAGTTTCCCTGTGAACATGGTGGCACTAGTTGACGGGGTGCCTCGAGTTATAAATCTTCGTGATGCATTGCAGGGCTATGTTCGTCATCAAATAGATGTGATCACAAGGCGCAGTAATTATCGTCTGACGAAAGCGCAAGATCGTGGACACATTCTTGAGGGGCGACTCAAGGCTCTCAATGTCATTGATGAAGTAATCAAAGTTATTCGTGGCAGCGAAGACGGCAACGCAGCTAAAGCATCACTGATGGGCAAGCAATTCGGGTTTAGTGAACGACAAGCGATCGATATTTTAGATATGCAATTACGACAACTTACACGTCTGTCGCGAATTGATCTCGAGACAGAGCAAAAAGATGTTCAAGCAAGGATTAAAGAACTCAAAGCAATACTCGCAGACGACAAAAAATTACGAGCAGTAATTTCGCAAGAACTCAGTGCAGTTCGTGAAACGTTTGCCACAGAGCGAGTTTGCAAAATTACCGCTGATGTTGGCGAGATGAGCATTGAAGACTTAGTTGATGACAAAGAACTTGTAATTGTCATGACGCAGGCGCAATACATCAAGTCAGTATCAGCAGATTCGTTTAGATCACAAAGTCGCGGCGGACGTGGCGTGAGTGGTGCGAAGATGAAAGACGCCGACATCGTGCGAAATGTTATTTTCACGACGACGCACTCGTATCTGTTGTTCTTCTCAAACCGCGGTCGGGTGTACCGACTTCGATCCTTAGATATTCCTGAGAGAGAGCGGACAGCAAAAGGTATTCCGATTGTCAACCTTTTGCCATTGAAGTCAGGTGAAACGATTCAGGCGATTATTGATACACGCGAGTTCCCGGGTAAGCGTTATTTGTTCTTTGTCACAAAACAAGGTCAAGTTAAAAAAACAGCTTTTGATGAATACGACTCTTCTCGTCGAGATGGTTTGATCGCGCTCAAGTTGCGAGCAAAAGATGAGTTGATCCGCGTGATTGAAACACACGGTACTCACGATGTGTTTATTATCAGCCGTGATGGTTTAACGATTCGATTCTCAGAAAAACAAGTTCGACCAATGGGTCGGTCAGCTGCCGGAGTGCGAGGCATGCGGCTTCGTGCAAGTGATGAAGTTGTGTCAATGGACATCGCCAAAACAGGATCTTCATTGCTGCTGATGACTGAGTCGGGTTATGGCAAACGAACACCACTAAACAATTTCATGCGTAAAGGCCGTGGTGGTTTAGGAATGATCGGCATCAAGCTCACTGGCAAAAAAGGTCACGTAGTAGCGGCATTTATGGTTGGCGACGACGATGAGATA
Organism: Ilumatobacteraceae bacterium; assembly: GCA_044354345.1. Classification (GTDB taxonomy): domain Bacteria; phylum Actinomycetota; class Acidimicrobiia; order Acidimicrobiales; family Ilumatobacteraceae; genus BACL27. Next base: position 2,726 of record JBILAG010000066.1, on the reverse strand, counting down.
GTTGCCGTATCTTCTGCCGGCACAACTATTCGAACGCCAGTTAAAGACATTTCTACGCAAGGGCGTGCCGCAACCGGTGTACGGGTTATGAGTCTCGGTGAAGGGCAAGTTGTTGCTTCTGTAGCACCAATCTTGGCGACCGACGAAATCTAATTATTTTTTTCAAAACTAGTTTTAAAAAAAACGAAAACGGCTCTGCTGTGTTATTTGTTTTGGTTTCAATAACCGCAACATTTCTCACAGTTACCGGCTTGAGTAACTCGTTAAATACAGTCATTAGTTCACAACGTGCGCAAGTCGCTGCTGATGCGGGCGCACTCTCGTGTGTGATTTATGGGCAGGACGCTGTTGAGCAAAGTGTCATCAAAAATAACTCAATGCTGATTTCAATAATTGTTACGGCTAACCAATGCCAAGTCGTTGCGCAGTTTGAAGGCGTTTCTCGAGACGCTTTCGCCGTGGCGAGTAGTGATAGTCATCTGCCTACACTGCAAAGGTGAAGTTATCGACACCCGCTCCAAAAAGTAGACCACGGGTAAGGCGCGTATCGCGTGTTATTCGAGATATTGATCCTTGGTCGGTGTTTAAAGTTGGTCTGGTTTTTCACCTTGTTTTATATTTTGTGGTCTTGATTTCACTGGTGCTGTTATGGAATGTTGCTCAGTCAACTGGCACTATTGAAAATGTCGAAAACTTTATGGAGTCATTTGGCTGGGAAACCTTTTCGTTTGAAGGCGGAGCGCTTTTTAGGAATCTGAGTATTTTCGGGTTGTTTATGGTTGTTTTGTTTACAGGGTTATGGGTGCTGATCGCGACTATTTTTAATCTGATTACTGACCTCGTCGGAGGAATTAGGGTTACTGTGCTTGAAGAAGAAGTGCGAGCCAGCAATGATCCTTTAGTTGAGGCTGGTGTAACTGAGCAGTAGCCTTGCAAGTCCTCGTATTACAACGGGGCTATAGCTCAGTTGGTTAGAGCGCATCCCTGATAAGGATGAGGTCACAAGTTCGATTCTTGTTAGCCCCACAACGTAAATCGGTGTTTAATCTGAGGAGATTCATGCCCACCGATAAAGTAAGTGGTACTGAGACCATGAGTTACGGTTCGCTTTATTTCCCCAAACATCTAGATCGTTGAAAATACCTCATTTGAACGAATTAAAAATCGCCTATCGCTATTACGCCTATGGCCGACAGGCACTTGTTGAAGCATTGCGACTTGCCAATGTATTGCCAGGAGACGAAGTTCTGGTGCCGGCTTTGATTTGCAAAGATGTTCTCTCATCGATTCACACAGTTGGAGCAAAGCCAGTTTTCTATCAAGTTGATGAGACTCTCGCACCTGTTTTGTTGCCGAACTCTTCACTTATCAAAGCAGTTATCGCTGTTAATTATTTTGGCTTTGCACAAGACTTGAAACCATTTCTTGATTATTGTAAGAAATTTTCTGTGAAACTAATCGAAGATAATGCCCACGGTTATTTGAGCGCAAACGTAGATGGAGTTTTGCTCGGTAATCGGGCGCCGCTAGGCATCACAAGCATTAGAAAAACAATGAGAATCCCAGATGGAGCGCGACTACACATAAGTGACAAGCAACTTTCAGAACTTTTGCCAGATCAACTGCCACCGCAACTTCCGCTGAACGAAAAGCCGTTAGGTACAAGATATTTACTTCAACAGAGATTTTCAAAAGTTGAACGCTTAACTAGGTTGCCATTGTTGCGTTGGGTGAGATCAATCGTCCGTCTGCGTAGATATTTATTAACCGGTGAATTCATCGCTACGTCAACGACACTTGCTGAAACAGAAGTAGTAGTACCAGTCGGACCACGAGAATCATCCATGAAACAAATTCAGAAACTAGACGAACAAGCTGAAGCAAAGCGAAGAACTGAGCTTTATGGCCGTGTGAGTTCTGCGCTTGATAAATCAAAGATCACCTCTATTCATGGTCACCTACCCAAGAATTGCATACCTTACGGATTTCCATTTTTCGGCGACACGGAAGCAGCAAGAGATGTTCAGCGACTGGTCAATAGGTTTGGTGTAGAAGTAATTCGCTGGCCAGATTTACCTGAAGCAGTTGTCGCCGATGCCCCAGATCACTATTCAAATTTATGGTTGGTAAATTTCCTGTGACGAACTTAATCAGAAATGGTGCCTGGTCTTTTTGGACGGGTACAAATACCGAGTGGAATAAAAAAGTTGCCAGCCTTGAAGGAAGAAATATTTACCAATCTGCAGAATGGGCGGATCACAAATCAAATGCAGGTTGGCAAACAATGCGGTTTATTTATACGACAAATGATTCGCCTTCTGATTCGGCCGTCACAGCTATTGCCCAGTGTTTAGTTCGTTCAGGGCCACTTAAATCTTTTGTTGTTTGGATACCAGGCGGGCCGTTAGGTGATCTAGAAACAATAGGTAAGGGTTTTGTGCAGGCAGTTAAACAACATTTGGGCGCTTCATTGATTTATTTACGCGCATCAATAACACTGCAAGCTACGAGTGAATTAGAGACGAAATTAAAACTTCGTAAGTGGAAGAAGGCTAAGAAAGTTATCGGCGCAGCACTCAGCATGATTTATTTGCTTAATACTGATCAACAAGCTCGGGTTGAAAAGTGCTCTCCAAATTGGAAACGTAACCTAAAACGTTCGGCGAAAAATGTCAGTGCACCTTATGTATGGGAGACACCGAACCCGCAGGAGATTTCAAGTGCAT
>JBILAG010000065.1:0-11333 GCA_044354345.1 Ilumatobacteraceae bacterium | reverse complement strand
GATAAACCACGAAACTTTGCAAGCAATCGAGCGAATCAAGTTTCGATACGTTCGAACTACTCGTCATCCGACTTCGCATCTCGTCGAAGGTGCCGTGAGTTTTGACGACGAATACGAACGACATGAATCATTCAACGATGTCTACGATGCAATTGCCAAGAGACTCGTTGCGGCTGCGCATCAACATGGCGAAATTCTCTACGCTGTGCCAGGCTCACCGCTAGTGCTTGAGCAAGCGGTACAACATTTGCTGCGTGACAAAACTGTTGAAGTGGTGTTGGTGCCTGCGATGAGCTTCTTAGACGTCGCATGGAGTGCACTAAAAATCGACCCTGTCAACCAAAGTGTGCGGATGATTGATGGGCATCTTTTTGCAGAGCTTGCCGCGGGCGACAGTGGCCCACTGCTTGTTGCACAATGCCACGCGCAGTGGGTGCTTTCAAACATCAAACTTGCACATGAGTCTGCAACTGGCGATGAACCGGTTGTGATCTTGCACCACCTGGGTCTCGCCGACCAAAAAATTATTCACACGACTTGGCAAAACCTTGATCGCGAGATTGAGCCAGATCATTTAACAACGCTTTACATTCCCCGACTTGCCGAGCCAGTTGCTTCCGAGATGGCGAAACTTCATCAACTCTCTCGCACTTTGCGCGAGCAGTGCCCTTGGGATCGTGAGCAAACACACGAATCACTTGTTCGCTATTTGATCGAAGAAACATACGAAGTTGTCGATGCGATCAATCAACTTGATGTTGAAGATCCGTCAACTGACGACGCCTTTATTGAAGAACTTGGAGACTTGCTATATCAAGTCGAGTTTCACGCCACCATTGCCGAGCAAGAAGGCCGATTCAGTATCGCCGATGTTGCCAATTCAATACATCAGAAATTGGTGCGCAGACACCCACATGTTTTTGGCGATGCGAGCGCAGATTCAGCATCCCAAGTCGTCTCAACTTGGGATGCAATTAAACAACAAGAACGCGGCGAAGTTGACAGCAAATCAATATTTGACGGTGTCGCAACTGCTGCTCCCGCGCTTATGTATGCGAGCAAACTTCAAAAGCGCGCGGCAGAACAAGGTTTTGATTGGCCAAATAGCGACGGTGCGTACGAAAAAATCGCCGAAGAGATTGCCGAACTTCGCGAAGCCGTACTACTAAAAAGTGACCCTCAAGCAGTGCTAATGGAGCTTGGCGATGTGCTGTTTAGCGTGGTCAATTTATCTCGTCACCTTAAAGTTGATGCAGAAACGGCCCTGCGCAGTGCATCTGAAAAATTTAAGGCAAGATTTGAAAAAGTTGTTGAACTCGCAACGCAACGAAATCTTGATCTAGCGAAATGTTCGCTCGCCGAACTTGACGAACTTTGGAATGAGATAAAGTTAATCAAATGACAGCAATCGCCAACATACTCGGACGCGAAGTTTTAGATTCGCGTGGCAACCCGACTGTAGAAGTTGAAGTTTCGCTTGAATCTGGGGCGCACGGTCGAGCAATGGTGCCATCAGGCGCATCAACCGGCGAACACGAAGCTGTTGAATTACGCGACGGCGGAAAACGTTTCTTAGGTAAAGGTGTTTTGAAGGCAGTAGCCAATATCAATAATGAGATTCGCGACGCCGTAGTCGGCTTAAACGGTTTAGACCAAAGATCGTTAGATAGTAAATTGATCGCTCTTGATGGAACCGAAAATAAGTCACGACTAGGTGCAAACGCAATACTTGGCGTGAGCCTTGCAGTTGCCAGAACGGCATCAAGTGCTCGAAAGCTACCTTTGTATAAATCAATTGGTGGTGACGACGCAAACACTTTGCCTGTACCGATGATGAACGTGCTAAATGGTGGAGTGCATGCCGACAACAACATCGACTTGCAAGAGTTTATGATCATGCCAATTGGGGCTGCGCGTTTTAGCGAAGGTCTGCAATGGGGCGTCGAGACATATCACACTCTTAAATCGTTATTGAAAGCCAAAGGTTTATCAACTGCCGTTGGTGATGAAGGTGGTTTTGCGCCGAATCTTGCGAACAATGAAGAAGCGATTGAATTTCTTGTCGAAGCAATCACGCGTGCAGGTTTCAAGCCAGGTGTTGATATTGCCATTGCGCTAGACCCGGCAATGAGTGAACTCTACAAAGACTCGCGATATCACATGTCGGGCGAAAATAAAATTTTTACTAACGATGAGCTTGCCGAGTGGTGGGTTTCACTGGTTGATAAATACCCGATCGTTTCAATTGAAGATGGCATGGCGCAAGACGATTGGGATGGTTGGGCATCACTTTCGTCTGCTCTTGGTAATCGAATTCAATTAGTAGGCGATGATTTATTCGTTACAAACACAAAACGACTACAACAGGGCATTGATCAAAAAATCGCCAACAGCATTTTGATAAAAGTAAATCAGATCGGCACTTTGTCTGAGACTCTAGACGCAGTTTCACTTGCAAATCACAATAATTACTCGAGCGTGATGAGTCACCGAAGTGGCGAAACAGAAGACTCGACCATCGCTGATCTGGCTGTTGCAACAAATTGTGGTCAAATCAAAACTGGAGCACCGGCTCGTAGTGACCGTGTTGCAAAATACAATCAGCTGTTACGCATCGAACAAGAACTGGGCACAAACGCTAAATATCCTGTTTTGTTTGGGCGCTCCACCAAATAGACGTTTAAGTGAGCAAGAATATACGGGTGTCGCAAAGGAATTCTCAATCAGCCCCGCGACCAAGGCCACTAGGAACAGATCCGTCGGCTCGTGTTTCGCGCCATAGTCGCAGACGATTTGCGATTGTTCCGCTTGGAACATTGTTTGTTGGGGCAGTTTTAGTGGCCATTTCATTTCTTCCTTTACGCACATGGAACAAGCAACGCACCCTTGTGGCGCAACGCACCGCACAACTTGCTGCTTTCGAAGACATAAATGCTTCACTTCAAGAAGAAGTTGACAATCTCAAAACTCCAGAAGGCGTCAAGGAAGCAGTTCGTTCGCAGTTGGGTTACTTATCACCCAGCGAAAAACGAGTTCCATTGCTTGACTCACCATCAGCATCTGTCAAACTGCCAGATCGTTGGCCATACTCGCTGGTCAATAACATCTTAAAAATAAAAACTGAAGAAGCAAGCCGTGACAAAAGTGTCGCAATTTTAGACACACTTCAGCCGTAATATAAGGCGAGATTTAAATTGAACTAATCGTCTAGGGAGCAATCGTGGCTGGAAGCATTTTAGGTAATCGTGTTTTGCGAAAAGAAGACCCTAAGTTTCTCACGACCGGCGGCAAATACATTGAAGACTTAAACGACGAGCCAATGTTTGCTGGCGCATTACATGTAACTTATGTGCGTTCAACTGTCGCTCACGCAAAAATTACAAATATTGATTTGTCTGAATGCAAAAATGCGCCTGGTGTCGTTGCAGTATTCACGGCCAGCGATCTTGGTCTTGAAGAAGAACCGTCAGGGTTCAACCCACTCGCGAAGCGATCGCATCTAGCGAGTGGCAAAGTTCGTTGGGTTGGTGAACTCGTTGCTGCAATCGTCACAGAACGCGCAGACCAAGGCGAAGACGCAGCAGAGCTAGCGATTATTGATTACGAAACTCTTGAGCCGCTGATTGATATAGAACATGCAATGACGAGCACGAACTTAATTTATGAGGAGTGCGGAAGCAACATCGTCATGGGCACAGTCGAAATGGGAATGCCAGATAACACGGGTGACGAGCTTTTCAAAGACTGTGAAGTTGTAGTCAAGGGTAGATTTATGAATCAACGCGTAGCACCGTGCCCGCTTGAAGCTCGCGGTTCGGCAGCAGCATGGAAAGACGGCCGATTAATTCAATGGATCTCGACACAACACGCTCAAGGTGTTCGCAACGAAGTTGTAAAAGCCAACAAAATTGACGCCGAGCAAGTGCGAATCATTACTCCAGATGTGGGTGGCGGGTTTGGTGCCAAAATCAGTGCATACTCAGAAGAATTATTGCTAGGCAATATTTCAAAACATGTCGGCAAACCAGTGCGCTGGCGTGAGACTCGAAGTGAATCAATGGTTGGCCTTGGCCACGGTCGCGCGCAACTGCAATACATCACTATCGGCGGCACAAAAGAGGGTCGAGTTACTGCGTACCAGTTGAATGCAATTCAAGATTCGGGTGGCTGGGTTGACGTTGGCACTGTGCTTGCGCCGTTCATGACTCGCCCAATGGCTCAAGGTGTTTATGACATCGAAAAAATGGAATGCCGAACAACATCTGTGGTTACCAACACGACACCGATTGTCGCCTACCGAGGAGCAGGTAGGCCAGAAGCGACAGCAGCAATTGAACGCGCAATGGATTTATTTGCAGCCGAGATCGGCAAAGACCCAGTTGATGTTCGTCGAATGAATTTGATACCAAAATTCATGCAGCCATACTCAACAAAGATTGGACACGTCTACGATGTTGGCGACTACGGCACCGCTCTCGACAAAGCACTTGCTGTTGCAAAATATTTTGAGGCGCGTGCCGAACAGGCCGAGCGACGCAAACGTGGCGACAAAATTCAACTTGGTATCGGCGTGAGTGTTTACGTTGAGATAACTGGTGGCGTTGATCCAATGCAAGAGCATGCCAAGGTCAACGTATTGCCAAACGGAAAAGCCGTTGTCTATACAGGTACTTCACCGCATGGGCAGGGTCACGTCACTTCGTGGGCAATGATCGCCAGCAGTGAAACCGGTATATCTATCGAAGACATAGATGTTGTTTGGGGCGACACAGATCTGGTTCCAAGCGGTGGCGGCACGATGGGCTCGCGATCGTTACAACATGGTGGCGCTGCAGTGCAAAAAGTTTCAATTGAACTTGTTGACGAAGCACGCAAACAGGCTGCAAAATTGCTTGAAGCAAATGAGAGCGATGTTGTTCTCGACAAAAAGACTGGTGCGTTTCATGTGGCTGGTACTCCAGCAATATCAAAGTCGTGGTCTGATATCGCAACTGCCGCCGACACGAAAACTGGTATAACTCAAGAAGGAATCTTCGTTGCAAGTTCTGCGACGTTTCCGTTTGGGTCTCACGTTGCAATTGTCGAAGTTGATACAGAAACCGGCCAAGTAAAGCATCGTCGACATATCGCGTGTGACGACGCGGGCAAAGTTGTTAATCCACTTATTCTTGATGGTCAGATTCATGGCGGTATCGCCCAAGGAACAGCACAAGCATTGCTTGAAGAGTTTCGCTATGACCAAGACGGCAACCCGATAACAACTAACTTCGCCGACTACACATTTATTTCTGCAGTTGAACTACCGAGCATTGAAGTTGTACACATGGAGACACCGACTTTTATAAACCCGCTTGGCGCAAAAGGCATCGGTGAATCGGGCTCAATCGGTTCAACACCAGCAGTGCAATCGGCAGTGATTGATGCTCTATTGCATTTGGGTGTTCGACACATTGATATGCCAACAACACCAGAGCGTGTTTGGTCGGCAATTGCTAACGCGTCTGCTTAATCAAAGTCGGCAAATTTATCGTATTATCTTAGGGTGACAAACTCGCCGATAATCGCAGAAGGTCTTGTCCGTCACTTTGGTGATGTGCAAGCAGTCAAAGGAATCAACTTAGAAGTTAAAGCCGGAGAGATATTCGGATTTCTTGGGCCAAACGGTGCTGGCAAAAGCACGGTAGTACGCATGTTGACAACTCTTTTGCGTCCGACATCTGGTACCGCACACGTTGCCGGCTTCGATGTTGTCAAAGACGCCGACAAAGTGCGACGAAGTATTGGTGTTGCATTACAAGATGCGGCGATTGATCCGTTGATGACCGGTGCAGAGTTACTTTCGTTGCAGGCTGTTCTTTATGGCATCCCATCGGCGATGATGAAAAAACGTGCAGACGAGTTACTGGAGCGCGTCGGGCTAACCGCTGCCGCATCACGACGCGTATCTACATACTCAGGCGGTATGCGTCGCCGACTTGATCTTGCGCTTTCACTGATTCATCAGCCAACTGTTTTGTTTTTGGATGAGCCAACGACTGGTCTTGACCCAATGAGTCGTCTTACGTTATGGGAAGAAGTTCGTCGCCTGAATAAAGAAGGCACGACCGTGATGTTGACAACACAGTATTTAGAAGAGGCTGATCAGCTTGCAGACAGAATTGCGATCATTGATCACGGCAAAATTGTTCGCGAAGGAAAACCAGTCGATTTGAAAGCAAGCGTGGGTGCACCTACTTTAATTATCAAAACCAATATTGACCAGGCTGAAAAAGCCAAAACTGTGCTCAGTACTTTTGGTGACTTACGGCCTGGCGCTGAAGGTGCTCTCGGTGTTGGTCTGCACGGCGGTGCAGCGCAAGTCACAGACGTGGTACGCAAACTTGACGAAGCTGGCGTGCATGTGCAGCATCTCGAAATCAACGAGCCAAGTTTGGATGACGTTTTTGCCGAAGCCACTGGCTACCGCCTTGAAGGTGCAGACAATGCACCATCAGCTGGCGATAACGGTGACGAAGAGCCGGCGAAGAAAAAATCGCGACGAGGACGGAAGTGACAAAAAATTCAATTCGTCAAACTGTTGCGCTTGGTAAACGCTCAACACTCGAGCTTTTTCGCCAGCCGGCACTTGTCTTGCCGAGCATGATCTTTCCGTTGTTTTTTTCATTTCTTGGAAATTCTTCATTTGGCAAAACGACATCACTACCTGGGTTTCCAAAAGTTTCGTCGTATCTGCAATTTCAACTTGCAGGAACAATTGTCCAAGGTGTCCTATTTGGTTCAGTAACTGGTGCGGCGGCATTAGCAACTGATATTGAAAACGGTTTCTTCGACCGACTTCTCGCCTCGCCTACATCTCGTACAGGTATCTTGTTTGGTCGTCTAGCTGGAAGTGTTTTGTTCGGTGCGTTTTCAACCGCCGTTTTTATTTTTGCACTACTTCCGTTTGGCGCAGATGTCTCGGCGGGCATTCGTGGAGTCATCACCATGATCATCAGTGGCGCTTTAATCTCACTGGCAGTTGGTGCTTTGATGTCATCTGTTGCTCTAAAAACTGGATCTTCAGAAGCAGTTCAAGGCACCTTCCCACTGTTATTTATTCTGTTGTTTTTTTCTAGCGCATTCTTTCCGCGCGAAACTATGAGCGGAATCTATAAAACAATCGCTGGTTTAAATCCAATTTCTCATCTTGTTGAAGGCATTCGCGCACTGTCACTTGACGGCTTCACTGCATCAGCCACGGCGCGCGCAGTGCTTGTGCCGTTGGCTATTGCGATAGTCGCGCTATTCATTGCAAATTCACAATTAAATAAGCGTCTGAGGTCAAATTAATGAACACTGCAACGCAAACATCGACTATCACATCAACTAGCACATCGACTAGCACGATGATTCACGAAAAGAATCTTCACACAACCACGATGCGCAGTGCCGGACAATTAATAAAACGCAGTTTGATTAATACTCGCCGACTGCCATCAGCATTCATCCCAACTTTGGCGATGCCTATTTTCAATATGGTTTCTTTCTCTGGGACGTTTTTTGCATTAACGAAACTGCCGGGGTTCCCAACCGATCGATCTGTTAACTGGTTCATGCCACTCGGCTTAGCCATGGGTGCAGCCTTCAGCGGGGTCGGTCTCGGTTTTTCTCTAATTCGTGATTTAGAAAATGGTTTCTACGATCGCTTAAGAATGTCGCCGACATCTCGTATCTCTCTAATTGTCGGCCCAGTGCTAGCCACATGGATTCGAGTCACATTGGTTGCAATTTTTGTGTTCATCGTAGGAGGATTCCTAGGAGCAAGGCCAACCGCCGGTGTGCTGAGTTACGTTTGTTCACTCGTCGCAGCACTTGGCATTTCAACAATTGGTGCAGGTTGGGGTTTGGGTTTGGCATTTAGATTTCAAGACATGCGCGGTGCGGCGATCATGCAAATGTCAATTTTTTTGACAATGTTTATGTCAACCGCGCAAGTGCCATTAAATGTGATGACGGGATGGCTACATGCTGTTGCTCGGGTCAACCCAGTAACAAATATTTTTCGCTTGTCACGATCTGGTTGGGTTAATGAATCTTCGGCTGGCTACATGAGTTGGTCGAATGCATTTGGCGGGCTTATTGCAATTGCTGTTTTGAGCGTTTTAAGCCTGATATTTGCTGTGAGAAGCCTGCAAAAAATAGACAATTAACTAGTCAAATAGCACGATTAGTGATTTTGTGCCCAATGAGGGCATTATTGAGATAGTCGGCGGTTCTTCAAAAAATTGAAAAATCTCGCCGTAAAGAACCGGGGGTTGATGATGAAGGTTTCAATCACAGTAAACGGCAAAGAACATCACGGCGATGTTGAACCGAGAACTTTGCTCGTCCATTACATTCGCGAGACACTTGGGCTAACTGGCACGAATGTCGGATGTGACACTTCAAGTTGTGGTGCTTGCACGATTCACTTAAACGGTGAAGCAGTAAAGAGTTGCACATTGCTCGCGGTGCAAGCCGACGGAGACAGCGTGACAACAATTGAAGGTCTTGCTAAAGACGGCGTGATGCATCCGATGCAAACAGCATTCATGGAGAACCACGGTTTGCAGTGTGGCTATTGCACACCCGGCATGGTGATGGCGGCAATTGGTTTGTTAAACGAAAACCCAAAGCCAAGCGAAGAGCAAGTGCGCCTCGGTCTTGAGGGCAACTTGTGTCGTTGCACTGGATATCACAACATCGTCAAGTCTGTACTCGCCGCCGCGAGTGCAAAGTAAAGGGGCTCGTCATGACGATCACCGAGAACAAGCCGAACAACATTATCGGCACACGACTTTTGCGTCGCGAAGATCCACCGCTATTAACTGGCGAAGCAAAGTTCACAAACGATTTAAATATTCCCGGCGCATTGCACTTGTCAGTTTTGCGATCACCGTACGCACACGCAAACATTAAATCAATTGATGTTTCGGCCGCGCTGAAAATCGCTGGCGTCATTGCAATCTACACAGGCAAAGATTTGCAATCAGCATGGGCGGCGCCGATGCCGTGCGCATGGCCAGTGACCACAGATATGAAGAATCCGCCGCACTATCCGTTGGCAAGCGACAAAGTTAACTATGTCGGCGACGGTGTAGCCGCAATTTTGGCCACGAATGAAACTGCTTCACGAGATGCACTCGACGCAATTGATGTGCAATACGAGCCACTAAAGGCCGTTGTCGATCTTGAAGATGCACTGAGCGACAAAAATATTATCCACAAAGATCTTGGCACTAACAAGAGTTACACCTGGCCGCTGCTAGTAGAAGAAACACCTGGCTGCGTTGAAGAAGCGTTCAAGAAAGCAAAATACAAAATCAAAGAGCGATATGTTCAGCAACGGCTGATACCGATGGCGATGGAGCCGCGTGCAATTGCAGCAGTGCCACAACCATTTGGTGGTGACATCACGCTCTATTCGTCGACACAGATTCCACACATTTTGAAAGTGATGTCGGCGCTGACACTCGGCATACCCGAACAACAAGTTCGCGTCGTTGCGCCAAGCGTCGGCGGTGGTTTCGGTTCGAAACTTGATGTTTATGCAGAAGAACTCCTGTGCATGGCGCTTGCCCGCAAACACAACACACCAGTGCGTTGGGTTGAAGAGCGTACTGAAAATACGCAGGCAACGATTCAAGGTCGCGGACAAATTCAACATGTCGAATTGGCCGCCGATGAAAATGGCAAGATCACCGCGGTTCGTGTGCGAATCATCGGCGATATGGGTGCGTATTTGCAACTCGTCACACCAGGCGTGCCGATTCTTGGGGCGTTTTTGTATGCAGGCGTCTATGACATTCCGAAGGCATACGACTTTAGTTGCACATCGGTGTTTACAAACTTGACCCCGACAGATGCATATCGTGGTGCTGGTCGACCCGAGGCGACATATGCAATCGAAATGGGGATTGAAGCACTTGCTCGTGAAATGAAAATTGACTCGTTTGAATTGCGCAAGCGCAACTACATCAAAAAAGAGCAGTTTCCATATATGGCATTTAGTGGTCTGACTTATGACTCGGGTGACCACCTGCTGGCAGCCGAAAAAGCCGCCAAGATGACCGACCTAGCGGGTGTTCGTGCGCAACAGAAAAAGCAAAATGTACCTGGTGCAACAAAGCTTCTCGGCGTCGGCATGAGCTCATATTTTGAAATGTGCGGTCTCGCGCCGTCACGAGTTTTGGCGTCGCTCAACTACAGCGCGGGCGGCTGGGAAGCCGCAACGGTACGCGTGTTGCCAACGAACAAAGTTCAAGTCATCACCGGCACATCCCCACACGGTCAAGGACACGAAACTTCTTGGGCGATGATTGCTGCCGAGAAACTTGGCGTGGCACCCGAAGATGTTGATGTCTTGCACAGCGACACGGCGATTTCTGCTCTGGGTCTTGACACTTACGGCTCGCGAAGTTTGCCTGTGGGTGGTGTTGCGATTGCACTCGCCTGCGACAAGGTGATCGAAAAAGCGAAATTGATTGCAGCCCATCAACTTGAATGTGCTGCGGAAGATTTGCAATTCGTGAATGGTACTTTCAGCGTCAAGGGCTCACCAGACCGTGCATTACCGCTTGCCGCAATTGCGTTCGGTGCGTTCACCGCACACAACTTGCCTGAGGGTTGCGAACCAAACCTTGAGGCGCAAGTTTCATACGACCCACCAAACTTCTCGTGGCCATTTGGCACGCACATGTGCGTAGTCGAAGTTGACACCGAAACAGGTGCAGTGAAAATCTTGAAATATATTGCGGTAGATGACTGCGGAAATCAAATCAATCCGCTGATTGTCGAAGGTCAAGTACACGGTGGTGTGGTGCAAGGCATCGCCCAGGCATTGTTTGAAGAAGCCGTTTACGACAGTGATGGCAACTTGAAGTCGTCGAACCTCGCAGAGTATCTCGTGCCTGCGGCATGTGATGTACCGTCGATCACGACTGCTCACACGATCACGCCATCTCCAACAAATCAACTTGGCGTCAAAGGCATTGGCGAGGCGGGCACGATCGGCGCAGCACCAACCGTGATGACCGCGATAATTGATGCGCTATCAAGTCTTGGCGTAACAACAATGGCGATGCCGGCGTCACCACAAACAGTATGGAAAACAATTAACGAAGCAACTCGTGGAGGTAAGAAATGATTCCTGCAGCATTTGATTACAAGCGGGCATCATCTGCCGCCGAAGCAATTTCGCTAGTCAGCCAATATGGCAGTGACGCGAAGTTTTTAGCAGGTGGTCACAGTTTGTTGCCGCTGATGAAACTTCGTCTTGCACAACCGGCGATGTTGATTGACATCGGTCGCGTCAA
>JBILAG010000064.1:0-11361 GCA_044354345.1 Ilumatobacteraceae bacterium | reverse complement strand
TTGGCCGATCGGCTTTCCGTCTTTGTCTATGACTCGGGCGTAACTTTGCATGTCACCGACTGCAGCGCTTACACCTTTTACTTTGAGAATTACTTCGAGTGCCGAAACTGCGGATGGTGCACGCTGCTCACCAAAGCCAGTGTCAACCGAGTCGGTTGATCGAACATATGCATCAACATCGCGAAACACATCTGTGAACAGTCGATCAAAAGTGCTGTTGATCGTGTCTGAAAAAATTGTTGTACCCGACAAAAACGAAGTGCCGAGAATAATTGCAAGTGAAGTCAGCAACAGCCGCCCCTTGCGGGCGAGGGTCATTTTGAGTGAAAGTCGAAACATTGAAGTGTTTACTCGCCCAAGTGTTTTAGATAGTCGAGAACTTTTTCGGGTGTTGGGTCAGTCATCTCGCCAGCGACATGGCCGTCGCTAAGAAAAACAATACGGTCGGCATAACTGGCCGACACCGCGTCGTGGGTAACCATAACGATGGTTTGCTTTAAGTCGGTGACGGCGCGACGCATGAACTTAAGAATGTCAGTGCCTGACTTTGAGTCGAGGTTGCCGGTTGGTTCATCGGCAAAAATAATTTCAGGCCGTGTTGCGAGTGCGCGTGCAACTGCGACTCGTTGTTGTTGTCCACCTGAAAGTTCGCTCGGGCGATGGTCGAGTCGATCTTTGAGTGAGATTGTGTCGATTACTTGTTGAATCCACGCCTTGTCGCCTTTGTTTTTGCCAAGCGAAAGTGGCAAGACGATGTTTTCGTATGCGCTAAGTGTCGGTATCAAGTTGAAACTTTGAAAGACGAACCCAACTTTTTCGCGGCGCAGCTTCGTTATTTCTTTGTCGCTTAGTTTCGATAAATCGGTGTCGCCAATAAAAACGCTGCCTGATGTCAGCGAATCGAGGCCTGCGATGCAGTGCATCAGTGTTGATTTGCCCGATCCGCTTGGGCCCATGATCGCGCTGAATTTGCCACGCTCAAAGCTGACGTTGACGTTGTCGAGGGCACGAACTTCGCTTTCGCCACCGCCATAAATTTTTGATGCCGAGTCGGCGCGCGCAGCAATATTTGTATCAACATTAGTAGTTGTCATGACGAAAGATTCTAGCGATCAACCCTCAGGTGACTCGCAAATAGCGGGTAATTATTTCGCGAATAACAGGTAACTATTTCGGCTGCGGCAAAATTCTTAAGTAACTCTTAACTGTTTTCCATCCTTGCGGAAACAGTTTTTTCGCATCTTCATCTGAAACTGCGCCACCGATAATTACGTCTTGGCCGTTTTGCCAGTTTGCCGGCGTCGCAACTTTGTGTTTTGCAGTCAGTTGCAGCGAGTCGATGACACGCAAGACTTCGTCAAAGTTACGACCTGTTGACGCAGGGTAGGTGATTGAAAGTTTTACTTTCTTATCTGGACCAACAACAAACACGCTGCGAACAGTAAGTGTGTCATTGGCATTCGGGTGAATCATGTCGTAAAGATCGCTGACTTTGCGATCAGAGTCACCAATCATCGGAAAATTAACTGGCGTACCTTGAGTCTCGGCGATGTCAGCCTCCCATTTGACGTGTGACTCAACAGAATCAACTGACAACCCAATAACTTTCACGTTTCGCTTTTCAAACTCAGGTTTGATTTTTGCCACATACCCCAACTCAGTTGTGCAGACCGGTGTGAAGTCTTTTGGATGACTAAAAAGTACGCCCCACGAATCGCCCAGCCATTCATGAAATGAAATTTCGCCCTGTGTGGTGTTGGCTGTGAAGTCTGGAGCGGTGTCGCCTAAACGGATAGTCATGATTTTGAGTTCCTTTTACTTAAAAATATTGATTGATGGGATTTTCGGATTGAAGACGGATCATCGTATCTTAATCCCGACTAATTAAGTCAACTTTATGGTTAACCATCGTCTGAGCAGGCTTGCTCAAACTCGCTTGCTCAAAATTATGTGCAACACCTGTTGGATAGGTTGCTTATAGATGTATCAAGCAAAAATCACACGATCGCAATGGCGATCTTGGTTTTCGGTTTCGCTAATCTGCGCGTTGGGTGTGCAGTTCTTGCCGACACCAGTTGCGGGTGCTGATGCGCCGACAAACGATTACATAGTTATGTTTTCGGATAACGCAGATTTGCAAGCCAAAATTTCAAAAGAGGCTCGCCTAGGTAATTCAATTAGTCAGGTTTATGACAACGCAGCAAATGGCTTTGTTGCCGAACTTGATTCGGCAGACGTGCGTCGACTCAAAGCCGACCGTGAAGTATTGGTTGTTGAACTTGACCGTGTTATCAAACTTGATGATGATTCTGTAACTACAAGTTCATCTAGCTCAACAAGTACAACTAGTTCAAGTATTACGACGAGCTCGTCTAGTTCGACTAGCTCAACTAGTACAACTAGTACAACTATCCCAACCAGCTCGAGCACGACTACTTCAAGTACTAGTACAACTAGTACGAGCTCGAGTACAACTAGTTCGAGCACAAGTACAACCAGCACGACTTCAACTAGTACAAGCACTACTTCAACTACTACTAGTACAACAGTGCCAGTCACGGTTAGTGAATCAGGTGAGCCAGTACCGAACTCTTACATAATTAGTTTGCGCAGTGATGTTCCGGTGCAACAATTTGTATCTGCTGAGCAAGGTCTCGGTGTCAATGTTCTACAAGTTTTCACGCAGGCAATTAATGGTTATGTGGCTGTCTTAACAAGTGCAGAAAAATTACGACTTGAAAAAGACTCTCGTGTATTGAGCATCGAACAAGACGCAATAGTTACAGTTGACGGCGATCAAGCAAACCCACCGTCATGGGGTTTAGATCGCATTGACCAACGCGGTGTCACACTCGATTTAAATTATTCATATAACTTCACTGGCGTCGGCGTTAGTGCATACGTCATTGATACTGGTGTTCGCGCCGATCACTCGCAATTCTCTGGCCGTGTTTCAGTCGGTTACACATCAATCAGTGATGGTCGTGGTTCGGCAGACTGTCATGGGCACGGCACGCATGTCTCTGGCACAATCGGTGGCTCAACTTACGGTGTAGCAAAATCGGTGTCGATCGTGCCGGTTCGTGTGCTCGGTTGCACTGGTAGTGGTTCAACATCTGGAGTTATTGCGGGTATCAACTGGATGATTACTCATCACCAGTCTGGGGTTCCCGCAGTTGCCAACATGAGTCTTGGTGGTTCGTTTTCATCCGCAATGAACGCAGCAGTTGCAAATGCTGTTTCCGATGGAATCGTGATGGCAGTTGCTGCAGGCAATAGCAATGCAAATGCTTGCAATTATTCACCTGCATCTGCACCGGTCGCAATCACGGTGGGCGCAACTACTTCGGCTGATGCGCGTGCTAGTTACTCAAACTACGGTACTTGCTTAGATATTTTCGCGCCAGGTTCTAGCATCGTCTCGTCATGGTTTTCTTCGTCTAATGCAATCCGTTCGTTATCGGGCACGTCAATGGCATCACCACATGTTGCGGGCGCAGCAGCCTTACTTCTTGAGTCAGATTCAACAATGTCACCGGCAGCAGTCAGAGAAAAATTAATTACGTTTGCAACCCCTGATGCGATTAGTGGTCCTGGTTCGGGTTCTGTCAACTTATTGGTTTATACAAAATCTGCATGGTCGGCACCTGTGCCGATTGCGCCGAGTGTTCCGCGTGATTTAATTGCAATCGGCGGTAACGCCTCCGCTGTTTTAAGTTGGGTTGCACCAACCTCTAGTAACGGCAGTGTAGTTACAGATTATGTTGTCGAATACTCATCAAATAGCGGTGCAGCGTGGTCAACATTTAATGACGGCACATCAGCATCAACTTCGGCGACCGTAACTGGTTTAATCAACTCAACTGTCTACTTATTTCGGGTAAGTGCGGTCAGCAGCGCGGGTACGAGTAGTCCTTCAAGCACGACGACAGCAACTATTGGTATTCCTGGTGCGCCGACATCGCTTTTGCCTACTGCGCTCAACCTAAGTATTGGTTTGACTTGGAGTGCTCCGTTGCTAATTGGTGGCGCAGCGATTACAGATTATGTAATTGAATACTCGAGTGATGCTGGCACGAGCTACACGATTTTTGCTGATGGGGTTTCAACATCTCGTGCAACAACTGTTACTGGGTTAACCAATGGTACGTCGTATTTGTTTCGGGTTAAAGCAGTTAACTCAATCGGTACCGGTCCGGCATCTGGTGTGGTTTCTGCAACTCCATGGAGCGTGGCTGTACCTAGCGCGCCACGCGATGTTCTGATTTCTACAGTTTCATTAGACCAAATTGCAATTCGATGGACAGCACCACTCACCGATGGCGGAAGTTCGGTGACCGACTACGTCATCGAATATTCAAGCAACGCCGGTTTGTCATGGTCACTATTTGCCGACAATTTGACGCCAAACACTTCTGTAACTGTCACGGGTCTGACAAGTGGCACCACTTATATATTTAGAGTTCGTGCAGTTAACGGCGCTGGAACAAGTGCGGTGTCGGCATCATCGGCTGCCGCTGCACCAGGTGTTCCTTCTGAGCCGTGTTGTGTAAACGACGCCCAAATTGGGCCCGGTTATGTAGCTATTCGTTGGGGTGCGCCAACTTCTAACGGTGGTTCGCCAATCACAAATTATGTCATCGAATATTCAGTTAACGATGGCGTTACGTGGACAACTTGGAGTGGATGGACAGGTGTTGCAGGTTGCGTATGCGCAAATGTTGCTAGAACGGTAAGCCCACTGGCTGATGGCGTTGCGCATATTTTTCGTGTTCGCGCACAAAACGCGATTGGGTTGAGTCAGCCGTCAGTAGCTTCAGATGCTTCCACTCCATGGACACCGATTGCTCCTGGGGCACCGACAAGTCTGACGGTTACTGCTCGCACTGGTCAAGTGGATCTTGATTGGGAAGAACCAACGTCTGATGGTGGCGCATTTATTACCGACTACACGATTCAATATTCAACTAATTCAGGCACAACGTGGACAACATTCGTAGACGGCGTGAGCACTTCAACTTTTGTTTCAATGCGCACACTCAGCGTTGGCGTTAGTCATATTTTTCGAGTCCGTGCGACTAACTCAGCAGGTACAGGTGTGCCGACAAATGCGACCACACCGATAACGACAATTGGGTCGCTTTCGAACGATCCGTTTTCTGGCGCGATCGCTATCTCGGGCGCAAATAGTTTCACAGAAAGTTCGACACTCACCTCAACTCGTGAATCTGGTGAACCAACTCACGGTGGTTATGCGCCGAGTGCATCAATTTGGTACAAGTGGGTTGCGACCGAAACCGGCACTCTAGTTTTAACAACTTTGTCAAGCAACTTTGACACGCTTCTTGGCGTCTATACAGGTTCTGCAGTCAACGGTTTGACAACGGTCGCGGTTAACGATGATGCAGTTGGTGAAATAGGTGTATGGAGTCGAGTAACAGTTGCTGTCAGAAGTGGCACGACATATCAAATTGCAATCGACGGTTACAGCGGCAAAAAAGGTTCAACTCGTCTCAATTGGCAATACACCGCGGCGCCTATTCCGCAAGCACCAACTGCCCCACAAAATGTTCGTGCGAGTGCTGGCAACGCATCGGCAAATCTTTATTGGCTTGCTCCTTCTAGCGACGGCAATGCAACAATTACTAGTTACACCGCAACGTCATCACCTGGGGCTAAGACCTGCTCAACTTCTGGTGCTTTGACTTGTGTAGTTAGTGGTTTAACCAACGGCGTTGCGTATACGTTTACTGTTACTGCGACTAACTCGGCAGGCACCTCAATTTCGTCGGCTGCATCTAGTGCTGTGACCCCGGCTGCGAACCCTGTCGGTGGAGTAACCGCATTGTCATGGGGGTTAGATCGAATTGATCAACGCAACCTGCCACTCAACAGTCTTTACGCGAGAAATTACTCGGGTGCTGGTGTCAACGCATACATAATTGACACCGGTATTTTGGCTAGCCATGGTGAGTTTGGTGGGCGAGTTACGCCTGGCTTTAGCTCAATCTCCGACGGTCGCGGATCAGAAGACTGCAACGGTCACGGAACTCACGTTGCCGGCACGGTCGCTGGTTCTAACTATGGTGTCGCACCGAGCGCCTCACTGATTGCAGTTCGCGTTCTTGACTGCGGTGGTTCTGGCTCAACATCAGGCGTAATTGCTGGCATTGACTGGGTCGTAGAGAATCACCAAAGTGGTGTGGCTGCTGTTGCCAACATGAGTCTTGGTGGTTCTCGGTCGGCCGCACTTGATCTCGCAGTATCTCGCGGCGTTGATGATGGTGTTGTATTTGTTGTCGCAGCAGGAAACTCAAATGCAGATGCGTGTAATTATTCTCCAGCGGCTGCTTCTTCAGCGATAACTGTCGGTTCAACCACGTCAGCCGACGATAGATCGTCTTTTTCAAATTATGGCTCATGCGTTGATGTGTTTGCGCCGGGCTCAAACATCACTTCTTCTTGGTACACATCAAATAGTGCAACTAACACAATCTCCGGCACATCAATGGCTTCGCCACACGTTGCTGGTGTTGCGGCGTTGGCGCTCAGCGCAAATTCGTCGCTTTCGGTTTCGGGTGTTGCATCATGGATAACTTCATCTGCGACTGCGGGTGTTGTTACTGGGCCAGGTAGTGGCTCACCAAATATTTTGGCTTATTCATTGTTGAGTGCTTCGCCACCAGCAGGTTCATCAACTGGCGCAACAACGACTACGACTACAACTACGACGACTACCACTACGACGACAATCCCAAGTCGTCCGACAGTCTCTTGGACACTGAATAACGGTGTCGTTGAATTTAATTTCTCCTGCGTTGATTG
Source organism: Ilumatobacteraceae bacterium (assembly GCA_044354345.1). Classification (GTDB taxonomy): domain Bacteria; phylum Actinomycetota; class Acidimicrobiia; order Acidimicrobiales; family Ilumatobacteraceae; genus BACL27. Next base: position 4,536 of record JBILAG010000064.1, on the reverse strand, counting down.
GCATATGACAAGTGGTGTCTTGGCGAGAAACGCTGCGCTGACGAACATTGTTGCTCGTGCCACCGGCAGCGGTAGCGGGTCTACATGTGGCGGTGGATATGGAATCTCACAGCTCGGAGAACTTGATAGCGGCACTACTTACTATGCATCTGCAACTGTTACTGACTCTCGTGGTACAACAACTAGTAATTATTCGTTCACAACTAGTGGCGGCACCACAACTACTACTGCCACACCTTCGTCAGGCGGCGGGGGAAGCAGTGGTGGTGGCGGTGGTGGTGGAAGTAGCGGTGGTGGTGGCGGTGGTGGTGGTGGTAGCCGTGCAACCACGACAACTGTTCTAATTCGATCGTTGATTCCTGTTAATACGTTTACATCGGTGCCGAACTTAAACGGTGCAATTCCGAATATTCCGAATGTTCTGCCAATTGGTGCAGGTGCGCCGATAATTCCAAATGGTTTTCCAACAGGGTTCCAAACTTCAAATGGTGATAGTGCAAATCGCCCAACACTTGGTCAACCAATGCCACCTCTTTTAGTTAACACTCCACCAGCAGCAGCAACTGCCAAAGCAGTCGGCAATGCCGTGACCTTTAAAGTGACAGCAAAAACTGGCGCAACAGTAAACATCTACCGCAACGGAATTCTCGTGAGCACTGTTCCTGCATCTGCTGCAGCGTCAATCAAAGTTGCTGATAATCCAGGTGGCGTAAACACATTCCAGATTGTTGTTGTTGATAAAGATGGTGCTGTTTCAGCATCACCAAAAAAGACAGTAGCGATTGGGCCAGGTTCGCCGAAGCAGAACGAAAACAGTGGCGCGAAAGCTAAGACTGCAACTTCTAAAGTACCAAATTCTAAAACTGCGACTTCTAAAACTGCTACCTCTAAAGCGGCAGTTACTGCAAATACCACCGCTTCGAAAGCTGGCAAGTAGCCAAGATTTACACCAAAAATAGTTGTTGGCCTAGTCAATGACTAATTAATGCAACTAATGTCAAGGCATGACTGAACTTGAGACCCCAAAAAATCTTGCAAAAACACTCGGCGAATTAAAAAAAGCCGGATGGAAATCAGTTGCAGTTAAAGAAGAAATTCGAAAAAATGCAGTCGCGAGAATAACTGCTGGCGAACAATTATTCGCAGGAGTTCTTGGTTTTGAAGAAACGGTTATGCCACAACTTGAGAACGCGTTACTCGCTGGTCACGACATTGTGTTTCTCGGAGAACGGGGTCAAGCAAAGACGCGAATCATTCGCTCGCTAATTTTTTTGCTCGACGAATGGATGCCGATTGTTTTAGGCAGCGAAATTAATGACGACCCTTACGCGCCAGTGTCGCGTCAATCGCGTGAACTAGTTGCGCAACATGGTGATGCCACTCCAATCTCATGGGTGCATCGAAGTCTGCGATACGGCGAAAAGCTTGCCACACCAGATACATCTATCGCCGACTTGATCGGCGAAGTTGACCCGATCAAAGTTGCAGAGGGTCGCTATCTCAGCGATGAGTTGACTTTGCACTACGGGTTAGTACCGCGCTGCAATCGCGGAATTTTTGCGATAAACGAATTGCCAGATCTTTCAGAACGAATTCAAGTTGGGTTGCTAAATGTTCTTGAAGAGCGTGACATTCAAATTCGAGGATACAAAATTCGTCTACCGCTCGACGTGATGTTGGTTGCCTCAGCCAACCCTGACGATTACACAAATCGTGGACGAATCATCACACCGCTTAAAGATCGATTTGGTAGCCAAATTCGCACGCATTATCCGCTTGACATTGAAACCGAAATTGCTGTTGTGCGGCAAGAGTCGCGCCCTGCCAGCATTGGCGCAGTTCAAGTTCGAACGCCAAAGTTCATGGAAGAAATAATTGCCACTATCAGTCACCTTGCTCGCGCCAACAGCCAGGTCAATCAACGCAGTGGCGTAAGTGTTCGTTTAACTACGAGTAATCAAGAACTGTTGTGTGCAAATGCAGTGCGCAGAGCGTTGCGTGCTGGTGAAACTGATGTGGCCCCGCGAGTTAGTGATCTAGACGCAATAGCGGCATCAACTGCCGGAAAAATTGAAATTGACGCCGTTGAAGATGGTCGCGAAGGTCAGATTTTTCAGCAACTAGTTCGTGGAGCGGTACTACAAGTTTTCAAACAACACAGTGACTCAGAAAATCTTCGTGCAGTCGCGGAAGAATTTAGTGAAGGTGTTGTCGTGCAAACTGGTGAGGATATTATTTCGGCCGATTATGTTGTGCTTCTTGAAAAAATGCCCGCACTTCGCACAACTATAAGTGGGCTTACGAATGGTGATGAATCTCCGGCAGCACTTGCAAGTGCCGTTGAATTCGTGCTTGAAGGCCTACATCTATCAAAACGATTAAACAAAGATGCAACGGCCGGTCGAGCGGTTTATCGCGCTAAAAATTAATTAGCGCGAAAAAATTTAATCAATATTTAGTCGCTGAGTCCAGATTTCGGTGGTGTCATGTCGCTCAGCGATAACGGGTCGACCTACAAGTACCGAAACATTGATCGGCTCATTGAATCCATGAAGTTTGATCGCATCGTGTTGTTTTGTCGTGACACCTTGCGGAAGTTCAATTATCTGCTCGGTTGCAATCAAAACACCAATTCCGATGGCTTGGTCACAAAGTCGTGCCGCAAGATTTGGTGCCGGACCAATGTAGTCGTCGCCCTCAAACAGCATTGTGTCACCCGTGGCAATGCCAATACGCAGTTTCAGTGGTGCACAAACTGTTTCGGCTCGGCGGTCAAGTTCTAAGGCAAATGTAATACCCTCAATTTGCTCAACAGCCACGGCCATTAACCCGTCGCCGAGAAACTTGTCAATTCGCACGCCTCGCTCTGAGGCAATCGCCCGGGCTACCGCACGAAACTCGGCCAGTAACGCAGTTGCCTTGCGATCGCCATTGGTCTCCATATAGTTCGTAAACCCAGAAAGGTCTACGAAAATAAATGTTCTAGGAAATCTCATACGAATTATCAGTCTACGGCCGTCAGTACTAGCGTGCGATTGTGGTTAGTCGCTTTAATTATTCACGTTGGGATGGAACACAACGTGGTTTCGAATTCGATGCACAAAGCATCGTTGATGAGATAACTGACGACCTGTTGTATCACGGTGATGTGAACGCCGCATTGCGTCGTTTGATGCAAGAAGGTATGCGCAACGAACGTGGCGAACAATTAATGGGACTTCGCGAAATGATGCAGCGACTACGTGAGCGTCGCGAAGAGATAAAAGATCGTGGCGATCTGGGTGGTGTGTACAGCGAAATCTCAGCAGAACTAGATGATCTCGTTGATGAAGAACGACATGCGATTGACGAAGCTCTTATGGCGGCAGAACAATCAGGCGATCAACGTCGCGCTGAAGTTGCCAAAGAGTCAGCTCAAGAGCGCAATTTTCGTCTTGACATGTTGCCAAGTGATTTAGCAGGCAAAATCAACGAACTCGAACATTACGACTTTCAATCGTCTGAATCAAAGCAACGATTTGAAGCGCTCCTCGAAAAACTCCGTCAACAAATAATGCAACAGATGCTTGACCAAATCACTGGAGCGGTAGAAAATCTGACTCCGCAAGATATGCAGAGAATGAAAGACATGATGGCTGCATTAAATGAAATGCTTGAATCTCGCGAACGCGGTGAAGACCCGAAATTTGAGCAGTTCATGGAGAATTTTGGAGATTTTTTTCCTGAAAATCCGGAGACACTTGATCAGTTACTTGAAATCATGGCTCAACGAATGGCGAATGCTCAGGCGATGTTGAATTCGATGACACCCGAGCAGCGCGATCAGATGCGCCAACTTAGTGAAAAACTTTTAGAAGACATGGATCTACGATGGCAAATGGATCAACTTTCGCAAAAACTACAGGGAATGTTTCCGCAAAAGGGCTGGGGTCAGTCGCATGAGTTCACTGGCGATGAACCGATGGGTTTTGGTGATGCGATGCAAGCAATGCAAGAGCTCGGTGAACTTGACCAATTAGATAATTTGTTGCGCAATGCATCGTCGCCATCAGCTTTGGCTGAAGCCGACTTAGATCGTGTTCGAGAAATGCTGGGTGAAGATGTCGCAAAGTCGCTTGAGCAAATGGCTCAATTGACAAAGAAATTGAAAGACTCAGGGTTGATTGATCAGGTAGAGGGCAAACTCGAACTTACACCCAGCGGTTTGCGAAAAATTGGTGCGAATGCTTTGCGCGATGTGTTTGGATCCCTAGAAAAAGACCGGCTCGGGCAACACCAAGTTGAGCGACTCGGTGTCGGACACGAGCGAACTTACGACACAAAACCATACGAATACGGTGACCCGTTTCAATTAGATCTGCAGCGAACATTGCGTAATGCTTTGCAGCGGCAGGGCTCGACAGTTCCGCTGAAGCTCTCTGCCGATGATTTTGAAATTGAGCAGACAGAACATCTAACAAGATCATCAACTGTGTTGATGCTGGATCTTTCGTTATCGATGCCGATGCGTGACTACTTCTTGCCTGCAAAGAAAGT
>JBILAG010000062.1:0-11500 GCA_044354345.1 Ilumatobacteraceae bacterium | reverse complement strand
CACTTCGCGCTCAACATCTGCCGCTGTGTCATCGATAATTACAAAAGTCGCCGAAGTCGGAGCAATGTTTACTGTTTCAGTCTGAGCATCAATCGGAAACGTGCTGTCAGTTGGTAACCGTAGTTCTTCGTCAACAATCACAACTCGCTTAGGGTTGTCAGAAACAGATACGACTGCTTCTGTTTTTGGTGTTTCGATAACGGCCGGTACATCTGCATCTAGAAAGCTCGTTGAATCTTTGACTATCGGCTCAAGTTTGTCATCAAGTTCGTATTCAACAACATGAACATCTTGTTTTGGACCCCTAAAAATACTGATCGGAGTTGCATTGCCTTCAAATGCATCTCTCAACTCTGCGAGAACATCATCTGAAAGTTTTTCAGAAACAACCGGAACCGGTAACGACGAGTCAGGACTAGTAGATACACCGAATGCTGCATCGAGTTGAGAGTTTGAGTTTGACGGCTTAAGGATTTGTGCCCCTGCTTCAGAACTCACTGCTGTCGGAAAACCAACTAAACGAATTTCGCTTCGAAGATCAATGCCATATGCTTCGTTGACGCGCTGGCGGATAAAAGTCATCAATTCGACTACATCGTCTGCGCTTCCATCTTCGTCAGATTGAATAAAGTTTGCGTGCTTGTCTGAGACACAGGCCGAACGAATGCGGTATCCACGCAACCCGAGTTCGTCTATCAATTCGCCTGCAGATGTAACTCCAGCTACTGGATTAACAAAAACCGAACCTGCATTTTGCCCACCAGGTTGATTTTCGCGGCGCCACTTAACGATCTCAGACAATCTTGCTTGCCCCGTAATCGTGTCACCCCAACTCAGCCGCAAAGTTGCAGACAATACGACATGATCGTCGGTTAAATCTGACCCACGAAAACGCAAACCCAAATCAGCAGCAGAAACATTTGCTTCGATTCCGCGCTCAAGATGAAACAATCTCACACTGAGCAATGAGGCGATCATGTCAGCGCCGTGACCGCCCGCGTTCATTCGCACTGCCCCACCTATTGCACCAGGTACCCCAACTGCCCACTCGAGCCCGGTCAAACCATGGTGAACACTTTGACGTGCCAGCACAGGAAGAGGCGCCATCGCTCCAGCAATCACAATTGGAGAACCACCGACGGTCGGAAGGTTAATTGATTCAGCGAATGGTCCAAGCGTGACCGCGATGCCACGGAAGCCCCGGTCGCTGACCAACATGTTGCTACCACGGCCGATCACGACGACTGGAACCTTGACTTTAGATAACGCTCGTGACAGCGAATGCAGATCTTCAACAGTCACCACTCGCATAAATAACGCCGCTGCACCGCCAACTCTGTACGTCGTGTACTGCGCGAGTGGTTCGTTTTGGGTTACGCGATCCCCTAATAGCGACGCGATTCGCGATAAATCTTTATCACTAACGTGCGTGATGTCGGTGATCACTTGCTAGTCAGCTTTCGTGAAATTAGTTCTGAAGGGAGCATGGCGATGTCACCACACCCCATCGAAATACAAAGATCCCCAGACTTGAGCTCACCATCTAGAAATTCTATGAGATCACTGCGTTTTGGCTGGTAAATCACTTTCAGATTTGGATGTGCAGAACGAATTGCGTTGACGACCAACTCGCCAGTGACCCCAGCGATTGCGGCTGTGCCCGAGGCATAGATATCTGTAACAACGACCAAATCAGCATCACTAAATGAGTTGGCGTAGAGATGCGAAATCACCGACATTCGATTGAAACGATTTGGTTGAAACACTGCTACGACTCGCGACCACGAGTCAGATTTATCTCGTGCGCCGGCAAGAACCGCCGAAATCTCATTAGGCAAATGGGCGTAATCGTCAATGTATGTGATGCCGTGGTGTGTGCCGTGATTATCAAACCGACGAGCGACACCACCAAACTTTGCAAGAGCTGTTGCGGCTTGTGTGAAACTTGCGCCGAGATTAATCGCCATGACTAGCGCGCCGAGTGCGTTACGAACATTATGAATACCGCGAAGCTGAATGTTGACGATGCCTTGTATCACTGTTTGAGTTGCAGTATTTTGTGACACTTTAAATTGTGCTGCGCCATTATTGAACGTAATCTCACTGGCTACAAAATCTGCATTCACAAGTGACCCTGTTTTCGAATCATCTAGCGAAGCGCTATATGTAATTGAGCCGAGTTGTTGGGCTATTTCTGCACAGTAAGGGTCGTCGACGCACAAAACGCTTGGACCATTGACTTTGCTTATGAAATCTTTGAAACTTTCACGGATTGCATCAAACGTCTGAAAATTATCCAAGTGATCGATATCGACATTTGTCAAAATTGCACCCGTTAGCGGCAATCGCAGATGCGTTGAATCGCTTTCATCTGCCTCAACGACAAATAGATCACTCCCCGTCCATGAAGCGCCTCGACCAAAGTCATTGACATCACCGCCAATTAAATAACTGGGGTTGAGTTTTGCCTCAATCAGAATCGCCGACAGCATTGATGATGTCGTAGTTTTACCGTGTGTTCCTGCCACACCAATACTTTGTGCCTGACGACAAATCGCAGAAAGAATTTCGGCTCGAGACAAGACGATGATATTTGAACTTGATGCCTCTTGATATTCGATATTGCTTTTTGGTATCGCTGGAGAACCAGAAACGGCGTCACAGTTTGCAACTACATCGGGGTTATGCCCGATATTAATTTTCACACCAACTTGTCTTAGCCGTTCAATTACTTCACCGTCGTTGATGTCGCTTCCAGAAACATCATGACCCATCTCTGCAAGCACAGTTGCTATTGCCGACATTCCTGGCCCGCCCACGCCAACGATGTGGATTCTGCGCTTTATTTCAAGCGAGAACTCTGTAAAGGCGTTGTCTAACGATTTATCGCCCGCGATCAGCGAAATTAGTTTTACAATCCCAGAATCTCGATGCAACTTGCCAGCTACGTGCGCGCAATGACCCATCTGACGCAATTTCTCATCATCATCAATTAGCGAAATTACAGCATCACAAATCTTCTGCTTAGAAACTGCATCTTCGTCGACGACAGTTGCTCCACCTGAATCGCCTAACCATTGGGCATTGAAATATTGGTGATTGTCTGCAGCCTGTTTCCATGGGATAAGAACACTTGCGCGACCTACCGTTGCCAGTTCGGCAACCGTGCTCGCACCAGCGCGAGATATAACTAAATCACTTGCTGCATAAATATCGTGCATAAAGTCAGTAGTTGGCAACCTGAGATAACAAATGCCGTTCGTAGGTACATATTTCGGCTGATCAGCATTTAAATATCGTTCACCAGTCAGATGAATTATCGAGAGATCGTGACGATCGTGATGCTGTTCGACTAATTCTCGTGTCAGTTCATTGAGAAATGCAGACCCTAGCGAACCCCCAGTGACTGCAATAACTTTGCCAGACTTTGGCAAACCGAATCGCAAGCGAGCAGCATCGCGCGTAGCCGCAATATCTAGATCTCGTATCAAACGACGAACTGGCGCGCCAGTCAAAGTTGCATTCGGCAACTTGGTCGGCAAATAAGCCACAGCGGTTGCAGCCGCCCGACGAGCCTGAAACCTTGTTGCGCGACCCGGTAGACGATCGTAAGAAACTGTGACAACCGGAATATTCAACTTGACTGCTGCACGAGTCGCAGGAACACTGCCGTAACCACCAACCGAAATTACAACTGCTGGCTTCAGACTCTGCAAAAGAACTGTGGCATTAGCGATCGCTCGTCGCAACATCAGCACAGCATGCAGGTTTGTTTTCAACGAGCTAAACGAAAGTTTTCTGTTAAAACCACGCACATCGAGCAGGGTCAGAGGAATTCTTGTTGGAGGAACAAGTCTTGTCTCAGCGCCATTCAATGTGCCAACAAAGTGAATTTGATTTTGCGAATAACCAGAATCAGCAAGAAGTTCAGCGATCGCCAATGCGGGAATCACATGTCCACTCGTGCCACCACCGGTGATCACCGCATAAATTGCTTGGTTTGATTTATTCAAGATTTTCGCCTGTGATTAGCAATCAGTCCATATTCCGAGCGACATTAAGCAGCAAGCCTGCCGCGGACATACACACTAAAAGTGAACTTCCGCCATACGAAATGAGTGGAAGCGTCAAACCCGTAACAGGCATTGAGCCTGTAACCCCTCCGATATTGATACATGCTTGCAACGCAAACCACATCGTCACACCCCCAGCGACCAGCGCTGTAAATTTGTCGGGAGCTCTTTTGCTGGCCTGCAAACCGAAAAGGGTAAAAATTAAAAATCCTCCGATGACAATGCTCACCCCAATTAGTCCGAATTCTTCAGCAATTGTTGAAAATATAAAGTCGCTGTGCGCAAGTGGCACATAACCCCACTTGCCAGTACCTGCGCCAGCTCCAGTACCAGTTATGCCGCCATTTGAAATCGCCAAAATTGATTGCCAAACCTGATAGCCGTATCCACTTTTTGTCTCATCTAGATTCATAAACGCTGTCCAACGATTACGTCTTGACGAACTCGACAGAGTAAATAAGCCACCAACTAAAATTGACATCAAAGACATTGGAAAAACAATTCGCAATGGTGTGCCAGCCATAAATAGCAAAGTCAAGACAATGCATGTGAGAATGATTGCGCCACCCAAGTCTTTTTGAATTAGACACAATCCAACAGAGATAATCCACATGCGCAAAATTGGCTTTATCGCTACAGATAGATCAGACGCTTTTTTGTGACGTTTACTGAGTAGATGGGCGCAATAAACCAAAAGTGCAAGTTTTAAAAACTCAGATGGTTGAAATCCGACCGGACCAATCGCGACCCATGCACGAGCACCATTGGTACTCACACCGATACCTGGAGCGAATGGCAGAGTCATCAAGCCAAATGCGAATATCAAACCAGGTAAAACGAATTTGCGTAAAAGTGAATATGGGAAAAAGTAAAAAAGCGCCATGCCCACAACACCGACACTTGACCACATCAACTGTTTGAAAAACATTCTCCAAGGAGACATCCCACGATTAAGAGCAACTATTGAGGATGACGACAGCACCATCACTAATCCAAAAGCGATCAGACTAAGAACTGTGATCAGAATCCAAAACACTGTGGCGTTCGGCGCTCCTAATTGACTGCGCCCCGAAACAGTAATGCCACGATCTTCGAGCACATCGCGCCGACGTTCGCTCAGTGTCGCTGTGCGATTTGAACTTGAAATAGTTGTGCTCATCGAGCTGCCTCGGCTACGTCATGAGTTTTTACTAATGCTTTAACCTCTCGTGTGAAGTCTTCGCCTCGCTGCCCATAGTTTGCATACCAGTCATAACTCGTGCAACCTGGTGAAAGCAGCACTACATCACCAGGTTTGGCCAAAGCATCTGCTGCCGAAACCGCTTCGCGCATTGAATCTGCTGTGCGAACTTCACAAACTTTAGAAAAAGCATTTTGAATTTCTTTTTGTGCGGCGCCAATTGCAATGACAGCCCGCATTCTGTTGGGCTGGCAAGCCATCTCATCTAAATCAAGACCTTTGTTCTTGCCACCAGCGATCAGCACAATCGATTCAAACGACCGCAAAGCAACATTTGATGCGTGCGGGCTCGTTGCTTTTGAATCGTTGTACCAGGTAACCCCGCGAGAAGTTGCAACCAACTCAATTCGATGTGGGGCATTCACAAATTCAGCAAGCGCAGTCGCCACATCGTTTTTTGATGCAAGACCGGCTTCGATCGTTATTGCCGCTGCAGCAAGGGCATTAGTGATGTCGTGCGGCAAACTTCGACGCATCTCAGAAACTTTCATTATTTGCCCAGATGGCGCAATTAAGAATCCGTTGCTCAAGTAATAGTCGCCAGACTCTGACCCGAAGCTAACCACCCGAGCACCACTCTGCTTGGCAATTTCACAAATGGCTTCGTCATGTTGCGGCACTACTGCTACATCATCACTTTGAAGGTGCGCCCACATTTGCGCCTTGGCAGATTTGTACGAATCAAAAGATGAATGCCAATCTAAATGGTCAGGCGCGAGGTTAAGCCAGACCGATGCATTAGCACGAAACTTTTTCGTATATGCCAATCTGAAACTTGAGCATTCAACTGCAAAGGCTTGGGCATCACTTTTTAAAGATGCAATTAATGGCAGATCAGTATTGCCAACAGCCGTTGTGCGTAACCCCGCAGCACTCAAAATTGCCGCCGCCATGAGCGTTGTCGTTGTCTTGCCATCTGTACCCGTGACAGCAACCATTGGTCTTGGATTCGCGGCGAGTTGCTCTAGCTGATAAGCGAGTTCAATTTCAGAGGCTATAAATTTCTTTTGAGTTCTCGAAAACTTAATGACTTGATGTTCTTCTGGCACTCCCGGTGCAGGCGAAACCTGATCTACCTTATTAATTATTTCTTGTAGTTGTTGTGCATCTGGCTTTGATACGAATCGAGCACCAAGTTCGCTAGCTAATTGATTGTGCGCCGAAACAGCCGCATCATCATTCGAATCGTCTGCAAGCACAACAGATTGACCACGTGCAACAAGTTCTTTGGCAACTGCCCGACCCGCGATTGCTAAACCGTAGACAAGCGTTGTTGTCATCTCAACGACGCAACCTGGCGAGATTCTGCATATCTGTAAAGTCGGCAATAAAAATCGCAATCGCAGTCGCAACGCAGATCGCAGAAATTATCCAAAAGCGAATAATGACTGTGGTTTCGGGCCAACCGAGTTGCTCAAAGTGGTGATGTATCGGTGAGTTGAGCAGTAATCGTTTCTTGCGACCCGACGCTTTGAAAACTCCCATCTGCACTGCAACCGAACCGGCTTCGAAAACGTTGATGCCACAAATAATTGGTAGCAATAGATGAGTATTAGTTGTTACAGCCAGTAGACCGAGTGCTGTACCGATTCCGAGTGCACCGACATCTCCCATAAAAATTCGTGCTGGTGCGGCGTTCCACCACAAGAATCCACCACATGCACCACCTAATGCTGCTGAAAGAACTGCGAGGTCAAGCGGATTGATCACATCGCTGTACAAATTTGGATTTCTAAAGGCCCAGTATCCGATTACGGTGAATGCAACGAACCCAAATGTCGCTGAACCGGCAGCAAGACCATCTAGACCATCGGTGATGTTGACTGCATTTGCTGTTCCCCAGACCATCAGTGCTGTCCAAATTACGAACAGTGGCCAAGTGAATGTAATTCCTGGAAGATCAGATCTTGTAAAAGAAAGTGTTTCGCTAACACCTGTGGCCGCGTGCAACCACCAAGTCAAGACAATACAAATACCGAATGTTATGTAACCCTTCTTTTTCCAAAATATTCCGCGATTGTGCTGGCGTTGCACTTTAAGAAAGTCGTCTAGAAAACCAATCGTCGCTAGTACGAAAACAGCAACCCAAATAATCATCGATTGGTCAGAGAATGGAAGTCCATCCCTTAAATGCGCTACCGACCACCCAAACGCGGCAGAAAACAAAATCGCGATGCCACCCATTGTCGGTGTGCCCTGCTTACTCATGTGTTGAACCGGCCCACGGTCTTCGGCGCCAAGTATTGGTTGGCCTTTACCAATTCGCTTAAATATCGCCATCAACAAACGAGTAGTCGCGAGTGAAGCGAACATCGCAACTCCGGCCGCCATCAAAATTGCAATCACAAAGCCACCTTTAATAATTCTCTTGACACAGCGACATCGTTAAATTCGATTTCGTTTGCGCCTATTGTCTGCGTTGATTCATGACCTTTACCAGCGATTACTACAATGTCGCCGCTGCATGCCACCGAAAATGCATGTGCTATCGCATCACGTCGATCAAGAATAACATAAATTGGCTTTTTCAGTGCAGGGTTACAACCAACCTCAATTTGTTTGGCGATATCAGAAGCATCTTCTAGGCGCGGATTGTCTGATGTGATAAAAACCACATCTGCTAATTCACTTGCTACTTTTCCCATTCTTGGTCGCTTCTGATGATCACGATCACCACCGCATCCGAACACAACGATCAGTCGACCCGGATTGGTGATTAGTTTTCTTGTCGCGTCCAAAACATTATGTAGTGCTTCAGGTGTGTGCGCATAATCAACTACAACACCAAAATTTTGACCTTCTGATACAGATTCAAATCGCCCTGCGATTGCGTCCGCAGCAGCCAAACCTTTGGCAATGTCGCTTGTGGCGACACCGAGTTTGGCTGCTGCGTTCGCGGCAGCTAGCGCGTTCATTACATTGAAGTTTCCACCCGTTGCGAGTTGAATTTTCTCGCTTCGCCAAACAAAAGACAACCGATCAACTTCTGTCACGACTTGTGACGCATCGCTGATGCTAAATGTTTCTAGATCGACTTTATTTTCTTGGTTCAAAGTTGCAATTAACTTTGCGCCATAGTGATCATCTCGGTTTACGATGCATGTGCTTGTATATTGCGGCGTGAATAACTTTGCTTTCGCAGAAAAATATGCGTCAATTGAGTCGTGAAAATCTAAATGATCTTGACCGAGATTCGTAAATATAGTTGCAGCAAATCTTGTGCCTGCAACACGATGTAACGACAAAGCATGAGATGACACCTCCATCACAACGGCGTGGCAACCTCGATCAAGCTCATTGGCTAATGATCGTTGCAAGTCTGTTGCTTCAGGGGTTGTTCGGGCACCAGAGAGGGTTCCAAAAACTGCAGTGTCTAGACCGTGCTGGCGCAATATGGATGCAAGTAAATGTGCAGTCGTAGTCTTGCCATTGGTTCCAGTGATACCGATTACTTTTAATTTTAAACTGGGTCGACCAAAGAATTCAGCTGCAAAATATCCCATTGCAGTTCGAACATCATCAACAACTATTTGAGGAACCTCAATATCTAATTTTCGCTCAACAAGAACTGCTGACGCCCCGTTATTGACAGCATCAAATGCAAACTTATGACCATCGACATTTTCTCCAACTACGCAACAAAATAAGCAACCAGTTGAAATATTTTTTGAGTCGTGCGTAATCTCAGTTACAAAAGTGTTTTGGTCACCATGAACCTCACGAGCTACGACCTCATTCACCCCCGCAACAAGATCTTTAAGTTGACGTGATGTGACGACCATATCAGTGAGAAGCGCCAAGATCTGAAGGACGTGACCCAGTACAGCCCACGTCACCTTGAGTAGGGCGAATGTCAAGTTCATTGACCAGGGCTTGCCCAATGCGGGCGAACACTGGCGCAGCGGCTCTACCGCCGAATCGGTCTTTTGCTGTTGGATCTGGTTCGTCAATTGAAACGAGAACTGTCATCTGAGGATTACCTGCAGGCAAAAATCCAACGAACGAGGCGAAATACGAATTAGTTCCGTCTTCTGCCGTGTATTTTCCGTTCTTCTGCAATTTGTACGCGGTACCAGTTTTGCCAGCAACGCTCATTCCTGAGAGTTGCGCGAGTCCGCCTGTTCCATAGCAAACCACATCGGTCAACATTTCGGTCATTGCTTTGGCTGTGGCTCCACTGACCACTTCGTGCGTCGGAGACTGTGGAGTGTCAGTTATGACCCCTTTTGCATCTACGGTCGCTTTTACTAATTTTGGCGCAATGTAAACACCTTTGTTGGCGATCGCATTAACTGCCGATACCAGTTGTAGCCCAGTTGCGGTATACCCATAGCCATAAGCGAATGTAATCTTCTCGGTGCCTTGCCATTTTTCTGCCGGCTTCAAAACACCACGCGACTCAGCTGGATAATTGACCGGAGTTTTTGTTCCAAACCCAAATGACTGAAGATAGTTATGATTATTCTTGCTATCAAGTAAACGTGAAATCAAAACTGTTCCGTTGTTTGATGAATCAACAATTATTTTTCTTACGGTCATGTCTTCAATGGGGTGAACATATCCATCCGAGACCTTGTACTCCCACTCAGTACCTTTGTCGTAGATTTGTTCGTAAGGCACTGTGAATGACGTTGAAGGCACTACTTTGCCTTCGTTCATCGCAGCAGCGATGCTAAACACTTTCGCGACCGAGCCAGGTTCGTAGGCTTCAACGGCGGCGAAGTTTCCTGAATCACTTGAATAACTTCCATCAGTATTCTGACGGATGTTCGACATTGCGTAAATTTCACCAGTTTTTGTATCCATCACAATTGCCGAGCCACCGCGCGCTTCAACAAACTGAACTTGTTGCGTGAGAATTGAGTCAACTTGAAATTGAATTGTTCGATTAATTGTCGTGATTAATCTGCCACCAGGTACCGCTTCAACAACATCACTCGAGCCGGCAGCCATTGACTTTCCGCTGGCGTTTACCTCACGCGCAATGCGACCATCTTGACCTGCAAGTAGTTCTTGATATTGCAATTCAAGACCCGAGATACCCAGACCATCAATATCGGTGCGACCAATTAGTCCACGTAAACCACTACTAGTCAGGGCTCGACCTGATTCGCGATATGACGAAACACCTTTTAGCCCAAGAGCAACAATTACATCTGCAAGTCGCTGATCTGCTTGACGAGCAACATATACGAAACTTGAATTTTGGTCTCGAAGTTTTATAGACAACTCAAGTTTCGCTTCATCTGTCATTTGCAAAATGTCACCCACAGCATTGGCAACACCGATTGGGTCAGTTACCGAGCGTGGATCTGCGAAAACTGTTCGTGTCGGAATCGGCAACGCCAATTCTTGTCCATTGCGATCTAAAATTGATCCACGCTCAGCACGAAGCGTTTGAACTCTTGTTCGTTGTGAAACGCTGGCGTCACGATATTCGCCTGCCCAAACTGTTTGCAGCATTGCAACTCGAACACCAAGGCCAACCAGCAATAGCGCAACAATTGAGAACATAAAGCTCGTACGTTTTTGCACGGTTCCAATTTTGAGATCTTTTGCAAACACGTCGAAACCTTTGTCGACAACAGCACCATTTCGATGAGAAATTTGAGCAACTTGCTTTCGATGCTTTTCGCTTGCACGAAGTTTACGTTTTGAGAGTGCCTTACCTCTAGTTTGTTTTATCCGGATTGACCTGCCGAGACTCTCAGCACGACGTTCACGAATTGACTGACTCACGGCGCTGAACCGGTACTCTCAAGCACAAGCTGATCGGAGTTACGCGGTAGCGCAATTGAATCATCCATTTCTCCGGTTGAAGCCAAGACCATTGTTACAACCTCAGCAGGAATCTCTTCGAACTTTGCGCCCGAGCCGGGCCACATACCCAACATGATCGCTTGAGCTCGCAAATAATCTGGAGCCCGCAATTCGGCTCGTTGCTGACGTAACTCGTTGTAGTGCTGACGCGCAAGCCGCACATCAGTGCTCACTCTGTCAAGTCTTAACTGTTGTTCAGCGATAACCGTTTGAAAAATTACAATAAATCCAAAAAGTGAAGCAAGTGTAACTACAACTAACGTTACTTTTGAAAATTTTGATCGTGTAGCTGGTTGAACAACTCGTAGTTGTGGTTTTGTAGTGTTTCGCGAGCGATTTTGTCGAGAGACTGGTCGCGTTACTGGTC
>JBILAG010000004.1:0-44997 GCA_044354345.1 Ilumatobacteraceae bacterium | reverse complement strand
GTAAAATTAAAGTCAAGCAGGCGCCTGATTTTCTGATAAAAATACTCTCTCTTTTTGATAAAGAAATAAAAAGTGTCGTGTCGCGACTTGGTCGCCCTATGCCGATAAGTAATGCAAAAGCGAAGGCATTGCTCGGATACAGCTTTATCGCTGCTGAGGTTTCAGTCAAGGAGACCGCTGAGTTTCTCGTGTCTAAAGGCCTCGTCAAAATCTAGTTATCTGTCGTTCGCTGCGTTTTGTGTAGTTTCTAGAGGTGACTGAATTTCGATATACCAAAGGCGAGAAGTTGCCGATCGAAGTAATGGTGTTCGAGATGAACCCCGAACATGTCGACGAATTTCTAGCGATCGACCACGAAATCTGGACACTCGGCGAGGCGACACTGCCGGGCTTCGAGCGAATACCGTTTTTGTCGAAAGAAGTGTGGCTCGACGATTCGCGTCCGGGGCGAGTGAGTGTTGTGTTCGTCTGGGAGTCGCTTGAAGCGTGGATGCGTGTCGGGTCGCCAGAAATTCAGCAGCGACTGCAGTCAGAGTTTGATGCGCGGTTCAAACACCCCGTGCAATTAGTCGAAGCGTGGCATGAAGACACGAACTTTGGCATTCACCGCTGGAGCCGTTTCGAACGCTGACTCTCGGTACCACCAGCGCCCTCATATAAACTCAAGTCACTAACGCGAAAGGTGAGATTATTACCGATTCAAAAGTTGCAGAACGACTAATCGACAATATGCGTGGTGTTCGCTACGGCGAAGTTCTGCCGATCTTCTTGCGCGAAGACGGCTTGCATGCAGAGGTCTACGGCACACAGATGTTGAATGACTGCCCACAACATTTGTGGGAGAAACTCGATGCGGCAGCGATCGCCAAAGAGATGGACGCAGTATTCGTGAAACTAAACGGTCCTCGTTATTGGGTGCTGGACGGTTTTGGTTTGAAAGTTGCTCCAGTCGAGCCGGTGTTTCGCGAGTTTGGTGGAATAATGTTTCGGCGCATTGCCACACTCGCGCTAGGCGACAAGATAGACCCGAGCCCTTACGTTGAGAAACATGTAAACCGTGGTGCCGTGTTTTTCTTTGATGCAGGCAAACCTGTTTATGAACTAGTTAGCCCAGACGGCAAGGCATATATTTTGCAGGCTTTATGTATTGGCGTTGACCCAACAATGAGTGAAGAAACTTTGCCGACTCTCGGCGAAAGACTCGCAATGCCAAGCGGTTGGTCGTATCGAACACGAGTTTTAGAAACTGAGTTGGTTATTGACACAACCGAAAAAATAGCAACTGTATTACAAGATGAGTTTGAGAACTCATACACGCTGCCAAATTGATCTGGCTAGCTAGTCAAACGAGACGATATTGCCAAGTCGCGGATCAATCTGACCCGTGACGAGAGTTGAATAAACTTCGGCAACTTCTGTTGCCCCGTGAGCGTGCTGAATTGTCAGCCACTTTTGTGTGCCATCGACAAACACTGCGAGCGAATCATCAATGCGTCGGTTCAGCTCTTCGCGTCCCCATTCTTTACTGCGCTTCGAAAGTTGCGACGGAGCAAAAAAGAATTCAGGCCGCGGCTCAGGGATGACTACGTTTGTTCGTGTTGCATCCCAATGTGTTGCACCGACACTGCATGAATACACCACTTTGGTTTTGAGTCGTGTGTGCACATCGGCGATGATCTGCGGATTACCTGCCATGTCAGCAACAGCTGACTGTACTTGTGCGTTGAGTGCGTCAAGATTTTGATAGTTAATTATTTCGTCGTAGTCGCCGACATCTTTTACGAATGATAAATTTCGCGCTGAGGTTAGTCCTATAACTTTTACGTCTGAAAAACGTTGTAAGCAATTGGCGAGCGCGATTGATGTTTTGCTTGATGCACTAGTGATAATGATTTGTTGCGCGTCAAAGAAGTTATTTTCACGCAAATAATCCTCTAGCAAAAACGATGTCATATATAAACCACGAAAAATCGCGGTTTGATCATCTTTTACATTTGCTGGTGCGCGGGTGAAGTTTTTATAGATTGATGCGTGCTTCGCGCGCCATTCGGCATTATCGGTAAAGCCAGTACTTGACGACTGCGCCTGCACTAGGTGATGGTCGCCAAGGGGAAAGAACCCGAAGTAGCGACCGCCGACTTCAATATCTGCGCAAGTTGATGCGGTAACAATGCCGAAACCCATCACTGGTAGGCGTCCCCAATTTGCTTCAGTCGGAAAGAAACCCCAGTAGTCGAGCATCTCGCCGCTAAACGCATACGAAATATTGTTAGAGGTCAGGGCCGCGCGTTCAAGTCGAAGCAATACGTGCCCGTCTGGCAATTCTTGTGGTGGATGAGTTTCGACGAGTCGAAACTGGCGTATGTCGCGGCGGTCAATCTCTAGATGCATGTCAGTTCTCGGCATCTGACTGTAACGCAACAACCGGAGCATTTCTCACTGCCCCCAATAACCCCCCACAAATTAGTCACCGCACCTCGAGCATCGTCGCACTCAGTAATGCGTGCTGCCTTCGACAAAAGTTCTTGATGATCTCGGCGAGGCAATACGCACCAACACAATGACCCCCGCCGACTGGGCACTATTTGACGAACTTAGCCGAGAGTGGTGGAGGACACTAACTTCAATCGAAACCGAGATCAAGAACTTATTCACTGAGTCTCCAATCAATATTTCGTCGCGAATGAAGAACTACGGCACTCTAAGGGAAAAATTGAGACGAGCGAAACTTAAGTTGAGTGAAGTGCGAGACATAGTTGGATGCAGAGTGGTGGTTCTGAACCTCAATGAGGAACAAGATTTAGTTGTTCGTCGAATCATTGAAAACATTGAAGTTGACAAATTCAAAGTTATTGACCGAAGAATTATTTCGAATCACGGATATCGAGCTGTGCACATTGAGTTACGCCTTAATCGCATGAGAATAGAGATTCAGGTGCGCACAGAGCTGCAAGACTTATGGGCCAGAACAAGTGAGGCGTTTGGTGAACTTGTTGGTCGTGGAGTCCGTTATGGCAAAGAAATAGAGCTTGAGCGATTTCCGGCCCGCGAGCAAATTCTCATCTCACAAATTGAACATGGTTTGGCATCTGCCTCTAATAAAATTCGAGAAGCTTTCGCCAAAAATTACGAGCAGGATTCGACTGAAATTATAGAAATCCAAAGTGAACTCGGCGTTATTAATTCTCTTATAGCTAACACTGATTGGGGGTTACAATCGTGAGCATGATCGTGATCGTTCAATATGCACGTCGACAAGGTTTACTTTTGGGTATTGACCGTTTCACAGATGCCCAAAGTGACGAGGCGTGTGATCGACTACATGAACTTATAAAACCAAATACAGACGACAATGTTGAAATTGTGATGCTCGGTGCAGACTCTGAAGAAGTATTGACCAAAACCCACGGTAAATATTTTTCAGAGAAGGCAATGCGCAATATCCGTGCCCAACAGGCACCGGTTAGAGCTGATTTTTATGGCTGAAAAGAGTGGTGATCGATCAGCGTTCTTTCCGGCGATTGAGAAGAAGTACGGCCAGCCGATGCGCTATTGGCATGGCGTGATGGCCGAACTGGCCGACCAAAAATATGCTGAGCAGATTGCGTTTCTCAAAGAAAACCATGGTTTTAGTCAGGCTCATGCCAATGCACTGGTGATGTATTCGCGAGGGTCAAAAACTTCAAAACGATTCAATAATCTCACTGACTATCTAGCGCCGCATGATTCCACAACGAAAAAGACAGTTCGTGCAATTTTTAGGGCGATCACCGATGCGAATCCAAAGATGAAATTAGTAATCGCCTGGAATACGCCAATGTTAAAAATGGGTGACGAATATATTTTTGGTGTGTATGCAGGAAAAAATCATATTTTGATCGCACCATGGAACCCAAGTGTGATTAAAAAGTTCGCGCCGAAACTTAAAACCTTTGAAGTGAATAAGAAAACAATCCGAGTGCCAAGCGATTGGGAAGTCGACGCAAAGTTATTGCGGGCAATGGTTAAAGAATGCCTAGCTCAATCAGATTAGACTTGTAGCAAGCACAACGTAAAAGGAGACCCCGTGTCACGAGTTCAACTAGCACTCAATGTCAGCAACTTAGAAGACGCAATCGAGTTCTACTCAAAGATGTTCAATACAAAACCGGCAAAGGTCAAAGAGGGTTATGCAAACTTCGCAATTGTTGAACCCCCACTCAAATTGGTTCTAATTGAGACGCAACGTACGCAAGGCGTTGACTATCAGCACATCAACCATCTCGGAGTAGAAGTAGAAGATTCCGAACAAGTTGAGCAAGCAATCAACCGATTCTCAGATCTCGGGCTCGTCGACAAAATCGAAAAAAATGAGACTTGCTGCTACGCAGTGCAAAACAAGGTTTGGGTTAACAGCCCAGACGGCGCACCATGGGAGTACTACACGGTTCTCGCCGATGCTCCGACTTTTCGTGCGAATATCCCCGTTAGCGCTGACGGAAACCGCTGCTCTTAATTTTTGCTTTGCCAGTGATTAATTAAAATCAAAGCGGCGAGCGCAGGGCGCTCAATCATCCACCAATGTCCTGCATCTGGAATATTTGCTACGTTCGCATTTACACCCGCGGCAACTTGATGCATTTGCTCTGCACTGCCAGCGAAGTGATCGTTGGTAGCGATAATTACAAGACCATTTTGTGGTGACGCGGCTGCAAACCGTTCACCGAGTTTGATCATCGCCGGTTGTGCCGCATCGCGATATAAGCCGAGAATGCATCGTGCGAATTCGTCATTGATATGAGTTTTAATTTCTATTGCTATTTCGCGTGTCATGCCGAGTGACGAAAAATAATCCGCGAATTGTTCAGCCGACATTGCGACCATGCCAGCCACCATTTTTTCGCCGATGTCAGGTGCCTGCCAACCTTGCGCCGCATCATGCCAGTGATAATCAGGATGAATTAGGCCGCCGCAATCAGTTGCCCAAGTGCGCACAAAGTTTGGTCGCGCCGCTAAAACACCAAACACATGACCTGCACCCCAGTCGTGACCAACTAAATCAATCGGTGTGTTGATCTTGTCGAGTTCGCCGAGTAGCCAGTCGCGATATTCGGCCACGGTCGCACCCCAACCCTTTGGAGTTGGCGCGCCAAAACCTGGCGGTGTTAATAAAACAATATTGTTGACAGCGTTTTTGTGTAACTCGTCAACAAGCAGTGACCAAATCGCTGACGTCTCTGGATTTCCATGCACAAAAACTTTCGTCGACGCAACCACATTTTCACTCTAGTCAACCGCCAAACACCAATCTCCATCTGAGTTCTCGGACGCACACATTGGTGTGTGCTGCAATTCACCAAGCAATTAGACCTGCTTGGTGAAGTAATTCGAACCGACAAGATGACCCCCACCGACTGGATGCAATTACATTCGATGCGTGGCTCTTGGCGCGTGGCATTTATTGAACTTCAAGCAACGCTGCGACAGAGCTTTGAATCTAGTAATTACAAAGTAACTGGGCGTCTCAAAAACTACCGAACTATTCGTGAGAAGTTAATCAGGTCAAATTTACGTCTAAGCAAAATTCGAGACATAATTGGCTGTCGAATAGTCATTCCAAACAGTCTTGAAATTCAAGATTCGGTAGTTGGTCAGATATTGGCGTTGCACCCAAATGGCAAATTTCGAGTTATTGATCGCAGAGTTTTACCTAATCATGGATATCGCGCGGTGCACATTGAGCTTCGCCAAGGTGATTTGATCTCTGAGGTACAAGTCCGTACACAGATACAAGACTTATGGGCGACAACCAGCGAGGCCTTCGGCGAACTTGTAGGTCGAGGATTTCGTTATGGTCAGGGTCTGCAGCTAGAGCAATTTTCTGTACACACTAAGTTGTTGATTCAACAAATATCAACTGGTCTAGACGAATCGTCTAAGAAGATTGGCGAGGTTGGATATAACCTGAACCCTCCTGCTTCGATTAAAGTCGCTGAAGTTGAACAACAACTTTTTAAAATTAATTCACTCATCTCTGAAACTGATTGGAGCCTATAGTTATGAGCATGCTTGTAGTTGTAAAGTACGCCCGTCGCGAAGGTTTGCTATTGAGCATTGACCGGTATTCAGAAGAAGAGGGTCCAGCAGCATCGTCACGAATGAGTGATCTTGAAGAGGTAAATGCTGATGACAATATTGAAATCGTGATGCTCTGCGCTGACTCTGAACAGACAATGGCGATTACTCATGGCAAGTATTTCTCAGATAAAGCAATGCGCAATATTCGCGCCCAAGAAGTGCTCTTAAATTCGCAGCTAAATTAATTAGCGCAGATTTGGCCCGATTCGAGTACGGCGATACCTCGAGGCTCGCTGGCAATTGTGTGACTGCCCGTTGGTGCACCATCGGCAGCATTACCTTCGAAAACAATCGCATCGTGTTGCGCATATTGGACGATGTATGCCTTGCGCACATTGTTTGAACTGTTCGGCCCAGTGAGATGAGGGGTTAGTGACGAAAAGAAAACCGCGCCACCGGCTTTGATCTCGGCGACAACTGGCGTAGACGGCGGATTTTCGAAGCATTCGTAGCCAAGAGTTGGTACAAAATAGTGCGAGAGAGTTCCGTTTTTGTGAAACCCCGGAATTATTTGAGGGCAGCCATTTTCAATAGTCGCATCATTAAGTGCAATCCAGCATGTCAAATAATGTTGTGGCTCTACGAACAAATAGCCGTTGTCTTGATGCCACGGAAACCTCCGCGGTTTTTCGATTTGTTTGTAGACCGCTTGATCGTGGTACATCCGAACGTCGGGGCCAACAAGATCGCGGCACGCACCCATTATTTTTGTGTTTTTAACGAATTTTCCAATCTCTGGTTTACGACTTGCAAGTTGGGCGGCAAAGGTTATTGCCCCAATTTCCGAGATTGCGATTCGTTCATTCGGTTGTGCCGCTAAAAACGCTGCAGCCTCCGCTTGCGCCGCGTCAGTGATTTCGACGAGTTCTTTTAGCTCAGCCGGTGTGAAAATGTCACTGACTATTACATAGCCGTCGTTATCAAATTGATCAATCTGGGCTTGGGTGAGTTCACCACTCGTGGCCGTGTGGTTTTGCCACACAAACGATTTATTCCATGGATGACTATTCATGAGACATCTGCGCGAGTGCCCGCTTTTAGACAGGACAAGACTGTTAGGGCAATCTCAAACACTAATTTGATCTTATTAAGTTTTTAACTTAATTAGGTGAAGTAAACGGTTTAACCTGTGTCGGTGACCGTTTTAGTTGAAACTGATGATGAGAATCTAGATGACGAGAATCTAGAAGGTCTTGCGTTGCACGAGGTTGAGTTTTGCGTCATTGACCTTGAAACTACCGGTGGCTCAAACGAATACGAAGCAATAACCGAAATCGGTGCGGTGAAGTATCGCGCTGGTGAAGAGGTCGGGCGGTTCACGACACTGGTTAATCCGCAGCGCGCGATTCCTTCTTTCATTGTTTTGCTAACTGGCATTACCGACACGATGGTGACCAACGCGCCCGCGATTGAAGATGTGCTTGATGACTTGCTTGACTTTATTGGCGACTCGGTCTTGGTTGCGCACAATGCAAGATTTGATATTGGTTTCATCAACGCGGCGCTCGTGCGTGATGGGCGAGAAAAGTTAACGAATCGTGTGCTTGACACCGTTGGTTTGGCGCGCCGTCTTGTGGGTGGAGAAGTTGAGAATTGCAAATTATCAACACTCGCGGCAAGTTTGGGCTTTGCGCATCAGCCGAGTCACCGCGCAATCAACGATGTGTTGGCAACAGGCGATTTGTTGCACTATTTGATTGAGCGAGCAGCAGGTTTCGGTGTTTTAGATTTGGATGACTTTGCCGCGATGTCAAAAATCGGCACTCACCCACAGGCCGCCAAGTTGAAGATGACTATTGATCTGCCGCGTGGGCCAGGTGTATATCTTTTTGTTGACGGCGAGGGTGAAGTTCTTTATGTTGGTAAAGCAACAAACATTCGTGCGCGAGTGCGAAGTTATTTCGGCACGGGCGACTCACGTCGTAAAGTTGGCTCGTTGTTGAAACTAATGCAGAGTATTCACATCATTTCGACACCAGATGTCTTTTCGGCTGAGGTTCTTGAGTTACGAGTGATTGCTCGCTTGCAACCGCGTTATAACCATGCTTTTACTCGTGCTACTAAATATTGCTACGTTCGTTTGACACGTGGAGAAGTCTGGCCACGGCTGATGGTTACTAAATCTTTAAAGTCTGGTGAAGGTGACATTTTTCTTGGTCCGATCCCTTCACGATCAATGGCTCGTAATTTTGTTGACGCAATTGAATCTGTAGTGCCACTTCGTCGATGCACTGTGCGAATGGGCAAGAACTATCGTGCACCGATTGATGCACCCGTTTGTTCTGCGGCCCAATTAGGTTTAGCGCAATGCCCATGTTCGGGTACCGCGGATGCCGAAACCTATGCCGAGGTTGTGCAATCAGTCGTTGATGTGATGTCGGGCAATGCCAGTGGTGTTTTGGTCAAGTTGAATGCCAAGATGCTCGCACATTCACAAGCTCAACGATTCGAAGAAGCTGGAGTCGTTTTGGCTCGAGTTGAAGCGCTTGAGGCTATTTTGCAACGTGTGCAGGCTGTGCGTGATTTAGTCGATGCGGGTGAGTTGAGTATTGGTTCTGGGAAAGTTTCACATTTGGTTGAGCGGGGATTGCTGGTGAGCACTCTTGTCGACGGTGTCGCGTTTAATCCAGCTGTACCACAAATTAATTTAGATTTAGCCGAACTTTTATCTGCGCCAAACCCAGCTGAAGTTAGTTATCCAATTTCTGTGGATTTAATCGACGAAATTCTTTGCGTCGCCCGCCACCACCGCGCGGCATAGCTCGCATCTCGTCGCGCAGTAACTGCGCCCGCCAGGCACCAAAACCCCGCAACAATCTTCATCTACAATTGAGAAATGTTAAGTAAAAATCCAGCGGCTGTGCCAGCAGATACGTCGCCTGAGGTATGGCAGATGCAGATGGATGCCATAGGTTCGATGACCGTCGAACAGCGAATTGCGGTTTGGGAAGAAATTCAAAATCAATTTGCAATTATGGAAGACGCATCAATGCGGCGTCGGTACCCAGAATTTAACGATCATCAGATTCTTGTCGAACTTGTTCGGGCCCGCTATGGCAATGAACTTGCAAGCAAAATTGTTGCCAAATCTGACGCGCTTCCGTTTTGATCGATCTCATTTACGCCTTTCGACTTGTAGTACTGGCTCTTGAAGATGTATCTGCACGATATTAGGTTGTTGGGTCGACAGCTGCGGGCGCGTGCAATTAAATATTCTTGGAGTTTTGACATGGGTAGCCACACCTGAAGATGTTGTACTTTCTAAACTTCGGTGGCGGCTTGAGTCTCGATCAGAAACACAGTGGCGCGACTGCATTGAAATCGCTGCGTCACAAAATTTAGATATTGATTATTTGCGACACTGGGCGTCTTATCTTGGCGTCTCGGCCGATGTCGAAGACCTATTTAAAACTTAGAGTTGCATGCTTTTGATCTCGAGGAATTCTTCGAAACCGTATTCGCTGTATTCGCGGCCAATGCCTGATTGCTTGTAGCCACCGAGAGGTGCGTTGATGTTGAACGCTCCACCGTTAACTGCAATCTGGCCAGTACGAATGCGTCGCGCAATTGCAATCGCTTTATCTTTATCGGCCGCCCAAACAGCACCCGACAAACCATAAACAGTGTCGTTTGCGATTTGAATTGCTTCTTCTTCAGTGTCATAAGCAATGATGCTCAACACTGGTCCAAAGATTTCGTCTCGCGCAATCGTCATTGAATTTGTGACATTCGAAAATACGGTCGGTTTGACGTAATAGCCGGTCGTGCAACCTTCTGGTACTCCGACACCACCAACAACAACTTTGGCGCCCTCATCGATACCTTTTTGAATGTAGCCGTTTACGCGGTCGCGTTGCGCGGCAGAAGCTAGTGGCCCGAGAGCAGTTGTCTTTTCAAACGGATCTCCAACGATCATTGCAGTTGCTGCTGCGCCTGCAATAGTCTCTGCTTCTGCAAGACGAGACCGCGGCACCAACATGCGAGTAAGCGCGAGGCAGGTTTGTCCGCTATTCAAAAATGCTCCACCTACACCAGATGTAACTGCTTTCGCAAAAGTTGCTTCATCTAGATCGGCGCAAATAATGTTGGCCGACTTTCCGCCAAGTTCAAGCGCGACTTTTTTGACAGTCTCTGCAGCTACTTGTGAGACGCGACGGCCCGCACGAGTCGAACCCGTGAAAGAAATCATGTCGACACTTGGGTGAGCGGCGAGTGCCTCACCAACAACTGGGCCAGTGCCCGTTACGAGGTTGAATACACCCGCTGGCAAACCGATCTCATCAATAATTTCAGCGAGGATGAATGCATCAATTGGCGCAATTTCGCTTGGCTTCAAAACAACTGTGCAACCAGCAGCCATTGCAAAAGCAACCTTGGCAGTGATTTGGTGTAACGGATAGTTCCACGGAGTAATGCAACCAACAACACCGATCGGCTCTCGCACGACAAGTGATGAGCCGAGTTCGTGTGAGTACTCAAATTTTTCTGCAACAATTGCAGCTTGCTTGAAAGAATTAATTGGTAGCCCGACTTGAATCATCTGACTGAGAAATTTGGTCATGCCGGTTTCGCGTGAAATTGCTGTAGCAAGTTCATCCATTCTTGCCGCGATGCCATCGCCAATGCGATTCATATATTTAGCGCGCTCCTCAACATCAAGAGCAGACCAGGTCAAAAATGCGGCGGCTGCAGCTTTGGCCGCGGCATCAACATCTTGTGCATTGCAGGATGGAATCGTCGCCATGACCTGCTCATTTGTCGAGTCAAAAACTTCAATTGCTTTGTCCTGGCCCTGCGGAGCCACCCATTTGCCATTGATGTAAACCTTGTCGTATGTATGCATTTTTCTGGCCCCTTTTTTGTTTCCAAAGATGCTAGTGCGACTAGTTTTAACCTATGCAAGCCGAGCGTTTAACCCCTGCAATCGGTGCGTTGATTTCGGGGATCAACCTTTGCGAGCCATTGACACCCGCGCACTGCTCTGAACTCTCGGCATTGCTCGTTGAGAATCATGTTTTATTCTTCGAAAATCAACCGTTGACCCCGCGCCAGCACCGCGATCTTGCGGCCAATTTTGGACCTCTACACGTGCACCCTGTTTATCCGCATGATCCAGAAGTTGAAGAAATCATTGTGCTTGATACGAATGTCAAGAATCCGCCCGACAGCGATACCTGGCATACAGATGTGCCGTTTATTGAGTGCCCTCCGATGGGTTCGTTGCTTTCGGCACGCGTGATACCGCCGAGTGGTGGCGACACATTGTGGTCGAGTTGCATTGCCGCATATGACGCACTTGACGACGAGTATAAATTGCTGATTGAAAATTTGACAGCAGAGCACGACTTGGCTGCAGCATTTACTGATTCTCGCTATGGCGAATCGGCCGTGGCTCGCGAGCAACTTGCTGCTGCGCGAAAGAATAATCCGCCGATGGTTCACCCTGTAGTTCGTACGCACCCAGTTAGTGGCAAACGCGGTATCTACGTGAATCAATCTTTTACAACGCGGATTATTGAACTTGCGCCCGACAAGAGCGCCGAAGTTTTGCAGTTTTTAACGTCACACGTTGCGCGCCCAGAGTTTGTAGTGCAGTGGAAGTGGAAACCTTACGATTTGGCGTTCTGGGATAATCGGTTGACGCAACATTTTGCCAATGCAGATTATTTGCCGCATCGTCGCGTGATGCACCGCGCGACAATTCTCGGCGATAAGCCATTTCGCTAACTAGCTTTTTTCGATTTCTTCGATCTCGACTGTGTCGTTTGCGTCGATCTCTTCGATCTCGACGATCACCGCGTCTTTTGCTCTTTCGCGATGTTCGGCTAACTCTTCTGGCGTCCCCTCGCGCCACTTCGCCGGATCGAAATTTTCAAATAATTGTAGATATTCGGCATCGGTCAATACTTTTGTTTGTACTTTTTTGCTCATTTTTTCACCTTAAGTTTTTTGGGTTAAGTCTCATCGCGTGAAAAATTCGCATCGTGTTTCTGCGCATTACGCAACCTAGTTCAATGAGGTTGCCGTTTGAGTCGGCGCCGATAAGTAGCCAGCCATCTTCTACTTTGCTTGACTGAAACGCATTTCTCTATGCATGAAGCATGTCTTCTGGCGCAATCCCAATTTTTTGGGCACTAGCAAGGATTACTACTTGCACTATAGCAACTTGAGTTGCTCGGCGATTTCGAAATTGATGCGCTCAGCCATTCAGGCTGATGTGTGCCGCCTGGTGAAGATCGGCGCGAATCATGGCTTATTCGTCTTCGTTTGAGTCCGACCATTTTTTATAGAACTTTCTGAAAGTTTTTAACTCGCGCATATATGCATCTCGGTGCTTGCCAAAGTCTGGGTCGAGCGAAAGAAGTGACAGCAGTTCATCGCCTTTATCAATCAATGTGCGGCCACTGGTGATCAGCCATTCTGAAATATTGCCGTGAGCAACGCCGTCTTCAAGTTCAACGGCCTGCATATCGCGGCGGTGCTGATTGATTTCGCGCTCGAGTGCGGCGATCTCACCCTGCAACGTGCGCGGTTTGTTTAATGCCATCCATTGAGAGTACTTGACCCCTGTTGCACGTTTGGCCAGCGGTTCGCTGGCGACACCATCAAGTAGTGTGTAATTCGTTATGGCGCGAGAAAAGATTTACACCCGAGCAGGTGACGACGGCACAACTGGTTTGTTCTATGGCGGACGAGTCGGCAAAGACAGTGCGCTGCCTCGTGCATACGGCGCAGTCGACGAAGCGCAAGCGATTTTGGGTCTCGCTCGTGCCGAGGCTGGCAAGGGAACCGAACTTGATGACATGCTCATTCACATCATGCGTGATTTGTGGGTGCTGATGGCCGAATTAGCCACGCTTCCTGAAAATCGTCACAAACTTGTCGCAGAGAAATCACTCGTTACCGAAGCGATGGTCACAAAACTCGAAAACATGATCGATTCACTGGACGAAAAGTTCACTCCGCCGACAGAGTTTGTTGTGCCTGGCGAAAATAAAGTTGCAGCGCTGCTCGATGTTGGCAGAACAGTCACTCGGCGCGCTGAGCGACATTCATTAGCCGCCGCACCAGCACCTTCGCAAGCATGTCCATACTTAAATCGATTATCTGATCTGTTGTGGACACTTGCACGGTGGCAAGAGGGAAATTCGCTATCAGTTAAAAGTATTGACAAATAGAAATTTAAATACTCATTGCATGAGTGCAACTAGGAGCAACTATGAAAATTAGCAAACTGTCAGTCACGATCGTCAAGTCAGAAATCGCATCTCAAGCGATTGGTATTGCAGTATCAAGTGACGGTGCCGTTGCCAAAGAACTTGGCATGTCTCGCGACCAACTCGCCACTCTTGGGTTTGAATCTAAAGTCGGTCAGACGCTTGTTGTGCCGACAGGTAAAGCCAAACATGTAATTGCAGTTGGCATTGGTGAATCAGCAAAAGCAAATGCGGATGTAATGCGCTCCGCAGCTGCTGCGCTGGCTCGGGCCGCCGCAAAATTTTCTAGTCTCACGACTACTTTGGCTAGTGCTGGTCGCGCAGATAGAGCAGCTATCGCTCAAGCGGTAACTGAAGGTTTGATTTTGGCGACACATCGCTATGACGATCTCAAGACCGACAAGAAAGCAACTTCAAAACTTATTTCAGTTTTGATTGTTGCGCCAGCAGCTATGTCAGCGGCAATCACCAAGGGAGTCAAGCGCGGTGAGACTATTGCCGAAGCAGTTTGCTTTGCACGTGATCTCGCAAATATGCCACCAGCGCATTTGACCGCGAAGATGATTGCTGAGCGTGCACAAAAAGTAGGTGCTGAAAGCGACATCGCAGTCGAAGTTTTTAATAAAGATCAACTTCTCGCAATGAGATGTGGCGGAATGATCGGTGTGAATCGCGGCAGTGTCAACCCTCCGCGAATGGTGAAAATTTCTTACCTGCCTGGTGGATTACTTAAAGCGACTAAATCATCCGCAAATAAATCTGCTGCAAAACCAAAAACTAAGTTGCCACACTTGATTTTGGTAGGCAAAGGCGTGATGTATGACTCGGGTGGTATCAGCCTCAAACCTTCTGATCCATCTCATGCGATGATGAAAGCTGACATGAGCGGTGCTGCTGCTGTATTGGCTACTATGAGCACACTCAAAACTCTCGGCTGCAAAAATCAAGTCACTGCATACCTGATGTGCACAGATAATTTACCATCGGGTAGTGCGATGGCAATGGGTGACGTGTTAACGATGCGCAACGGCAAGACTGTTGAAATTCACAACACAGATGCTGAAGGTCGTTTGGTTCTCGCCGACGGACTTTCGTTAGCAGCTGAACTTAAACCTGATGCAATCGTTGACATTGCAACTTTGACAGGTGCGTGTGCTCGCGCGCTCGGGCCACAGATGTCTGGCGTCTTGGGCAATAATCAATCATTTATTGATCAAGTAACTGCCGCAGCTAAATCAACAGATGAGCAAACTTGGCAACTTCCGCTTGAGAGAAAATATCGCGGTTTAATTGATTCGTATATCGCTGATATGAAAAACGTAGGTGGGCCAGACGCCGGCGCAATTACTGCAGCATTATTTTTGGATGAATTTACTTCTGGTATACCTTGGGCGCATCTTGATATCGCTGGTCCGATGTGGGCCGATAGCGATGGGGGATGGTTGCAACGTGGTGCTACCGCATACGGTACGCGACTTCTCATCAACTTGGCGGAGAACTTCAAACCCCGCTAATTTTTGATTTATTAGAGGCAACCACTTCATCTATTCGCTGGTCTCCCCGCGAAAGTCATCAAATGGAGCTATTTTCTTGTAGCCGAAGTCAACTTAGTTGTTTGTATTTTAGGCTTAGCTGAATTAAGTAGATTATTTTCCGCTCGACACGCTAAGTGTAAAAATAACATTTGATCCGGATCATTCGAGTCAACTTCTAACAAGTCAAGCGCATGTTTAATTCGGTAGCTTACGGCATTGCGATGCAAGTGGAGTGCTGTCGCAGTTTTATGCAATGAGCCTTGAAAATCAAGGTAGGTTGAGATTGTAATCAAGATCGATTCTCTTTTGGATGCACTTAATTTATTTAGAGGCGAAAAAAGAGTATTTATTGATTGCTTGACTGAATCAAAGCTGTACCACTCAACGAGACTTTTCTTAAGTCCCGTGGCATCGAAACTTATTGCATGATTATGGAGGTTTCGTGTTCGAGCAGTAGATGCTGCGAATAGTGCTTCATTTACACTTGTGTGAATTCCTGCAATCGTTGAATTGGTTGAACCGATCCCACAAAAAACTTTAATATCAGGAGTAGTTCGGGCCATCTCGGCCAAGACTCGCGCGACAGATTGCGATATCGAAGTACCTGAAATTTCAGTTTCTTCGTGAGTCCATAAAATTAAAATAAGTGTGGGGCTGTGAGTTATGCGCCATTTTCCTGACTCTTTAGAGGCGGCATATTGGATTGATCGAGCAAGCTTTTCGCGTAGTTGAAATGAATTAATGGCTTCGTCTACCAAATGATTGTCAAGTTCAAAACGAATTACAGTGTGCTTTGCATTGATCAATATTTTTAGCTTCCTTGCAATTTCTGTCGCACTAATCCAACTATTTTTTCCGGACAATATGAGTTGTTCAAGAAGTTCGGCATCATTTTGTCGTGATTCTTGCAGTTCTCGTTCTTTGCTGACAGTCATTTGATTAATCTCGGCTGCCAATCGCCATAGGTAGAGTTCCAATAATGCATTCGAATCTTCATCGGCAGTTCGCTTTGTAAGTAGCCAAGGTCTGTCCCGTGAAGTTGAGCCAATTGGCACAGACAGAAAATCATTTGTATTGAACTTTTCGTTTTCTGCCAGCAATATTTCTCTGCCCAGCAGAACGCAACTAACTGCGACTAGTTCTTCAATCGATTTATAGTTTGTCCCAACTCTCCCTATCGCATCTGCTGCACTTCGAACTTTGTCGACTGTCAAATGGATTTGGTCAGTTGCTTGTTGTGCCATCGTTCGGATTACGACGCTGATGTCTACTCTTGGATCTAATCGGATGAGTGCGATCTGAGTTTTGCGAGCAATCACGCAAGCCGTTGTTGAAAGTCGTTCATCTTTCGCCAAAAATAAAGCTAAACCCACGGCATTTTTGCTTGCTACAACTCGTGTTGCTATATCAAGTTGGTAGGTCGTAGCGATTTGAGATAGATGTCGATCAAGGACCGCAAGTGAACCAGATCCAAGTTCATGAAGTTGGTCTAGAGATTCAACAATGCGAATTTCAGTAGTTTCAACGTGCTCCGAACCTTCTAAGAGTTCAATAGAGCCAGATCCCGCTGAGCGTACGATGTCCAAAATAGAACCTAAACTGCTCAACTTTGCCCCCAAAGAATCCGAACCTTATGTCAGCATAAGGAGTAGCGACCGGGGTTACAAGAGCGTAATGCACAAAATCACTGCATTTTTCATACTTTTGCACATTGTAAATGAATACCTTCTCTCTTAATGTCTGCACAAGTGAATTGATCAAAATTCGTAGTCAGCAATTAAAAAACTTTTCTTGGGGGTGGTTTTGTGGAATTTAAGACAGTTTGTTCGTCAGAAGAAGCACTAGAAACCCTGACGCAAGAGGGTGGAATGGCCAAAGTCTTAGCCGGTGGATCTGATCTTATGCTTCAACTTAAGCGGAGAGAGTTAGACGCTGGAATCCTTGTTCATATCCAGCGCGCGACCGATTTGAAGGGGATTTCAAGCTCCGAGGATACAAAAATTGGATCATTGGTCTCGCACACAGCGCTACTTGATTCTTCTTTAATTAGGGCGAACTATGGCTCGTTGGCATATGCGGCAAGTTCAATAGGTGGCTGGCAGACACAAGTAGTAGGCACGATTGGCGGGAACATCGCAAATGCCTCACCAGCTGCAGATCTGATTCCGCCACTTTTAGTTCATGGTGCAGAGGTTCATCTTGCATCAAAACGCGCAAAACGATCGATGCTGCTGAGCGATTTTCTGATCGGTAGGCGAAAAACAGCATTAGCGGCGGATGAACTAATCATTGGCTTGAGCCTTGAACTCAAGCCAAAATTCACCGCAGATAGATACTTGAAAGTTGGAAGACGAAGTGCGATGGAAGTTGCAATTGTTGGGCTTGCCATTCGAATGAGTCTTGAAGATGATCTCGAGACAATTTCGAATATTCGAATAGCAGTTGCGTCATGTGGTCCAAAAGCTTTTCTCGCTAATTCTGCTTCGTCAGTGTTGACCGGAGCACGAATTACCCCTGCTCTTTTGAGTGAAGCTGGTGAAATTCTGTTAACCGAAGCTAGTCCAGTTGACGATATTCGCGCATCGGCGGAATATCGAAAGCGATTATTGCCCAAGCTCCTAGAACGAGCAGTAGTGGCCTGTGCCGAGACGATCCAAAAGCAAGAAAGGGGCACAAAACAATGAACGTGAGTTTAAGCGTAAATAAAAAAACTCTGACGGTAAAAGTAGACGGCGCGGAGACTTTGCTCGAAATGTTACGAAACCGCCTTGGGCTCTTGGGCACCAAGGAAGGATGCGCTGAAGGTGAGTGTGGAGCATGCAGCGTATTAGTTGACGGTGAGCCTGTTCACTCCTGTATTTACTCAGCAGCAGCAACAGATGGTTGTGAAGTGTTAACTATCGAAGGAGTTTCGCACGGCGATGAACTCTCAAAACTGCAAAGTGAATTAGTCAAAGGTGGAGGAATCCAATGTGGATTCTGTACACCTGGGTTCGTAGTTGTGCTTACCGCTCTTTTAAAAAAATCACCAAATCCAAGCGCAAGTGAAATTAGAAATGCACTTTCAGGAAACATCTGTCGTTGTACGGGTTACACCCAAATTGTTGAATCAGTGCTTCAACTCACGAAAGAGAAAGCGATTTCTAATGCGAGTTTTTCAATCATGGGCGAGCCAAAGCCATGATTGGTGCTTCAGTAGTTCGATCTGATGCTTTTATCAAAGTAAGTGGTCAAGCTGTATACGGTGTCGATTATCAAGAAATGAACATGTTGCATGGTTTTGTCTTGAGGTCCCCGGTGGCAGCAGGCCGAATTACCAAACTTGATATTTCAGTCGCACTGACATTGGCTGGAGTGCGAAGCATTTTGACTTCTAAAGATCAACCAAATGTGATGGCGGGCTGGGTTCTACGTGAGCAGCGATTATTTGCATCTGAAGAGTTGCGCTATGAGGGCGAACCGATTGCTCTAGTTGTAGCCGAAACGTATGAAGAAGCAAAAGTAGCTGCAAGTTCAATTTTGCTAGAAATTGATGAGTGGAAAGGCGTAGACCTAGTCGCAGCGAGTAGCACTGAAGCTCGGATTATTCACAAGGACTGGAAATCATATGTGCCAACAGGCGGTCCAAACGCCGACTATCCGCGAAATGGAAATTTGGCGTGTGAAACCAAGCTAAATGCAGTCGGGGTTGACGAGGCGTTTGCTGTTGCGACAAAGATAGTTGAAGACAAATTCACTTCAAATAGGCAGTATCAGGCTTACCTTGAGCCAAAGTCAGCATTGGCTACCTATTTAGACGGGCGGTTTACGATTCACACCGCTAGTCAACACCCGTTTAATGTTCGTGAGAGAGTTGCCCAATTCTTGGGCGTTCGAATATCAAGTG
This sequence comes from Ilumatobacteraceae bacterium, assembly GCA_044354345.1. Lineage (GTDB taxonomy): Bacteria > Actinomycetota > Acidimicrobiia > Acidimicrobiales > Ilumatobacteraceae > BACL27. Next base: position 26,242 of record JBILAG010000004.1, on the reverse strand, counting down.
TTCGAGTAATCGGAAAAACTATCGGTGGCGGGTTTGGCGGAAAGCTCGATTCAGCACTCGAACCGTATGCAGCTCTTGCGGCGAAAATTACTGGTTTTCCAGTAAAAATTACAAACACTCGGACGGAAGACATTCTTACTTGTCCGAGTAGAGAAAATGCCTTGATAACAATGCGTACTGCATTAAACGCTAAAGGCGAAATGATAGGCAGAGATGTAGTCGTTGATATGGACAATGGTGCGTACAGCACTGAGATGCCATGGTTGGCTTCATTGCCTTTGCATATTCTTGGAGCGATTTATGAACTTGATGGCCCTACTCGGATCACATCTCGTCTTTGGTATACGAATACGGCACCAACCGGAGCCTTTCGAGGAGTTGGTGGCACATACCTATATATGGCCCTTGAGCGCCACACAGATAATATTGCGAACTCGATCGGCATGGATCGTCTTAAGTTTAGATTGCTTCATTTGATCGGTGATGGCGCAGTAAGTCACGTCGGTCAAACTTTGCCCGATGCTGGAATCTTGCGCGAAGGCTTCAATGAAATTCAGAAAATGATGAGTTGGGAAGAAACCATTGCGAATTTAAAGCCTTTTCAAGGAATTGGAATTGCTTCGGGACTGTGGCTGACAAATCCGATGCCAGGGCAAGCAACGGTAAAACTTAACGAAGATGGTACGGTCAGCGTCATTACCGGCGCTACCGAAAATGGTTCGGGCGCAGTGACAATGGGAATCACACAAATTGTTGCCCAGGAGTTAGGTGTTGATGTCAATGATGTTTCAGTTTCAATGCCTGATACTGATGTTTCTGGATATGACGCAGGTTCGCAAGGAAGTCGCACGACTCACATAGTTGGTCGTGCCGCACTCGATGCGTCAATTGAAGTAAAGCGACAGGTTCTTGAGCGAGCGTCAAATTTACTCGAAGTTGCTGCTGCTGATCTCCAAATTTCAAATGGCATGATTTCGGTAGTTGGGACTCCATCAATTTCAATATCACTTGGTGAAGTGGCGATTAATGCATTGTGGGCAGTTGGGCCAGTAGCAGCAACAAGCTCATATACAACACCACCAATTCCGTTTGATCCTGGATGCGCGAGTGGATTGCTTTTTCCAACATTTCCAACCCCTACATACCATGTTCACATGGCGGTAGTAGAAGTTGATCCAGTAACCGGGGGTGTAAAGGTTTTGCGCTACGTAGTTGTTCAAGAGGTCGGTAAAGCGATAAATCCAGTGGGGGTCCGTGGCCAAATTCAAGGTGCAGTCGCACAAGGTATCGGGTTGTCACTGTATGAGAGTTTGCGTATCGGAAAAGATTGTCGTTATTTAGAAAGGACTCTCGAGAGTTATCGTTTACCGATAGCGCTTGATGTACCAGATGTCGACATCAGACTTATGGAGCATCCTGATCAGTCTGGACCATTCGGCGCAAAGGGAGCAGCGGAGCCAGCGGTGGTCTTTGTTCCTGCTGCAGTCTTGAATGCAGTTAGTCACGCGATTGGACGAAACGTTACATCAATACCGCTCACACCCGAGTGTGTTCTCGACCTAATTGAAGGTAAGCCATGAAGTCAAGTTCATTAAAATTTATCGGTGAAGAAGAACTTATAAGTCTGTCAATTGGTTGTACGGTCCTTGCAGGCGGCGGCGGCGGAGACCCACGTATTGGGTTAATGATGGGCTTGCATGCAATCCGTAAAAACGGGCCAGTAAAAGTAATCAAGCTAAGTGATCTTGAGGATGACGATTTAATTCTTCCTGGTGGCATGATTGGTGCACCAACAGTGATGATTGAGAAGATTCCAAACGGATCCGAGTCAACGATCATTCGTCAAATGATGGAAAAGTATCTTGATAAAAAAGTAATTGCAATGATGCCTATCGAAATGGGTGGGTTGAATGGTGTGCTTCCAGTGGCATGGGCTTCAACAAATGGGTTGCCAATGGTTGATGGTGACTTAATGGGAAGAGCATTTCCTGAATTACAAATGTGCACACCTCACTTGTATGGAATTCCTGCATGGCCCGGAGTGATAGTAGATGAACGGGCTCAAGCAATCTTGTTTGAGCCAATGGATAATGTGTGGTTTGAGAGTCTCGCTCGTAACGCTGTTTCAACTCTTGGTGGGTGTGCATGTGCCGGCCTTTATCCGATGACAGCTAAAGTCGCGTCAGTTCCAGTTATCAGGGGCACAATTTCTGCGGCGCATCGAATCGGAGCCGCAATTAGGGCTTCTTCGATGGACCCTTTTGCGGCGCTTAATAGCGAAGTCGAGTTATACAAATTGATAACGGGAAAAGTTGTTGATGTTGAGCGAAAAACAGCCGGAGGATTTGTTCGTGGTTCAGCAATTATCGAAGGGGTAGAACACGATCGAGGACGATTGGTTCGTATTGAATTTCAGAATGAAAATTTAGTTGCCCTTGAAGATGGCGAGGCGTTAGCCACGGTCCCTGACATTATTACATTGCTTGACCGCCATACCGCGTTGGGTATTGTCACTGAACAAATTCGATATGGGCAACGTGTCGTAGTTGGAGTCTTCAAGTCTCCGTCTCAGTGGCGATCAGAAGCAGGGTTGGCAGTCGTCGGGCCACGTGCGTTTGGGTACGAAATTGATTATGTACCTGTAGAGGAGCGCCATGAACGGGTCAGTTGATTTACGAATCGGTATTGACGTCGGAGGTACAAATACCGACGCGGTTATTCTTGATCGAAATGATGTGTTGTTGGCGAAGTTTAAGACTCCAACTACTCCTGATTTAACTCTAGGAATTTTTAAAGCGTTACAGTCTGTTTTGTCGCAAATCCCAGACGCTAAAAGCCGCGTCACACATGTCATGCTCGGTACAACACACGCCACAAATGCGATACTTGAGCGGCGTGACTTGCTGAAAGTGGGAGTAATTCGCATAGGGGCACCAGCAACTGTTTCTATACCTCCGCTGATGGATTGGCCCGATGATTTGCGAAAAGTTGTTTCAGCAGGAGAAATAATAATTGCTGGAGGAAGTGAGTTGACCGGAAAGGCTCTCGCTCCTTTTGGTAAAGACGAGCTTCTTAAATTCCTTGACACAATTGCAAGCGTCGCCCAATCTATTGCAATAACTGGAGTCTTTTCTCCAATCAACTTTGATCATGAATTTGAAGCGCAAGAGATAATTCAAAAAGTTCTTGGAGATATTCCTATTTCGCTTTCTAATGGCATTGGGGCGCTAGGACTTTTGGAAAGAGAAAATGCATGCGTGCTAAATGCTGCATTGATTGGAGTAGCTCGCAAAGTTGTAGATGGATTTAGTGAAGCTCTTGTCAAAAATGAAATCAATGCTGTGAAGTTTTTAACCCAGAACGACGGAACCTTAATGAGTCTCGACTACGTTTTGAAGTATCCCGTGCTAACGATTGGAAGCGGACCCGCAAACAGTATGCGAGGCGCAGGTTATTTGACAAATCTGCCTGATGCGATCGTGGCTGACGTTGGTGGCACGAGCACGGATGTCGGAGTATTGATAAACGGTTTTCCTCGTGAGTCTTCTACGCCAATAGATATTGGCGGAGTTCGAACCAATTTCAGGATGCCAGACTTGGTGAGCATAGCTATCGGCGGTGGTTCAATTGTGCGTGAAATCAACGGTGGTGTTGAAGTCGGCCCAGAAAGCGTTGGTTACCGGCTTCCAGACGAGGCAGTTGTATTTGGTGGCAAGACGACGACCTTATCCGATGCAGCAGTAGTAGCGAAACGAATGAAAATGGGAGATGCAAAACTCGCATTGCCTTTCAAAGATTATCTTCTTAAGGCACTTGAGATTTCTGATGAAAGAGTATGGTCGGCAACTGATCAAATTAAGACTTCGCAAGCAGATATTCCGCTAATCGTTGTTGGAGGCGGAAGCGTAATTTTGCCAGAGTCAATTGAAGGCATAAGTGAAATCTTGAGACCAGAAAACTATGACGTCGCAAATGCAATAGGTGCAGCGATCGCTTCAGTATCAGGTCAAGTTGACAAAGTGTTCAAACTCGGTGGACGGACCCGGGAAGAAGTAATTGAAGAAGCTAAATCCGCTGCGCGCGACCAAGCAATTGATGCGGGGGCTGACCCCGCTGAAATTGAAATTGTTGAGGTTGATGAAGTTCCAATTGCGTATCTAACGGAACCAGTAGTTCGTATTCGGGTAAAAGCTGCTGGTCCTCTTGGGTTCGTTTAGTGAATATCAGTTAATTTTTTAATATTTTGGCATCATTTTCAAATCAAACAACGAAGAAAAGGAACAGAAATGATCAACTCAAATAGTCCTATTGGAATTCTGATACACGGTGCAACCGCTCCAAACCGAATTAGCGCATTGAGTCAGAAAATTGAAAACTTCGGGTTTGGGTCACTTTGGCTCAGTGAGGATTATTTTTTCCTCGGCGGTATTTCAAGTGCGGCCATTGCGTTAGAGGCGACAGAATCCATAGAAGTAGGTATTGGTATTCTGTCCGCGGTAGTTAGACATCCTGCAGTAACTGCAATGGAAATCTCAACACTTGTGAATGCCTATCCAAATCGCTTGCTCACTGGAATTGGGCATGGTTTACCAGCTTGGACTCAACAGATGGGCTTGTATCCGAAGTCGCCGCTAAAGGCGCTGCGCGAAACTATCGAGTCTGTACGAGCTTTGATGAGCGGGTCAACTTTAGATAAAAAAGACGGACTCTTTGAATTTAACAATATTTCATTGACTCACCCAGTTGAAGGAAATGTGAATCTTTTGACAGGGGTTATTGGGCCGAAGTCACTTGAACTATCAGGTGAAATTGCTGATGGAACCATCATGTCTGTTATCGCAGGACCAAAATATCTCGAGTATGTAAAGAAGCATGTCGCAGTTGGTGCTGCCAAGTCTGGTCGAGACCCAAATGCTCACAAGTTGCCAACTTTCGTAATTTACAACGTCGACGAAGATCGTGCTAAAGCCCGTGCAGCAGCAAGATTAGGAGTTGGTTTTTACCTGTGGGCAGTTGGGCCGACACCAATGACAGAGGTCTATGGACTTAATGAGCAACTAGCCGCCTTGATTGAAGAAGGTGGAGTTGAAGCTGTAACAGAAAAGATGCCCGAAGAATGGCTTGATCTGTTTTCGATTTCGGGCACCCCCGAGGATTGTGCGTTGCAAATTCCAAAACTTATTGATGCTGGTGCAACTTCCGTTGTGTTGGCGCCATATCCATCGACAGAAATTGAACGAATGATTGATGTTACCGCTAAGTCGCTATTACCAATACTGTGAACGGAGAAAACCAAATGTCAGATAGTAAAATAATTTTTTTTCTAACGAAGCTGATTGATCCAGCAAAGCGAGAAGCCTATGAAACTTGGGTTCGCGAAGTTGATGTGCCTTCGGTTTTAGCGTGGCCATGTACCAAAAATTATCGCGTAGTGCGATTAGAAGGCGCGGTACTTGATGGCGTTAATGTCCCAAGTTGTGACTATATAGAAATCATGGAGGTGACGAGTCTTGAGGGATATCAAAAAGCAGTTGCAGAATCTCCGCCATCACTTTTTGATCAGTTGAAAACACATATTGGGTCATTTGATGCTTCAATCGGCTCAGTAGTGAAGTGACGCTCACTTCAATATCGGCAAGTGGGCAGGCAGGCGAGCTTGCCGGTTGGAGATCGAACTACATTTCAAAAGATACAGCTGGCTCACCTGTTCTATTTATACATCCGATTAACATGCGGGGCCAAATATGGGCAGAGGTTGTTGAATATTTGAGCGACCGACATCTCTGTGTTATGCCTGACCTTAGAGGTCACGGAGAGTCTGAAGTTCAGGGTGACTTTGGCTTGGTTGAATGGCTTGAAGACTGTGTTTCAATTTTAGATGATCAAAAGATTTTTGAGCCTGTTCATGTAGTCGGTGGTTCACTCGGTGGTTCGCTGGCGTGTTGCTTTGCCGAAAAGTACCCGAATCGAACTCTGTCAATTACTGCAATTGGCAGTTCTCTCAACTTTGACGGTGTCGACGTTGGTGGAGTTATCCCAATGATTGATGAATTGGGGGTAGAAGGAACCTTTCGTAAAGTATTCCCTACTATGACGTTTGGTCCGAAGTGTTCGGCCGAAATCATTGAGCGGGGCATATCTCTCGCCAATCCAAATTCTGCAGAAATAGTCAAACGAATTTGGTCTGCCACTATTGAATCTGATTCAACATCAATAGCAGCAAAGGTAAGTTGTCCATCCCTGGTAATTTCAGGAGAATTTGATGCAACATGTACACCCGCGCTTGGGTTGCAAATGGCGAGAGTGTTGCGAACTGAGCAAATTCTTTTGCCAGACATTGGCCATATGCCAATGCTTGAGTGTCCAGAATGGACTTCAAGGCTTTTGGCACGGCATTTTGAGTCTTCAGAATTATTTGCGAGTGCGTCAGTGGTATGACCTACTCAATAGTCGCTCGTGACAAGGAGACCGGCAACCTAGGCGTAGGCGTGCAGTCGCATTATTTTGGAGTGGGCCGTCTTGTCCCTTGGGGGCTGGCCGGAGTAGGCGTAGTTGCTACTCAATCTTTCGTAGAAACGTCCTATGGAGTAAATGGCTTAGAACTTTTAAAAAACAATTACGAGCCTTGTGCTGCCTTAGAAAACCTTTTGGGTTTAGATGCTGGTGCTCAGACGCGCCAGGTTTCAATATTGAATTCGAAGGGAGTAGCGGCGACCCACACGGGTGCGAACTGTATCGCATCTGCCGGACACGTAATTGGGGATGGAGTTAGCACACAGGGAAACTTGGTTGAATCCGAGAAAGTTTGGATTGCGATGATTGAAGAATTCGAATCATCCACTGAATCTTTTCCATCACGGATACTAAGTGTGTTGAAATCTGCCGAGGCGAAGGGTGGAGATATTCGAGGTAAGCAATCTGCGGCAATTTTGATAGTTCGTGGTGAAGCTACCGGCAGGTTGCAGGACGATCGAGTACTCGATTTACGTGTGGATGATTCGACTGATCCATTGATTGAGTTAGAGCGCCTGATCAAGAACTCAAATGCCTTGGATTGCCTGGTTGAGTTACTTGAGACCAGTGGTTTGTTTGTAGGTGAATTAACAGTTCAACCACATGTTGTTGAAGCAGCATTATCAAAACTTTCTACAGCCCAATTGATTCTTGGTCCTTCAAATCGCGAAGCGTCAATTTGGCGTGGCTTGTTGCTAGGTCGTGCTGGCCGAGACAGTGAAGCGGTGAAAGAATTTAGTTTTGCGCAGGAGACAAATAAACGAGTTCCGCTTTTGGTTCGCCGCTTGTCAGATTCAGGAATGTGGAACCGGTCTAAGCCAGAGTTAGAGAAATTATTAGATGGCTTTGATATACAAGAAGTGGTATAAGGTAAAGAATTGAAATAGAAGTAATCCCAAAAACAACCCGATCCGAAAGGTAGATGATATGTCAGACTTAGAAAAAGATAAGAAAGATATTCTTGAATTACATAAGACTTGGTGGGAGGCAAACCATCAGCTAGTCATCCCACTTATGGAGCCGGTATTCCCAGTTGGTGAAGATTCTTATCTCATGTTCAACTTAAATGGTCATCCATATTTTGGTATCAAAGAAAAAGTCGAGCTCTGGGAGCATTACCAAAAAGAGTTAGACATCGTGATGTTTCCAGATGTTGAAATAATGAGGCTTACAATTTCTGGAGATCTTGCATACGTTGCTTGTGAAGGTATATTTCCACTTCGGGCAATCGGGGCTTCTGGAACTGGATCAGCGACATGGTCAGTCAAAGATGGCGAATATGACAATTTCCGATTGCGAGCTACTGAGGTTTATCAACGAGATGACGGGTTAGGTAACCCGGTTTGGAAAATGTGGCATTTCCACTGCTCTCCAATGCCGGACGGAGACGAAGTTCGCCCTGCATCTGGGGGCACACCAAATTCTCGAGGGTTGGGCAAAGGTCCGGGAATTACCCCATTGCGAGTGACGAATACTGGAGTTAGGGCAAATTAGCGAGAAATTAGGTTCGACACGTATATATATATGTTAAGCGATGGGGTTTTGTGTTCTGACCGTTATCGCACTTAGTACTCGTAGTGAATCTGTGCCTAAAGCACAAATAAGGGTATTAATTGAGTATTCAGCCCATTGATATGTGCCATTTGTGTACCTACAGTCTAAATAATATTCAAATTTAACAACTAATAGGGGGGTTATGAGTAATAGGAATTCAAGAATTAAAAAATTATGTGCCGTGGTCGTTTTGGTTATGGCAGTTGGGGCTTGCTCAAGTAGTTCGCCTTCAAGTGAAACTGATTCAACTGATGCAGTCGCTGAAGCGACCAGTGAAGTTGTGTCAACTGAACTGATTGTGGCATTGAGTGATACAACCAACATGATTGAATTGCATTCTTTTAAGTCAACGGCTGCCTACTCAATCACCAAGTCACTATACGAACCATTGTTGCGTCAAAAATTTGAGACTCGCGATGATGGCCTTCTAGTTGGAACTCTTGAGCACGAAGGTGCTGGCGCTGAGTCGTACACAGTAGAAGTTTCACCCGCAGGTGGCTTTGTGGCAACATTTAAGCTTCGTTCTAACACGACTTTCTCTGATGGAAGCCAAGTTACAGCAGCTGATTACAAATACACATTTGACAGGTCTATCAAAGGACCCGGATACATCGGATTGTTGCTTCCATTTATTGGAGTTGACTCAGTCGATCAAATTAAAGTAGTTGATGATCTCACACTTGAGATAACAACAAAGGTTCAAAGCCCACTTTTTGAGCGTTTCATGACATTTCAAGTTTTCGGTGCTATAAACAAGAAAGTTGCTGAAGCAAATAAGACGACAGAAGATGAGTGGTCGTTTAAATACTTCGAGACAAATGCAGCTGGTAGCGGACCTTACATGATCAACACTTACGATCCTGAAAATGGGATTGTTCTGGTTCCAAATCCTGGATATTGGGATGCTGCGAATGTAAAAAATACTAAAGTCACAGTACTCGCAGTGCCTGATGCAAGTCAGAGAGCATTGTTGCTGCAAAAAGGTGAACTTGATTTGGCTGATGGTCTGCCACCTAAAATGGTCACTGATCTATTAGCTGATCCAAATGTCAAGGTTTACAAGTCAGTTTCAAGTGGAGTTAATTACTTGGCGATGAACGTTGGGGTAAAGCCTTTCGACAACCAAGCATTTAGACAAGCAATTCTTTACGCAGTTCCGTATGAAGGAATAATCAGCGGTGTTATGTATGGCTTCGCGGCTCCAGCAAATGGAGTTGTGTCGACATCAATGGAAACCTATGACGCAGCAATCGGTGCAGGGTATACGACCGACTTAGAAATGGCTAAGAAGAAACTTCTTGAATCAAAAGTTGATGTTTCAAAATTAACCATTCCAATAGCAGTTAGAGAATCACGATTAGATGATCAAGCTGCTGCTGTTCTTATTCAAGATGGTTTAAGAGCAATAGGTGTCAACGTTGAAGTACAAATACTTCCTGATGGTGATTTTGCAACGAAGCAAAATGCAAATGAACTACCACTCCAGATTCATGACTGGTCATCGTGGGGCGAAGATCCGTTTTATCAAATGAAGTTCTTGACTAGTTGTGATTCGTTCGTCAACTATTCACGCTTCTGCAGCAAAGATTATGACAAATTGATTGCAGAAGGAATCTTCTCAACAGATGAAGCTATTCGTAAGTCAGCATCTTCAAAGGCTCAGCAGATCTTTTTTGATCAAGCTCCTTGGTCACCACTATGGTCAGCTGACCGCACGGTTGTGGTCAAGTCTTGTGTTGCTGGTGTAGATCGTGATTACACACTTGTAGCTGGATTCAGTAAGTTGAATAAAGAAAACTGCAAGTAATTTAGTTTTAGAATATGCCCCACATTAAGAAAGAAATTAGATTTTCTTAATGTGGGGCTTTCTAGTTCGTCGACTTACAACAGCATTTTTGGTGATTGTTGGTGTTGCGGTTGTTGTTTTTTTTGTAATTCGGGTTCTACCCGGTGACGGTGCAGCACTCAGAGCTGGTCCTTATGCATCAGCTGAGCGGGTTGCACAAATTCAAAAAGACTATGGATTAGATAAGTCGCTGATTAGTCAGTTTTTTTCCTATATAAATGATTTGTTTCACGGCAGACTCGGAACGTCAATGCGCACCGGGAAGAATGTAACCGGTGAGTTGTTGACGAGATTGCCGGCATCGCTTGAACTTGCATTTTTTTCAGTATTGCTTGCCAGTATCATCGGGCTTCCACTTGGAGCCTTGGCTGCAATTAAGCGAGGCAAAGTTGCCGATCAGATGGTGCGTTTTTTCGCAGTAATTGGTTCATCCATGGCATTATTTTGGCTTGGCATTTTATTGATTTACTTATTTTTCTATATTCTCGGATGGTCGCCTGGGCCAGTAGGGCGTATGTCAGTTGGGCAGACATTGCCACCTAGCACCACAGGATTCATAACAATTGATGCATTAATTCATGGCCAGTTTGCAGTTCTAGGTGAGGCGATCAAATATCTGGCGCTGCCTGTCGTAACCCTGTCTTTTGTTTTATCTGCGCCAATAATCAAAATAACACGAATTGCGGTTTTGAATACATTAAATATGGAACATATTCGAACTGCAAAGTCAATTGGAGTTTCATCAGTTGACCTCATATGGCGTGATGTTTTTAGAAATGCAGCGATACCTATTGTTACGACCATTGGAATAGTTTTCGGCTATATGCTCGGCGGAAATGTGATTGTTGAATTTTTGTTTGCTTGGCCAGGTGTCGGTCGTTACGCCTACACCGCGATTCAAAATAGTGATATTGATGCAATTCAGGGCTTTGTGTTACTCGTCGGAATAATTTATGTACTTATGAATGTTGTGATCGATTTTGTATATATGCTCATCGATCCAAGAGTTCGATTAGGAAGTGATCAGGATTCAAAATGAAAACTAGGGAATCTCGAAAGTCAGCAGTTGCCAAATTGAGAGCGCAACCATTTTTGCTCGCAGGTGTTTTTATTCTCACATTGTTTACGCTTTCGGCAATTATCTTGCCGTTTTTTTTACGCGACCCACTCTCTACTAATGTAGAAATTGCGTTTCGTCCTCCGTCGTTTAGTTATCTTTTCGGTACGGACAAATTCGGTAGGGATATATTTTCCAGATGCGTGAGTGCAGCACGTATGGATATTGCTGTGGGGCTATCGATTGCGTTCGCAGCGATGTTCTTTGGAGTAATTATTGGATTAACCGCTGGAGTTGTCGGTGGTCGAGTTGATGAAACTATTATGCGTCTTACCGATCTAGTCTTAGCGTTTCCTGGGTTTGTATTAGCTCTAGTGCTCGTCGCAGTGATAGGTGATTCGGTTTTCAAAGTCGGAATTGCTGTGACGATCGGGTTCATTCCATATTTCGTTCGACTGATAAGAGCTGAAGTTCTATTGCAGAGAGAACTTGATTACGTTGATGCAGCAAAGCTGGTAGGTAACGGGCCAGTTCGGCTTGCGCTATTTCATATTCTTCCGAATGCGATCGGCTCGTCGGTAGTTCAGGCGACACTCGTAGCAGGCTGGAGCATAAACACTGTTGCCGGTTTAGCGTTTTTGGGTGTCGGAATTCGGCCACCAACCGCTGAATGGGGTGTGATGGTCGCCGAAGGGGCAAATGACATCGCCACAGGATTTTGGTGGACTTCGCTTGCACCGGGTTTTTTGATAGTTATCGCATCAATGGCGTTTCATCTGATTGGGGATCAACTTAGTGAAGAAACCATCTGAGGTGCTGAAGATACAAGGACTTTCGGTAGGGGTTGGAGATGAACTCGACAACATTCTGAATAATGTCAGTTTTACGGTAGGTGAGGGTGAAATTGTAGGTCTTGTAGGCGAATCTGGATCAGGAAAAACAATGCTGTCCTTAGCGCTAATGGGACTATTGCCAGAGACAATTCGACTTTCGGCCGGAAGTATCAAGATTGACGAACAGGAGTTAGTCGAGAGTCAGACGAAGAAGGTTGAAAGAACACCAAATCAAATTGCTATGGTGTTTCAAAATCCGCGTAATGCTTTAAATCCGACGATGCGTATTGGGTCACAAGTTGCCCGATCTCTCATGCTTAACCAGAACTTGAGTCGCAAAGAGTCCCAGATGACTGCTTTGAAATATTTATCTGATGTTGGTCTTCCAGATCCCGAACAAATCTCAAAAAAATATCCACATCAATTATCTGGGGGGATGTGTCAGCGTGTCGTAATCGCCATGGCTTTAGCATGTCGACCACGAATATTGATTGCTGACGAGCCTACGACAGGGCTTGATGTAACGATCCAAGCTCAGATATTCGATCTAATTAGAAAAGTTCGAGATGACACTGGTTGTTCGGTGATATTCATTAGTCATGATCTTGCTTCGGTCTCAGAACTTTGCGAAAAAGTAGCTGTTTTATACCGTGGTCAGCTTATGGAAATGACTACAAAAGAACGAATATTTGAAAATTCGGTGCATCCGTATTCGAAATTACTGGTGAGTTCTGTAAGTTCTGCCAAGCAGTTGAAGGTTATTGACCGCGGTTCAGACTATTTTTCAAGTGGGTGTCGCTTTGCTCATCGGTGTCCGGAGGTTATTGAAAGCTGTAGCAAGATTCCAGAATTTCTAAAACTCGATGCAGTTCATTCTGTTTCTTGTCATGTCGCGAATAATAAATCAAGTTAGGTGGCGATTGTGGCTCTTATTGAAATTAAAGACCTTACAAAAAATTTTGGTTCAAAGAAGAATAAGGCGACTGTTATTCGTGGTATTGACTTTTCGATTGAGAAGGGTGAGACAGTTGGATTAGTGGGAGAGTCGGGAAGCGGCAAAACTACTCTTGGTCGAATGATCGCAGGTCTGATACAACCTACGTCTGGAGAGTTAATTTTTGATGGATTAGATATCTCGAAAAAGAGCAATCGTTCAGGCGCTCTCGGTCGAATCCAAATGGTATTTCAGAATCCAGTGCAGTCTTTAAATAGGCAGTTAACTGTGGGCACCCAAGTGTCAGAGCCTTTTAGGTTGCTCGGTAATCTTGAAAAATCAGAAGCTCTTGAGCGTGCTCGAGTGTCGCTGAATAGAGTCGAGCTTGAAAACAAGTATTTCGATCGAAAGCCATCTCAAATGAGTGGCGGCCAATTGCAGCGTGTTGCTATTGCACGAGCTCTGGCCAGTAACCCAGAGATCATCGTTTTAGATGAGCCAACCGCAAGTCTTGATAAAACTATTCACGCGATCATTATCAATTTGTTACTAGATGTACAAAAAGAATTTGGAGTTTCATTCCTATTCATTACTCATGATTTGACGCTTGTGCGATCTATTTCTAATCGTATTGGAGTTATGTATCTTGGTCGAATAGTTGAACTGGCAACCTCTGAGCAGTTATTCGAAAATACATTACATCCATATACGAAAGCGCTTTTGTCAGCAGCTCCTAAGTTCGGAGGCGTTAGTAGGTCGGAGAAAATTACATTAAAGGGAGAAACTCCGAGTGCTAAGGCAATTCCTTTTGGTTGTTCGTTGCAAAATAGATGTCCGCTAGTACATGATCGTTGCAGAGTCGAAATTCCAAAGCTTATTGAAGTCAATCCTGGTCACTATGTTGAGTGCTTCGCAGTTAAATAGTTACTTTCAGCACTAGTTTTGAGGATCGAAATAGTTTTTGATACTTACAATTCGGTTGTTTTCTAATTTGCACACAACGGTAGAAAATTTAATTGATGAATCACTATCGGTTTCGTATCCAGGGTAGCTCAACTCAGCTACAACTACGTCATCATTACCCACAACGACATCTATAGCTATTTTACATTTTGGATTGCTGATCCAGAAATCAATAATTTTTGTATTGATTGCGTTGATTCCATTTATGGTGCCAACTGATGGATCCCAATAATTAATTTCTTGACTTAAGAAATTTTCTATCTCAGTCACTGACTTTGTGTTGAGAAGCTCAGTGAGACCTGTGAGTAATTTGTTTGAATTAATTTTTGACATAATCCCAATTTGTTGTTTTGTGCAACATAATATATAATAGTTCATGTTCATGAAAGCGCCTAATTTGTGAGTAGCAGGGTTGGATTACTTTTAGGTAGTGCTATTCCGCCTGAGAGCATTTCGTCGCTTGCGCGTAAAGCCGAAAGAATCGGCTTTGGTGAACTATGGATCGCTGAAGACATGTTTTTCACTGGTGGAATCGCTGGTGCGAATATTGCATTAGCGAGTACAGAAAATATTGTGGTTGGTCTCGGAATAGTTTCTGCGGTGGTAAGACATCCAGCGTTATTGGCGATGGAAGTTACGACTACTGCGAGAGCGTTTCCTGGGCGCTTTGTACCAGGAATCGGACTCGGTGTGCCTGCATGGATTAAGCAGATTGGGCTCTACCCGAAATCGGCAATTGGAACAATTCGTACATGTGTGAATTCTCTTCGTGATCTTTCTGTCGGTCAAACTTTAAGTTCAACCGGTGATTTCTTTTTTGACCAAGTACATCTTGAGTATCCGGTTCAAGTACCTCTAAGTATTCGAGTTGGTGTTTCGGGACCGAAAATGCTTCAGCTTTCGGGTGAAATCTCGGATGGTACGATCATTTCAGTTTGTTCTGGTTTGAAATATTTGTCGTGGGCAAAGGCTCAGATAGGTATCGGAATGGATCGTGCTGGAAGGTCGGGGCACCATGAAATAACTCAGTTTGCGATTTGTGCCATTAATAGTGACAGGAGTATCGCGCGTCAGGAGGCGAGGCGAACTCTCTCCTTTTATCTTGCAGCAGGTGGGGGAGACGCGCTCACAGAGGCCGCTGGGATATCCGATGAAATTAGGCGTATTTTGCTGAATGGCGGTGGAGCATCTGCACTTGAAGCACAGATGCCAGAATCATGGGTTGAAGACTTAACCGTTTCTGGAACCCCCGAAGATGTAATTGCAAAAATTTGGTCACTAACCGATAACGGAGCCGACAGCGTGGTGTTATTTCCGACTTCTGGCGGTGGTGCAGACCAGATAATCACACTCATGGGTGATTACATTCATTTGCTTCCGAATCGCTGAGAGAAGATGTACAAGAATTAAAAGATGTTATTTCTGAGGGAAGTGATGATAGTGCACACTAAGATCATTATTTTCGTGCAGAAATTCTATTTTAGAATCTCGCACCATATAGACGTCAACTCCGTGATTGGTCCAGATGTCACCATTTTTTGTTCTTGCAGTTTCGTTCCAAATAACAGCGGCGTATGGTGACTCAATAACCGTGTCGGTTATTTCAAAAACAAGATCATCTAGCAGTGCGTTACTTTTTTTGAAAAAGTCCGAAGCGAGTTTTATTCCTTTAAAGTCGGCTTGGCCTAGAAATCTAATCCACACATCATCTGTCATGGCAGAGATCATTCCATCGTGGTCTTTTTCGCGGAAACTTTTGTATAGCCCCTCAATCGCCACTTTAATGTTGAGATTATCTTCTGATTGAATTTTCATTGTCCTGCTTTTTGAAATAATGGATTACGAACTGCGAAGTCTCCAGCCACCATCTATCGGAATGGTCACTCCTGTAACAATATCAAATGCACTCTCACACAAACCGATCGCGATGTCGGAGACTTCGCGTCTTGTTGGAAATCTTCCAAGCGGCGTTTGAGCTAAGGCAGTTTCATTGAATGTTGGATCGTACGAGCTCATCTCTTCAGCACTTTCAAATATCTGACCGGGTGCGATTGCATTAACGGTTATGTCTGGGCCCAATTCAACTGCAAGTGATTCGGTGAGTGTTATTAGTGCTGATTTCGCAAGTGTGTAAATTGAATGATTGCGAATAAATGCAGAACCAGCCGAGACGTTAATGATGCGTCCCCAATGTTGAGATCGCATTGATGGAGCCACCATCTTTGAACATGCAAAGGCAGCACCAACATTCGTATTCCAGTAATATTCAAATTCTGCACCACTTAATTCGACAAATGGCTTAATGATGAATGGGCCAAGATTGTTGACCAAAATATCAATACATTTAACTTCGCTTAGCGCATTTGTAACTAGTTTTTCAGCTTTAGATATTTCTGAGAAATCCCCCTCTATGGCTATATTCGTAAGACCATTTTCACTGCGAAGTTTTTCAAGTAGAGAATTTGCATCGTCTGGTGAACTCTTATAAGTAATTACTACGCGTGCACCACGTCTAGCTAAACCTAAAGCAAACTCGGATCCTAAATTTCTAGAGGAGCCAGTTACTAATGCCGTACGGCCGGATAAGGATTTATTATTCATTTTATTTACCTACTTTTTCTACTGGAGTGAAATTGATGTCATAACCAAAGTATTTTGGGCCGACTAGTTCTAGGCCACGTTCAGTCCTCCATCTATGGTCGCAAGGTATTCCAATAACGATTGCTCTCAACCCGTACCTCAACTCTTCAGTTGTGATCGGCCGACATGTAACTGGCTCAACAAAGCAAATCAAGTCAGGCACTGTGGCTACAACTTGGTCATTAAGTTCGGCAATTAAATTCTCATTCTGAAACACCACTTTGAATTTCGAATTTGAATAGTTGCCATACCCGTTCAGCTCTACGGCGCCACGAGCAAAACCATCTTCGGTTTTTCTTTCTAAATCAGTTATCTTGCCTTCAAAGAGTTGTACCCCATTCGTGATTCTAAGTAGCGAACTTAGGACGTCATCTCTATTGGCTCGAGCTTTTGTAATCTCAGATCCAATGTTTGTTGCAAGGCTTATGGTCCCGGGAATCATTGTTTCTTTAAGTTCTTTACCAGAAAGTGGATATAGAGCTATATACGAGACGGCGCCCATCTCTATAGTTATTTGCCGAGCCATTCTTTCTGTCTTTAGATTGCTGGTTGAATCGATAACGACGGTGTTTCCGCTTTCGTCTGCGAGCACCATTGGCGTTGCTCTTTTGCCAAATAGTGAAGGGGTGCACATCTGGAGTTCAGGGAATGCACGCCCCATTGCATCACAATCGACTAGTGGGAGTTGGGTTCGCGCCGCTGAAGCAATTGGGAGCATTGAATTCATGCCACCAATTTCAAGCCCGACTAAATGGGATATTTTTTCTCCGATGTAACGCTCCAGTGAAAGTATCGCAATATGAAGCTCGTCGCCTCCAGGAAGTCGCTCTACGGCTACGGTCGGCGCCCCCATGCTTGCTGACATTACGCAAACGGCATCGTCTGGGACATTTAAAAGATTAATCAAAGTTGGCTCTCCGTAAGTTTCAATTGCCCAAGATGCAAGGAGTTTGCCTATGTAGGGATCGCCGCCGCCGCCAGCACCTAAAAGCGATGCGCCGATTGCTAAATTTTCAACAAATTCCAAATCTATTGATTTCATAAAATCCCTTTTAGATCTTTTGAGAAATCAAGGTTTCCGACGGCTCGCATGCGCATGCGGACGCTACCTGTAGGTAAATAAGCCAAAGGTATTTCCTCCATTTCAATGATTTCAATACTCTGCGTTATCGCTCCAGCACTCTCGCAACGCGCGATCGTTTCCTTTCGGAGCGTTTCAATTACAGATTCACGAGTGCTCGGCGTAATCGAAACAATCTGATCAACTTGGCTTCCTACTTGAGAAATTGCTGATCCCACGGCATTTGCGACATCTAAATTGGAAGGTCTGACTACCGACTTTGCGTTCGCGATTTCATCGCCGCAAATTAAGTGCCCGCCACCTACTAACACGACTGAAATTGGCTCAGGCGATGTAGTCATGGTTTCGAGCGCTTGACCAATTGTCTCTTGAATTAACTCAAGTGCATCGCGGACCATTCCTGGATCAAGATGCTTCACTTTGCTCGGGTCGCCAATATCCGCTCGACCTGAAGCAACCGCAAGATCAGTCGCGGTTAGCGTACTTCCACCAAAAATCAGAGCTTGGGACCGAATTTGGTATCCCACTGAATCAGGTCCGATTGTTAGGCCCTGTTCATTTCTGACGATGCTTCCACCGCCAAGACCAATTGAAACCACGTCTGGCATGCGGAAATTTGTTCGAACTCCACTGACATTTACGATGGATGAAGTTTCGCGTGGATAACCCGCTCGCAGAATACCAATATCTGTGGTCGTTCCACCTATATCTATAACGGCACAATCGGCTTTGCCTGATAAGTAAGCGGCTCCTCTCATTGAATTGGTTGGTCCAGATGCAAAAGTTGTGATCGGATAGCGATTGGCTTGTGCTGCGCTCATCAATGTCCCATCATTTTGGGAAATAAATAATTGACAAACGATTCCAAGTTCTTTTATCGACTGGTGAAGCGCGGGGATAATTTTATTTGCGACACCTCGAAGGCTCGCATTTAATATTGTCGCGTTCTCTCGCTCAAGGAGACCAATTCTGCCAATTTCGGAAGAGATACTTACTGAAATGTTCGGCGCAAGTTCTGAGAAACGCTGCGCGACGATCGTTTCATGAGAATTATCAAGTGGAGCGAATACCGAGGATATTGCAACCGTCGTAACTCCAGATTCAATTATCTTATGAATAGCGTCGTCAATTTGCTTTTGGCTTATCGCACTTATTATTCTTCCGTCGAACTCATGTCCACCCTCCAATAAGAAGACTTCGGCCTGGATTGCTTTTCGAAGCTCCATTGGCCAATCTCGAAATGGGAGTATCGCCTGAGTGGTTTTTCCACATAACCGGATGACGGCAGTCGGGAGCAAATGTTTAGACTCGATCAGTGCATTCACGAAGTGAGTAGTTCCAACCATCACAGCCGAAACTTGTTTTGAATTAAGTTTTCCGATTTTGATTACTTCTTGAATCGCATTTGTGACTCCAGAAGTGACGTCTAGAGTTGTTGGCGATTTTGCAACTGCTAATAGATTGTTATTCGAGAATGCGACTGCATCCGTATTTGTTCCACCGACATCGACCCCGACTCTGATACTCATGCAAGTTTTCTAACTGGTTGGCTTCAGCAACTCAGAATTCCGAATACCGTCCAATACATCGATTGGACGAACTGGAATTGAATTGATCGGCCAATTAATCGCGTTAGAAATAGCATTAGCAATTGCTCCGGCTACCGGAACGATGGGTGGTTCGGCTACACCCTTTGCTCCATATGGCCCCGATTCATCTGGATGTTCAAGGAGGATGATTTCAACCTTGGGTATATCTGCAGCGATCGGTAAGCGGTAAGCCTCAAGTGTCTTTTGGAGGTATTGTCCGTCTTTACCAATATCGAGGTTTTCGAAGAGTGTGTACCCAATGCCTTGAGTTACTGCTCCTCTTATTTGACCATTTATAGCGTTTGGATTTATTGCTCTGCCTACTTCTTGGGCTACGACGTACCTCAGTACTTTTGTATTTCCTGTGAGAGGATCAACTTCGACTTCTGCCAAATGGACGTGATACGTAGGTGTCGGGAATGTCGAAAACAGCAATCCAGATGCGCAAGTTTTGTCAAACATTGGTTCTGGCGTCATGTAAGCACCTGATGCCATTAGTGGTCCTGTAATAGATTGTGCATGCACAGCAATTGATCCCAAAGATAATCTCGACGATGGAACCCCGATAACTCCCACCGATCCGTCGATAATCTCGAGATCCTTAATTTGTGCCTCTAAAACTTGCGATGCAATCGCAAAGATTTTTTCCTTTAATTCGTTTGAGGCTTCCTGAATTGCCCGTCCAACAATTTGAGTTGTGCGTGAACCTTGTGATCCTGCGTCATATCCAGCAGTATCTGTGTCCGGCATTGAAATTATTATTGAATCTGGTGTAATTCCAAATTCGCTCGCAGCAATCTGTCTAAGACCCATAGCAACTGCGCCAGATCCATTTTCTGTTGCTGCCGTTATTACGTTAAGCGTGCCGTCTTCATTGAGTTTTAAAAATGCAGAACCAGGTAGTGGGTTTGTTAACCAAACGACCGATGCAATCCCTACGCCTCGTAGTTTCTTGACGCCGGATTGATCCCATGGCGCTTTTTTCTCAACTAATGAAAATGCCTCGCCAAGAATTGATGCATCTGGTAGTGACTGTCCGTTCAAAAATTTATCGTTATCTTGTATGAGATTTTTGAGCCTAAATTCGCGGCGGTCCATTTTTATTGCGTTTGCGATCTCGTCCATTTGGCGCTCAATTGCAAAGTTCAGATACGTGCCACTAACACCACGAAACGCGCCTGTTGACGGTGTATTTGTATAAACAACTCGGCATCGAACACGAGCGACACCGGGTCGGTACGGTGCGCCGGCAAGAAAGAGCGGTATTGAACTCAAAAATGGGGTATCGCCTGCAGCAGCGCCAGCATCCATAATTACGTCCATTTCGGTCGCGATTATTTCACCGCTCTTTGTAACTCCGGAGCGTAGGCGCACTATTGCATTTTCTCTAACTGGACAAGTAGCCATATCTTCAGAACGACTTTGAATAATTTTGACTGGTCTTTCAGTCAGCTTGGCGAGAATACATGCGTACGGCTCTATGCCAAGATCAAGCTTTGCACCAAATCCGCCACCAATATGATGACCAATTACGCGGATTGCTGATCGCTTGATGTTCAGGGCTTGTGCAAGTCGATCTCGCACATTAAATGGAAATTGGTGGGATATGTGGACCAAAAATCTTTGATCTTCGTAAATAGCTACAACACCTTTTGGCTCCATATATGCCTGGTATTGTCGACCAGCCTTAAACTCATTTTCAATAATTAAGTCGGCACCTTCAATCGTCTCGTCAAAAGATTTGCCTTCGTAAACCATTTGACCGACAATATTGTTGGATCTGAAAAGTTCATTCGGTGACACAAATGTTTTCCAGTCACGATGCACAGCCCGCGTTTTTGGATTAATTGCATCTAATAGATCGACTACTGGAGTTATCGGTTCAACGTTAAGTTTGATTAGTTCAAGTGCTGCACGCGCTTGAGCCAACGTATTGGCCGCAATCGCCGCAATCGGCTCGCCTGCATAAGTGATTTCATCGCTCGCAAAAATCCTCTGATCTTCTACTACTAATCCATGTCGATGTGATGGTGCGTCTTTAGAAGTGATTACTTTGATAACACCGTCTGCGGCTTCAGCAAGGGATGTGTCGATACTTATAATCTTTCCTGCAGCTATCGAGCTTCGGAAGATGGCACCAAACAACATGTCTTTAAAATTTAAATCAGTTGTATATTTTGCTTCGCCGCGAACTTTTACTTCAGCGTCGCTCCTTAGATGATTTACTCCAATTGAACTCATTATTGAGACTTCACAAGATTCATCGCAGCATCAACAATTTGCTCATATCCAGTGCATCGGCATATGTTTCCGGCAAGGGATAATCGAATTTCGTCTTCGCTTGGCGATTTATTTTCTCTGAGTAGCGCCGTCAAAACCATAATAAATCCAGGGGTGCAGAATCCGCATTGAATACCGCCGGAGTCGATCAATGATTTTTGAATAGCAGAAAGTTTTTCTGCCGACTCAGCGATCCCCTCGATTGTTGTAATTTCAGTTCCTGCGCATGCGTGGGCTGCGATGATACAAGAATCAATCGGTTCGCCATCTCGTAATACGGTGCAGGCACCACATTCTCCTTCAGCGCAGCCTTCTTTCGTACCGGTAAGGCCCAGGTTTTCGCGAAGAAAGTCAAGCAGCGTCACGTCGGCCCCGATCTCTAATGCGAAATCAGTTTTGTTTACGTTGATAACAGTTTTCATTGCACAACCTTTTGTTCTTGTTGATGTTTGAATTCCTTAAGTATATTTATTAATAGCGCTTGAGTCACCTGTTTGCGATATCTTGCCGAAGCACGGAAGTCATCTAGTGGCTGAATTTCGTCTGACAATTTTGAAGCAGCATTTGAGATATCGTCGGCGTCTAATTTCGACCCTATAAGTTCAGCTTCGGCAGATCGAGATCGAAAAGGTTTGGGTCCAACTGCGCAAACAGCAATAGCTGCGTTTGATACATCTCCGAATGAGTTAAAAGTAATTCTGACGGCAACTCCTGACAGAGCTACCTCCATCGAGCTGCGGGGACCAACCTTGCAATATTGCTCAAAAGAGTTTTCTGGCAACGGTTCAAGGCAAATCTCAGTAACGATTTCATCCTCGAGTCGTTGCGTCTTTCGGCGACTCAAAATAAAATCCTCTAGTCGTACTTTCCGATCTTTGCCAAGCGACTGAAGTGAAATAATTGCATTTGCAATTAGGAGAGCAGGAATCGTGTCGGCTGCTGGAGAGGCATTGCAGATATTTCCACCGAGAGTTCCAGCCGCTTGAGTTTGCCAGCTTCCGATAGTCGCTGACGCCAAAGCCAAACTAGGGCAAAATTTGTTAATTAAGTCTGATTTCGCGATTGACTTATGACTTGTAATAGCTCCGATGCGGATCTTGTCATCGATTGTGATCCCTTTAAGGCTTACAACCTGTTCTATATGCAAATATCGGTCGGCATCAATTTCTCCGCGCCGATTTTGAATCATCACATCGGTGCCACCCGCAAGAATAATGCAACTACTTCCGTATTTCGACAGATTTGTCGTTACTTCTTCTAACGAAGAGTTGTGTGTAAAAATTTTTGTCATTGACGCCTTACTTTCCTCTTAGGTGTGACACGACTGGAGCAAAGGTGTCGACGTCGTCAGGTCCAACAGTTACATACGAAATTCCCCAACGATCCCTGCGGTAGAGCAAGTCATCAATTAGTTTTTCTGGCGGTCCGATCAGCGCGAATGGATTTTCCAATACGTCTTGTGTTCCGGTTTTGAGCCCATGAGCAAGATTCTCGGTTGCACTATTTACGTCTTTAGTAATATTGATCATGAATGGACGAATGTTAAGTTCGATGTTGGGCATTCGATCTCCAGCAAGAAATCGTATTTCGTTTACTTTTTCGTCAACTGCGTTAGCGCTTAACGAATCCATAGACTTCTTAGAAATATCTTTTGAATCTTTGTCAATCGAGTCACTTCTTGATCGAACCATTGAGCTCATTCGCCCAATTACGTCTGCTGCAAAATCACTACTTTTAGTGTTTGCAATACTTATGATGTTTGCTTCTTTGGTGGCGAGCGTGAGCATTTTTGTGCCGCCGCCACCCATAAGCAGTGGAGGCATCGGACTCTGAAATGGTTTAGGGAGTCCTTCGTAATTCTTAATTTTGTAAAAAGCACCATCAAAACTGAATTGCTTGTTTGCGAAAGCACCTCTGATTATCGTGATTGTCTCTTGGAGTTTTTTGATTCGCAAGGAGGGCTTGTCAAAATTTATTCCTGAAAGCTCATAGTCACTTGGCATCCAACCCGCACCTAATCCGATTTCAAGTCGACCTTCAGACAAGACGTCTAACGTTGCTAGTTCTTTTGCTAATACGAGGGGATGTCTAAAATCATTATCAAGTACGAGCATGCCTATTCGAAGACTTGAGGTTGCACTTGCTATCGCCATCAATGCGGGGATAGGAGCGAGTTGATTAGCAAAGTGATCAGGCATTGTGATTATGTCGTAACCGTTAGCCTCAACACTTCTTGCAAATTCTGTCCATTTTGCTTTAGTTTTACAAGCACCTGCCTGAACTCCAAAGCGAAATGGTTTCATCCCTTTATATGCTCGAAATCACTTTAAGTTTTTGTTCGCCTAGCCCAGTAATACCAAGTTCGACAACGTCGCCAGCGCTCATATATCTTGGTGGCTTTTTGCCATGACCAACGCCCTGAGGCGTACCAGTATTTATCATGTCGCCTGGGTCTAAAACCATGAATTGGCTTGTGTACCAAATTATGTGAGCGACATCAAAAATCATGTCAGAAGTGCTGCTCGATTGCTCTTCGTTGCCGTTAACTTTCAACCAAAGTTCAAGATTCTGCGGGTCTTTAACCTCATCGGTCGTTGTGATCCACGGGCCAAGTGGGTTGAAAGTTTCACATGACTTGCCTTTATCCCATTGTCCGCCACGTTCAAGTTGAAATTCACGCTCAGAGACATCATTTGAAACGGCATAACCAGCCACGTATTCAAGTGCTTCTTGCGGGCTGTTCAAGTATTTCGCTTGCTTGCCGATTACAACACAAAGCTCAACCTCCCAGTCAGTTTTTGCAGAGAGTTTTGGAATAATGACTTCATCGTTTGGCCCGATGATTGTGTTTGGCGCCTTCATGAAGATAATTGGCTCTTTTGGAATCTCCATGTTTCCTTCTCGTGCATGCTCTCGATAGTTCAAACCGATACATACAATTTTTTGAGGGTCAGATAACGGAGCCCCAATCCGTTGGTTTGAGATGTCAATTTTTGGCAATTTGCCATCGTTGACCGCGACTCTTAATTTCTCAACTCCGTTAGCTTCAAAAAAATCTCTATCAAAGTCAGTGAAGACGCCGGAAGCGTCGTAACTTTCAGTTGAACCTGTTGGAATTACTACAGGCTTTTCGTTTCCGATTGAACCGACCCTTAAGAGCTTCATGATTTCACCCTGTTTCTTTATCTGTTTATGTTTTTAAATAGCTGACTTGGAAAACACTTCTAGAGATTCAGCAATTGCAACTTGAAGATCAGTTGCTGGTGGGGGAGATGCCAGGTCAATCCATTCCTGTGCGTCCGCAGAGTAGACGACTGGTAGTTGATTTGTTCCGTTTGTCAAATCATTGAAACCGCTAACGGCTTTAACGATTTCAACAAAATCTGATACTCCAACGACGTGACCGTTTATATTTACGACCGGTGCACCATCTACATTTGTTCGTGCCGCAAGAATAAACGCTGCTGCGACGTCTGGTGCGTATTGAAAATCAAGTACACCGCCGTACTCAACATGAAATTTTTCTTTCTTAGTTGCCTTCTCAATTGCAACACTTGGCTGCGATGTCATACCTTGGTCTCGACCTGGCCCAAATACTGTGTGCGGTCTAAGCCCGACACTTCGGATGCCATATTCATTCCAATAAACCTTGGCAACATCTTCGGCTGCGGTTTTGTAAACACCGTAAAGTGTTGTTGGTAGTCGTTGTGCATCTAGTGAAAGTTTTTCATCTGGGTAATCTGCGGCTAACCCGAACACCGCGATGCTGCTCGCATGACTTATATTTTTTACTCCGAGTTTTTTTGCTGCCTCAAATATGTTTACAGTGCCGACTACGTTTACGCTTGCACCCAGTGCAGGGTTTGCTCGACAAAAAGGAACTTGAAGTGCTGCAAGATGAACCACATGCGTCACTCCTGCCATTGCATTTTCTACGTCTTGAGCAACGGTTAAGTCGCCGAATGCCCACTTAGCTTTTGGCATTGACCCATTATTTATCAAAAGGTGGCGATGTTCATCAGCCTTGAGATCAAATGCAGTAACTTCGATGTCCTGCTCAAGCAGTTGTTTAACTACCCATGCTCCGATGCATCCATTCGCACCAGTTACCAAAAATCTTTCACTCATTAGTAAGTTGCCCTTCCGCCTGAAATGTCATAACAGGCACCTGTTGAAAAACTGCACTCTTCCGAAGCGAGCCAAGAAACAAGGGCAGCAACTTCTTCAGGTTGACCCACGCGTGACATAGGAATTTTCGCGATCATATATTCAAGAACTTTTGGATCGGTCTTCTGATTTATTGGAGTGCTGATTACTGCAGGCGCAATTGAATTAACCAAGATGCCTTCTGTCGCAAGTTCTTTTCCGGCTGATTTAGTTAGTCCGATAACGGCTGCTTTAGACGCAGAGTATGCAGCAAGGTTTGGGTTGCCTTCTTTACCGGCGATACTCGCGATATTCACTATGCGACCCCATTTACGCTCACGCATTTGGCCAACGACTGCTCGCATCATGTTGAATGTGCCGGTCAAGTTAATGTTCATTGTCTGCAGCCAAGCATTATCGGTTACATCCCAAAACGGCACGTTTGGTCCGACGATGCCAGCACTGTTTACAAGAATGTCGATCTGACCTGCATCCTCGACTGCTTTATTGCAATCAGAAGATTTACTGACATCTGCAGTAAAGAAGTCGGCAAATTCTGAACCCACAGTTGTTGGCCTATATATGTCAACACCGATGACTCTGCAACCGTCTTGACTTAGGCGTTTTGCGCATGCCAAGCCGATTCCTTGAGATGCCCCGGTGATTAGAGCAGTCTTATCTTTCGCAACCATGACTTAGAAACCTAGCAAATATATATTATTTAATCAAAATGAAATCCAAGACAAAGCCAATGAAACCTAGGGGATTAGAACAGCCCGGCCAGTTATTTTTCCATTCAACAAGTC
>JBILAG010000061.1:0-11505 GCA_044354345.1 Ilumatobacteraceae bacterium | reverse complement strand
AGTTCGTGATTCAATGACGGTCGATCCGTCAAAAATATCTTCATATTCGAGCAAGTCAGTTTCAAAAGCCAAGACTTGCTGCATTCGCAACGACCACTGTTGATCCCAAGGGCGAGGCAAACCGAGAGCTTCGTTCCATGCCGGCAACTGCACACTGCGAGCGCGAGCGTTTTTAGAGAGCGTTACAGCCAGCATTTCGAGAACAATTCGCTGAACATTATTTTCTGGCTGTGCTTCAGTTAGTCCAAGTGAATTTACTTGAACGCCGTATCTGAATCGCAGCGCACGGTCGTCGGTTATTCCGTATCGCTCTCGACCTATTCGCTGCCAGAGATCAACAAATGCACGCATCTTGCAGATCTCTTCAACGAACCTGATGCCAGCGTTAACAAAAAACGAAATTGATGAAAACACCTGCGGAAACTGCTCATCGGTTACCTGACCACTTGACTTAACAGCGTCCAAAATATCAATTGCGTTAGCCAGCGAAAACGCGATCTCTTGAACCGGAGTCGCACCGACCTCTTGTAAGTGATACGAGCAAATATTGACCGGGTTCCATTTTGGTGCGTTTGTCGCACACCAAGCGATCATGTCAACAATTATTCGACGCGACTGTTGCGGTGGAAATATAAAAGTACCACGCGACAAATATTCTTTGAGTATGTCATTTTGAGTCGTGCCACGTAAATCTTTTGTAGCGACATTTTGTTCGTCAGCGTTTGCAACATAAAGTGCAAGCAACCAGGCCGCAGTTGCATTTATCGTCATTGAAGTGTTCATCTCGCCTGGCGGAATACCGTCAAGCAATGTCCGCATATCACCAAGATGCGCGACTGGCACTCCAACTTTGCCAACTTCTCCACTGGCGAGAACATGATCTGGGTCGTAACCAGTTTGTGTTGGTAGATCAAAAGCAATTGATAATCCTGTTTGGCCTTGTGCCAAGTTCGTGCGATACAACTCGTTAGACGCAGCCGCGCTCGAATGGCCCGAATAGGTGCGCATCACCCAAGGTTGATCGCGCACTACAGCTTTAGTTGGCTCACTCATTATTAGACAAGGCTAGGCGTGGAACTATTGCATTACAGCGATTGCGAGTTCACGCAAATACTGCTCTCTTGTAATGGCTACGGCTCCAAGACTTTCTAAATGTGGTGTCAACCACTGCACATCTAACAAAGTCATTTCTGATTCTTTCATCTTTTTGACCAGCGCCATTAATGCAACCTTCGATGCGTCACGCAGTAAATGAAACATAGATTCGCCTGCAAAAAATCTGCCTACGCGAACGCCGTAGAGTCCGCCTGCTAGCAGTCCATTTTCGTCAAAGACTTCAAAACTGTGGGCATAACCAAGTTTGTGAAGTTGCACATAAGCGTCTATGAACTCGGCGGTGATCCAACCGTGATCTCGATTTGGCGCCGCACAACCTCGCATCACCATTTCGAAACATGTGTCAATACGAACTTCAAATTTTTTTTCGCTACTGCGCATTGATCGAGAAATCACAAGCTGATCCAAATTAATTACTGCCCGCTTAAGTGGCGACCACCAAACCAGATCAGTCGGTTCTTGATCATCAAAGTCATTGCTTGAAACCATCGGAAATATTCCATGCCGATACGCATGAATCAAAGTTTCCGGTCTTAAATCTGCGCCACGACCAACAACGTCATTGCGTGGCCATTTTGTTGACGGGGGAAACTCCCAAATCGACTGATCAAGTGGAGTCGGTGTTGAATCCCAGCCCATCACTAATCAAGTCATATTTTAGTAGCTATAAAAACCTTGCTTTGATTTGCGACCCAGTTTGCCTTGCTCAACAAGCTCTTTCAACATTGGGCGCGGTTCAAGTGTCGATGATTTAAATTCTGCATAAAGCGCCTCAAGAATTGCAACTGACGTATCGAGTCCTACCAGATCAAGCAATGCAAACGGCCCCATCGGAAAGTTGCAACCACCTTTCATTGCAACATCAATATCTTCCATGCTTGCTGTGCCGGCCTCGAACATTGCAATTGCGTTATTCAGATACGGAAACAACAATGCATTAACAATAAACCCAGCACGATCAACGACTTGTACTGCATCTTTTGAGCAGGCTTTGACAAACTCGTTAGCGAAGGCGATCGTTTCGTCGCTCGCAGTGATTGGCCGAACAACTTCAACAAGTGGCATCAGCACAGCAGGATTAAAAAAATGAATGCCGCAAACTTTGTCAGGGCGGTTCGTTGACTTCGCCATCTCAATCACTGGCAAAGTACTCGTATTCGTCGACAGAACACATGACGGCTTAACAATTTTGTCGAGTTGAGAAAACAACTCTTGTTTTGTTAAAAGGTCTTCAACAGCAGACTCGATGATCAGATCACAATTAGCAAGGTCTTCAAGTTTGCTCGTGACGCTGACATGAGACATTGCAGAGTCTTTTTGCTCTTGAGTGATTTTCGCTTTTGCAAGTTGTTTATTAAGGCTTGCTTCAATCGCGGCTTTCGTCGCTTGAGCAGTTTCTGTCGAGCGTGACCGGATGACGACATCAATCCCCGATTTACTTATAACTTCTGCAATTCCAGAACCCATGATCCCAGAGCCAATTACACCAACTGTTTTGATTTCAAGTTTTGTCATCCGAGCGACACTAGCGACTATTACTGGCAATTAACTAACCGTAAACCAACTTTCAATTAGCCGTAAGGAACTAGTGAAACTTAAAGGTCTTGTACGATTGAAGGGGCTAAAGCCTTCAAAAAAATTTAAAGCAGCTAATCGGAGCAGAGACGGCAAATGGAATCAGCAAACACTAAGCCGACTGCCTTTGTAATCGGTGCGGGACGCATGGGACGGCAGCACATCTCAAATTCGAGGAAAGCTGGACTTCACGTCACTGGAGTCTTTGATCAAAATATTGATTCACTTGCTACTGCCCAAAAAGACCACGAAGTTGAGTCAAAGTATTTGTTTAGTGATTTCAAAAATCTGTGCGAATCCGGTGTGCCAGATCTAGCTGTGATTGCGACAACAACGCCATCTCATTGTGATTTTGGAATTCAGCTTGCGAAACACGGTGTTAAATTCTTAATGATTGAGAAACCCCTTGGTCCATCGATTGAGCAATGCGAAGAGCTAATTGAGCAGTGCAATAGATCTGGGACTCGAGTCGCCGTGAATTATATGTTTAGATTTTTACCAATTGTCCAAGAAGTAAAGCGGCTTCTTACTTCTGATTTGTTCGGTGGATTTACAAGTTTGGCAGTCAACAGCATTAATACCGGAATAGCAATGATGGGATCACACTGTATTGATTTACTTGAGTTCTTCTCCGAATCATCGTCGGAAAAAGTATCCGCATGGTTGAAAGATTCCGATGTTGCTAATCCGCGTGGAAGACAATATTCGGACTCTGGAGGGTTGACAATAGTTCACACCGAAAAAGGTCAGCGTTTAATGATGGATTTTCCAATTGACCAAGGACAAGGTCGCGAAATGCTCGCCTGCGGTCGTTACGGAATGATTCGTTTTGACCTTGACAATGCATCCCTCAAGGGAGTTGCCCGAAATGAAACCGATCGTGCCCTACCGTTCACACGCTCGGATCTCAAAAGTTTAGAGATTCAAACTGATCTAGAAAAAACTGATTACCCAATGGCTTCGGTTGAGCATATACGCAATCTTTTATGTGGCGATGCGATAGTAACTGCCGAATATGCGTCGCGATTGGTTTCTGTTCTCGTAGCAGCTCATCACTCAAGTGACCAAAAAAACTCATCAGTGCAGGTTGAAGATATGGGCAAATTCAAGTCCAGGACATTTTCCTGGGCCTAAACGATATGAGTAAAAACTTATGAGACTTGCAATTGTTGGTGCGGGAAAGATTGCCCGAGAACATGCAAAAGCATTCTTGGACATTGAGAATACTGAGCTCCTTGGAGTGACGAGTCGTTCAAAAAAACCGCTTGAAGCTTTTGCAACGGATTTTAAGGTGACTAACAAGTGCGACAACATCGGACAGCTTTACAGAACAACACAAGCCGAATTAGTCATCATTACAGTCAATGTTGACCAAATTTCGAATGTACTTCTCGAATGCGCTCTCTATCCATGGACCATTCTCGTAGAGAAACCTCTCGGAATTAATTTAACTGAGAGCAACTATCTCGATAAAGTATTGGGTGACGCAACCAATCGAATCTATGTTGCTTTGAATCGTCGACATTACTCAACGTTCCAAGAATTGGATCGCATAATCAACCTCAACTCTGGCCAACGAATGATTAGGGTGACTGACCAGGAAGACCAGTTTGCGGCTCGCTCCGCCGGATTTGACACTCAAATAATTGAGCATTGGATGTTCGCTAATTCAATACACCTGATTGATATTCTTCGCCAGTTTGGAAGAGGCAAAGTTATAAACATTGAACAAAGTTCAAAATGGAAGTCAATGACAATTATGAAACACTCCGTTCACGTGACTTTTGATTCTGGTGATCTTGGAATCTATGAATGCCAATGGAACGAAGTTGGACCGTGGTCGGTTTCAATAACAAAAGAAAACTCGACTTGGCTTATGAAACCGCTAGAGAAACTTACAGAGATATCCGAAACAGGCGAGTCAATTGATATAACACCAAAATCGGATTGGGATACAAAATTCAAACCCGGATTTCGCCTTCAAGCGGAAATGATGATCGCGAAAATTAAAGGCCAAGAATCAAAAATCGTGAGCTTCAAAGATGCATTGTCTACTATGCAACTAGTACACGAAATGTACGAGAGCTAATTGCGTCTAGGAGACCGTAAGTAGCCGGTTATCTGTCATTCACTTTTCGGACATCTTGCAGCCACTTTGCAGACATCTCAAACAGATAAGGTCCACGGGGTGAACAGCGCCAAAATTGAATCTCTTATCAACGATCCGCAACGATTAATCGCACTTGATGCGGTGCACAACTTTCGTGATTTAGGTGGATACCCAACAATTAGCGGCCAAACGACGAAATGGCGAACTCTGTTTCGCGCCGATGGGCTTTACCGCTTGACCTCCGATGACGCACAGGCAGTAATTGACCTTGGTGTGAAAACTGTGATTGACCTTCGAACCGATAACGAAGTCAAAACTCGTGGCACCTTTCCCGTTGATCGGTTTCCTGTTGCATTTCATCATCTGTCGATCATTGACGCAACTTGGAACGACGGCGATACACCAGAAATCGAAGACACCGTTGAATTTTTGGTTTGGGCATATCGCGAAATGATCGCCAATGCTGCACCAAAGTTCGCTAATGCCATTGAAGTCATCGCATCAACCGATGTTTTGCCATTGGTGTTTCATTGTGCGGCTGGCAAAGATCGAACAGGAGTTCTGGCGGCATTCATTTTGTCGATCCTCGGTGTTCCAGACGAAATTATTTCTGCAGACTATGGCCTTACCGAGTTGGGCATGAAGCGACTCATCAAATGGGCCGAAGTGAGTCAACCAGATCTTGCCACGGCTTACGCCAACATGCCAGCCCGATTTGCTGCGGCCGACCCACGAGCAATGGCAATCATTCTTGACGATCTAAATACAAAACATGGATCAGTACAAAACTTCGTGCGCGAAATCGGCGTCAGTGACAAAACAGCAAACATCTTGCGCGAGTCGTTGCTAACTAATTAAATTCATCAATACCTAGAATTGAGTTGTGACTCATTCTTTGGCCAGTCTTAAAAGCTCCGGACCAACGGGCCTAATGTTTCACCACTTTCACGGATCGGGTCATCAAAAAAGTGAAGGTTCATTCTCTGCCGATGAGTTTGGGCGATCACTTGATCATGCATCAAAAGTTGCAAATTTGTTGAGCGCAGACGTCTTTCTAGAAAAGGCGCTTAGTCAAAAACTAGATGAGACCGACATCTGCTGTTCATTTGATGACGGGCTGCAATGCCAATTTGATGTTGCGGCTTCAGTGCTCGCCTCAAAGAAACTCGAAGCATTTTTTTTCGTCAACACTGGGCCACATGCAGGGCATCCATATATTTTAGAAATTTTTAGAATATTTAGAAATCAGTTTTTTGAGAATAAAGATGTATTTTTTGCAGAGTTTGATTCATGCGTTGAAAACACAATGCCTGAAACATTTTCGTCTGCAACGAATACTTTTCCAGAAGAGTATTTGACTGTTTATCCGTTTTATACACGTACTGACCGATGGTTCAGATATTTGCGCGATGAAATCTTGACTCAGAATGAATACTTAGAGATTATGAAATTGATAATTCAAGATCACGGCACATCAATTGACGAAATAAATAAAAAAATTACGATGAGTCCAGAATCAATAACTCAACTCGCAACTCAAGGCCACGTCGTTGGTTTGCACTCACACAGTCACCCAACAAACATAACGAGGCTGACAGCGGCAGAAAAGCATTCTGAATACTCTGTCAATTCAGAATATTTGACTGGCTATTTAAATAGTGCGCCAAAATGCATGTCTCACCCAAATGGCGTGTACGACGAAGAAATTTTGAGGGTTCTTCGTGAGATGAACATCCTCGTCGGTTTTCGAGACAATATGGATTTAGTATCTGATCGTTCAAATCTTGAGATTCGACGATTAGATTCGGCTTTCTTGCCTCGCGACTAGCTATTCAACTAACTAGAACAAGGTTTTAGTTTTCGCTGATCGTTACTTTCGTAATTCGAAGTTCTTCTTTTGGTGGCACACCATTTGATGCTGGGTCATCATTGCCTGCTTTGTCAAGCGCAGAAACTGTTGTATCCAAACCCTTTGTCACTTGTCCGAACAACGTGTAGTTCGGCGAGAGAGATACTCCTTGCTCGCCAGTAATAACAAAGAACTGACTGCCATTTGTATTTGGCCCAGAGTTGGCCATCGCTAGCGAGCCGAGTTTGTACTCACCCGCTGATGGCAACTCATCGGCGATTGCATAGCCAGGTCCACCCGAACCAGTCGCAGTTGGATCACCACATTGCACCATGAAAGTTGGTATTGCTCGATGGCAAACTGTGCCGTCAAAATATTTTGATCGCGCCAGATTGACAAAGTTGTTGACGGTGCCAGGTGCCTTTGCTGCGTCAAGTACCACAGTGAAATCACCTTTTGATGTTGACACGACTGCCGTGTAGGTTTTCGTTAAGTCAATGCACAATTTTGGTGCAGAAGTGAACTCTTGAACTTGCGAACCTGAACCATCGGTCGGCGCACAATCGCCCTCGCCATAGGCGAACGGTCCGGCAGCGGCTGGTGCCACGGTTGACTCAGCCGAAACCACAGAATCACTAGTTGATGACTGAGATTCATCTTTGTTTCCACTCAAGTTGAACAATAAAACAACCCCAACAATCGCGCCAATTAGCAAGGCGATCCGCGTTATTCGACGGCGCAAAATCTGACGCTGAGTCTTTTGTGCGACTTCGTTTCGGCGAGCTAGTCGATTTTCTTTTTGACGGTTTCTTTTGTCTGTTCCCATGATCAGAAAATGCTACAGGTCGGCAACACCAGCAACGCTAGCGTTGAACGACGTGGCGTTGATAGTTCAAAAATACGGTGGCACTTCGGTGGCAGATCCTGAAAGAATGCGCAATGTCGCACGTCATATCGCGGCCTCAAAAGCAGAAGGTAACCAACTCGTAATTGTTGTTTCGGCAATGGGAAAGGCCACCGACAACCTGATGGAGCTCGCTCGACAAGTTTCATCAGCACCATCTGGTCGAGAATTAGACATGTTGCTGACAACTGGTGAGCGCATCAGTATGTCGCTTTTGTGTATGGCGCTGCAAGATCTCGGTGTTGAAGCAATGAGTTTCACCGGCAGCCAAGTCGGGATCATTACCGACACTGTGCACACACGCGCAAAAATTCTCGAGATAAGAGGCGACCGCGTTCGCGAAGCAATCGGTGAGGGCAAGGTTGCAGTAGTCGCGGGCTTTCAAGGTGTCAGTACCGATAAAGAAATTACAACACTCGGTCGCGGAGGAAGCGATACGACTGCAGTTGCACTCGCCGCGGCTCTGAAAGCCGACGTCTGCGAGATTTATACCGATGTCACGGGTGTTTTTACTGCTGACCCGCGACTTGTTTCGCAAGCGCGAAAATTAAAACATCTTGAGTTTGATGAGATGCTCGAGATGGCTGGGGCTGGAAGCAAAGTGCTGGCACTTCGTAGTGTTGAATTTGCTCGCAATCACAATGTGCCGATTCATGTGCGCTCAAGTTTCACTTGGGAGCAGGGAACTTGGGTGACGAGCGAAGAACGTAAAGGAGAAAAAAATATGGAAGATCCAATTATTTCTGGTGTCGTACACGACGCTGGCGATGCAAAAATAACTGTGCTGGGCGTGCCTGACCAACCAGGTGTTTCAGCGGCATTGTTTGAGCCATTGGCAAACGCCAATGTCAATGTCGACATGATCGTGCAGAACACTTCAACTGCAGGAACAACAGATATTTCTTTTACGTTGCCGAAAACCGATGTAGCAGTCGCGCAACCGATCGTCGAAAAAATCGCAAAGCAAGTTGGCGCAAAGGGTGTAACCAAAGACTCAAACATCGCCAAAATCTCACTTGTAGGTGCAGGAATGAAATCAAGCCCTGGCATCGCCGCCAAAATGTTTCGAGTTTTGGCAGACAACAAAGTCAATATCGAAATGATTTCAACGAGCACGATTCGAATTTCGGTCGTGATAGCTGCCCCGATGCTCGAAACGGCAGTCCGTGCACTACATACGGCGTTCGACCTGGATAGTGGCGAGGAGTATTCGGCACCACTGCCTGAACGCAAGTAGCAAGTAGATTTCTTCAGACATATGCAAACAAAGCGTGCTCATCATTTGCCTTGGCGGCGCGCAGGAAATCTTGCGGACAATAATTTAAGCGCAGACGATGTCGTACGAGAGACAGGCTGGGTTTTCAACAATGAAACCGGAAACGATCTAACACTTAAAGAGTTCGTCGACACCGGCGACAAAGAAGTGCAGCTATACATGCGATTACTCGAACTCGGCGACAAAAAATTTGAGTCTTCAACTCTGCTCGAAATCGGCAGTGGCATCGGCCGAATGACCTCGGCGTTTACGAATCGTTGCGAGAAAGTAATTGCCGCAGATGTTGACTCGGCTTTTCTTGAGCGATGCCGACAAACAGTTGCGCGGTTCGGACGCATCGATCGCCTGACCACACTGCACGTCGCCAACGGAAAAACCCTTGCTCTAAACGACAACACTGTTGATCTTGCTTTTTCATACATCACGCTGCAACATTGTCAGCCCAACGATGCTCTTGAACTTGTAAATCAAGCAATCCGAGTCACCCGAAGTGGTGGCACAGTTGTACTTAATTTTCGCACTTGGGTACTTAGCGATGTCTTGCTCGTGCCTTTAGGCATCGCGATGCGCTCGCTTTGGAAAGTTTCAATTGTTGGCCCACGCCTCGCCCGTTGGCGATGGTCGACGAGATTTGGGTGGCAGGCCAACCGACTAAAACCCGACACGGTGCTGGCAAAAGTCGCGCCACAACTAAACGACATAAAAATTTTTCATTCAAAAAAGCGAACTCTTAAAGTAATGACAACCGGCAAAAATCGGGTAAAAGTGATTCCGACAAACCGAATTAATCCAAGCCATTGGTGGTTGGTTGCTCAAGTATCCTAAATTTGTGACAAATAACAGCTCAAACAAAAAAGTTTCAATAGGAATTGTCGGCGCAACAGGCATGGTCGGGAGTGTGATGCAGACGTTGCTGGTTGAAAGAAATTTTCCGGCATCAAATGTCAGATTTTTCGCATCCGCAAGATCTGCTGGAAACGTCATTGAATGGAACGGCCAAAAGATCACTGTTGAAGATGCTGCGACTGCAGACACAAGCGGTTTAGATATTGCGATTTTTTCTGCAGGTGCCACAACTTCACGAGCAATCGCAGAAATTTATGCCAAGCGCGGAACAATAGTGATTGATAATTCATCTGCATGGCGAATGAACCCGGATGTTCCATTGATTGTCTCAGAAGTCAACCCTGAAGATATCGCTCAGGCAAAACTCGGAATCATTGCTAATCCAAATTGCACGACAATGGCTGCGATGCCAGTACTCAAGCCACTGCATGATGCTGCTGGACTTGTTCGAATGGTTGCCAGCACATACCAAGCGGTCAGCGGTATGGGAGTTTCGGGTGTCAGTGAGTTACATGACCAAATCAAACTTGGTGCGCCAAATGCAAAAGACTTGACCTATGGCGGTGATGCAATTGCGTATCCACCAGCCGTTAAATTTCCAAAAACGATTTCAAACAATGTGATCCCGTTTGCAGGCACCTTGGTAGACGACGGCATGTTAGAAACTGATGAAGAGAAAAAACTGCGTAACGAGAGTCGTAAAATTTTACATATTCCAAATTTGCGTGTTTCGGGTACTTGCGTTCGCGTTCCAGTCTTTACTGGTCATTCACTCTCTCTAACTCTTGAATTTGATCGTGCGATTACTCCTGCTGAAGCAACAAAAATTTTGTCAAATGCAGCAGGTGTAAGTCTGATGGATGTGCCAACACCCTTAGACGCCGCAGGTAAGAACGCAAGTTTTGTCGGGCGAATCCGGCAGGACCACTCAATCGACGGAAACAAAGGCCTGGTGTTATTTGTTTCTAACGACAATCTTCGCAAAGGCGCTGCGCTTAATGCTTTGCAAATCGCCGAAGTGATCGTCGGCCAAAGAAATTAACTAAGTCGTTTTTTAAACTTCGACTGGCATTCCTTCGTGCCATACATCTCCTGCAGTAATCGCATTCGCTGCACGGCGCAAACGTAGTGAGTCGAGAGGTTTAATCAACCAACCTTGCGCGCCACTGCGCCGAGCCAAATGAACATCAGCAAGACGATCAAGCAACATTAAAACGGGCACATGCGGAGCTCGCCCATCACTGTGATCTAAACGCAGATCCATGGTCACTGCCATCGCGCCCATTGAACCACTCTGTAAATCAAGCACTGCCAAATCTGGAGTACGTTGCTTTATGGCTTGCGGCACATCGCGGCCATCGCTGCACACAACGAATGAAGTTTCAGGTGTGCCGAGTGCAGAATGGACTTCATCGAGAACCCACTGAGCATCGGTAGCAAGCAAAATGTGCACGCGCAAATGTTAGCGTAAGTTTCTCATCACACGACTCGGAGAGTGAATTGCACACACAAGTCAGCCATAAACGAACATACGCCACAGTCGGGCTGCTTGTTTTGATGTCGGTGATGATGTTTGTTTCTGCAGGTTCTGCTCGGGCACAAGATGATGCAGTAGATCTGGCCCCGGTCGATGTCGTAGAAGTAAACGGATTAATTGACGAAATCGTGGCTCATGACATTGAGCAAGCAATTGATCGTGCTGAGAATTCAAACTCGCAGGCAATCATCTTTCAAGTCAACTCACACGGCAGTGTTGTTTCTACGGCTCGAATGACACAGCTGTTTGAAAAAATTATTAATTCGAAGCTCCCGATTGGTGTCTGGGTAGG
>JBILAG010000003.1:0-45060 GCA_044354345.1 Ilumatobacteraceae bacterium | reverse complement strand
TCCTTACTTCTACGCATTGCTGCCACATCTTTTGACAATCCGTTAACTTGTGCTCTAAGTGCATCTCGCTCATTTGTGATATCACGCAACCGAGAATCAAGTTGTTGAGCCTGCTCAAGATCGTTAATTAGTGCTGGTTTGGCACGCCGGGTCATCGCCGCTTTAACAAACTCAGGTTCTGCACGAAGTAAACGGACGTCAATCACACCATTATTTTAGCTGTTAGATGTCGGCGATGTTCTGTGAATTGCGTACTGTAATGGTGATGAATATTTCAAGCCAGTCACACGGAGTCGCAATCAGCGTTCGCGATCTTGTCGTTGACTACAAACAAGTGCGAGCGGTCAACAATATTTCGTTTGACGCCAAGGCTGGCGAAGTAACCGTCGTAATTGGCCCCAATGGTGCTGGCAAAACCAGCACGATCGAGGTCTGCAGTGGAGTGCGCACTGCCACGAGTGGCAGAGTTAGCGTCCTTGGGTTTGATCCTAGAAAAGATCGAGTCAAAATTAATTCGCAAATTGGCGTGATGTTGCAAGACGGCGGGGTCTACCCGAGCGCGCGAGTGTTTGAAGTCGCCCAGCACTATTGCAATCTCTACGACAATCGCATAACAGCCAACGAGTTGCTCGACGCGGTTGACCTGAATCGACAAAAGAAGACATCGTGGCGCAAACTTTCTGGTGGCGAGAAACAACGGTTGTCGTTGGCACTTGCACTGGCGGCAAAACCACGCATTGCTTTTTTGGATGAACCAACTTCGGGCGTCGACATTTTCGGTCGCGACTTGATTCGTGGCATCGTGCGACAACTAGCTGGTGATGGTTGTGCAGTAATCATGGCGACTCACGAACTTGACGAAGCGCAACGAGTCGCCGACCATGTATTGATGTTTCAAGATGGCAATCTGCTTGCCAATGCGCCATTGATTGAGCTACTTAATTCGGCAGGCGAACATCAAACTCTCGAAGGTATTTTTCGAAGACTCGCCAATAACTCGGCCATCGCTAAGTCGCGAGACACTCAATGAAAATTTTCAGATCTCAACTACGTCAAGAATTAACTGTGATGGCACGCAACGGTGAACAGTTGTTACTGCTGGTCGTGATACCGGTAATTCTTTTAGTATTTTTTTCTCAGACTGATTTTCTACCAACTGTTACTGGCAATAAGATCGACTTTTTGATGCCGGGTATTTTAAGTTTGGCCGTGATGTCTACGGCGATGGTCAGCCTCGGTATAGCGACGGGCTTTGAGCGCAATTACGGTGTACTAAAACGTCTAGGCACAACACCGCTCGGCACGCAGAGATTGGTGCTGGCTAAAGTTTGCGCAGTTTGTCTGATCGAAATTGCTCAACTTGCGTTATTAATTATTGTCGGTAAGTTGTTGGGCTGGAGCCCGAATCAAATCAATATCGCGCAAGTTCTAGTGATCTTGTTGATCGGCACGAGTTGTTTCGCAGGCATCGGTTTAACGCTTGCCGGTCGGCTTCGTGCTGAGATAAACCTGGCTGTACAAAATGGTCTATATCTTGTGTTGTTTTTATTGGGCGGTGTTTTGGTTTCAAATGACGAACTACCGAAAACTCTTGGTGATTTTGCACAAGTGTTACCCAGTTCGTTGTTCAGCAGCTTGTTGCGCGATTCATTCAATAACAACAGGATTATTATTACCGACGCTATTGCTCTCGGCGGTTGGGCTCTGGCAATGTGCGGGATAGCTGCAACCACATTTAAGTGGTCCGATTAACTTTTTATATTCGGATCTTTCGCTGGTGCCACTCGACCAAATGCATCGGTAACTTCTTTGTATGTCAAAACTTCAACGCCAAGATTCGAACCTTTGCGATACGACTGCTCGGCTACGAAACCTGAACTGAATCGCTTGAAGAATAAAAATACAACAATCGACCACAAAAACACAGCCCCACCAGTTTTCATGATTGCGCCGGCTACCTGTTGGTCGGTCGTCACTGAAAGCCCCCACACCCGCACTGCGATGTCGTAGTGCTTGTAAACCGCACCTTCGGCGAACGTCAACCAAGCCGCAGGCACGGTTGGCACGACCGACATTAGGAATAGATAAATCATTTTGCCGCCTGACTGCAAATGTAACTGTAAGTCTGGCCCACATATAGGCAACCAAACTAGAAGTGCTGTCGTCACCAACAAAATGTGTAGCGAATAATGCAACAATCCATTGGTCACGCTCTGATTTACAAGCGCTGGAATATGCGTGATCATCACAACAACATTGAATAACACACCCGCGATGACCGGCTTTGCGAGCCAATTGATTATTGCTCGTGTCTTACCTGAGCCGAAAACCGCATCGAACATCCATTTTGGAATTGATAGCAGTACTAATGGTGGCATGAAATACGAAAGAACCATGTGTTGAAACATGTGAGCCGAATACAGATATTCTTCGGCTATGTCATGAACTGGCCAGTCAGATCCCATCCACAACAAAAAAATTGCTGCGATAAATGCGTTGCGTTGCTTGGTCGTGATCACGGGGCCAGCCTTTACCACCACTGGGCCAATTACGCGGGCGGCGTATATATAAGCGGCAACTAGAAACACTACTAACAACCAAACTTCAGGATGCGCCTGAAATCTCCAAGGGCTCACGGCTAGATCTGCCGCTGAAGCGATCACTATGTTTAGATTAATTCTCTATTGAATAAAAAATTTGAAAGTAGCGAGAAACGCTGCGTATACACCGACGGCCAAAATGAGCCCAGCATAAAACATAAAACTAAACACTTTATTGTCGAATTTTAAATGCATAAAATAACTCACAACCATAATAAATTTCACCGCCATCATGATTAGCAGCGCTGGCAAAAAAAATGGTCCGAAGTCTATATAGACAGTTGAAACCTCAAGAGCGGTTATCGCCGCCAAAATTGCTGCGATACGAATGTAACCGGCGTTGCTCATACCGTGATTTTCGGCATGATTTTCTGCGTGATCTTTATTTACGACATCGTGCGCTGTATCTGTCGTCATGATCAAACCGGGATCAAATAGACGAGAGTGAAAATAATGATCCAAATCACGTCAACGAAGTGCCAGTAAAGACCAATCATCTCGACCACTTCGGCCTTCTTACCAGGAACTTCACTGCGTTTAAAAATACCTACAAGTGCCATCAACATAATGATTCCAACTGTGACGTGCACACCGTGAAACCCCGTGAGTGTATAAAAACTTGAGCCAAACAAACTTGTCGAAAAACCAAGACCCTCGTTATAAAACGCGGTGAACTCATAAACCTGTCCGCCAACAAATGTCGCACCCAATAGCGCGGTCACTGTTAGCCAAAGATTTGTTTTGCGATCTTCATTTTT
Source organism: Ilumatobacteraceae bacterium (assembly GCA_044354345.1). Classification (GTDB taxonomy): domain Bacteria; phylum Actinomycetota; class Acidimicrobiia; order Acidimicrobiales; family Ilumatobacteraceae; genus BACL27. Next base: position 41,702 of record JBILAG010000003.1, on the reverse strand, counting down.
GTGTGCTGCGCTCACAGCCAAAACCATTGTCAGAGAACTCATCAATAGAACAAAACTGCTTACCGAAGTAAATGGAATATCAAAAATTTGTGCTGGTCGTGGACCGCCCGTTACTCGACCTCGATAAAGCATGTATGTCGAAATTAAACCACCAAACAGCAAACATTCTGAACCTAAAAATGCCCACATTCCTAACTTGACGTTAGAAATACCTGTACTTGATTCGTGGCCGTGTACTGCTGCATCAGTCATCAGTGACCTACCTTGTCAAGTGCGGTGCCGTGTGGGGTGTTGTTTTCAAAATCAGACTCAGGCGCGGTGCTTGGCTCTAAGGCCCAACCAAACGCGGAGAATAATAAAATTACTCCGCCGATCACGGCGATTAGGTGCGAGTAAATCATCCCGAAGGTGATTATCGGAACTGCGCCCGCCAAAACAATTGGCCAGTACGACGGCGAGGGCATATGAATATGTTTGTCGGCGTTGCGTTCTTGTTCGGCCATAATTTCTTCGGCTGTTGCGATCTGTCGCATTGTGTGCGTTGCAGGATCTTCTTCGTACTTCCGATGGAAAAACTCATCAAGGTGATGAACTGTTGGGATTACATCAAAGTTGTGCTCTTTAGGTGGGTTGCTCGTCATCCATTCAAGGCTTCGCGAGTTCCATGGATCAAGCGGCGACTTTGTCGGATTTCGCGCAGTGATCACGACGTTGATCAAGAACAACAAGATTCCTACTGCTAGAACAAACGAGCCGATTGATGACACTAAGTTCCAAAATGCCAAATTGAAAAATCCTTCACCAGCGCGCGCTTCTGTCCATTGGTACATGCGTCGAGGTTGACCTTGTAAGCCGAGTATATGCATCGGACCAAACGTCAGGTTCATCCCGATTACCATCAACCAGAAGTTCCAGCCACCAAGCTTTTCGTTAAGCATTTTGCCAAACATTTTTGGCCACCAATAATAAAAACCGGAGAAGATGCCCAAAACGGCGCCACCGAACAATACATAGTGAAAGTGCGCGACAATGTAATAAGTGTCAGTTTGTTGAGTGTCTGACGGGGCAACCGAATGGGTTACACCAGAGAGTCCGCCAACCGTAAACAAAACGATTAAGCCAATCGAGAACTTCATCGCCGTCGTGAAGACTAATTTTCCGCCCCACATTGTCAGCGTCCAGTTAATAATCTTGACTCCCGTAGGCACGGCGATAGCCATTGTTGTCAACGAAAATACAGCAACCGAAACAGGTCCGAGACCGGAAGCGAACATATGGTGCGCCCAAACGCCCCAACCAACGAAACCAATCGCTGCACCCGAAAACACAACGAACGGATAACCGAAAAGTGGTTTGCGTGAAAACACCGGCAAAACTTCTGAGACGATTCCGAATGATGGCAGAACAAGAATGTAAACCTCGGGGTGACCGAAGATCCAAAACAAATGTTGCCACAGCAATGGGTCTGCACCCGCCGCAACGTCAAAGAAACGAGCGCCAAAACTTCGTTGAAACGAAAGTAAGAACAGCGCAACTGTTATTACTGGTACCGCGAACAGCAACAAGAACTGCACGACTGTCATCATCCACGTGAAAATTGGCATTTTCATTAATGACATACCCGGTGCTCGCATATTAAGCACAGTGACAATTAGGTTGATGGCCCCGGTGAGCGAGGCGATGCCTGCAATTTGCAAACCATAAGCCCAGAAATCAATGCCATGAGTTGGCGAGAACACTGGCCCAGAGTTTGGCGCGTACATGAACCAACCACCGTCAGCGGCTCCGCCAAGAAACCATGAGAGGTTTATGAATATTCCTGAGAATAAAAGCAACCAAAAACTAAGTGCATTGATGCGCGGAAACGCGACGTCGCGTGCACCAATTTGCAAGGGGATGAAATAGTTTGCAAAAGCGGCTGCCATTGGCATGACAAACAAGAAAACCATTGTTGTCGCGTGCATTGTGAACATTTGGTTGTACAAATCGGCGTTCAAGACTTTGCCATTCGGCGCTGCAAGTTGCAATCGAATTAGTAACGCTTCAACACCGCCAACGATAAAAAAGAACATCGCGGTAGCGCCATACATCAAACCAAGTTTTTTATGATCAACAGTAAAAACCCAGGCACGCCAACCAGTTGCGGCAACCGGACGCTTTAGGACCCCATAAGTTGCAGTTGGTGTCACAACGCCAGTTGTTGTGACTTCTGTTTCACGTTCAATGATTGCCATAAATCGTTCTCGGTTTCTCGTGTTATTTCAAGGTTAAAAGGTATGCGACAAGTTTTGTGATGTCATCTTCACTTAATGCAAGGTAAGGCATGCCGCGATACTTGCCACCCGTTGCAGCTAACTGTGTTGGGTTTGCATACATCGGTTTCATCTCCGGCGCATTACGCAACCACGCGCGCAAATCTTTTTGATTCAAACAATCCTCTGAGACTCCAGCAAGATATTTCGCACCAAACTCTTCGCTTGAAGCACCCCAAACTTCGTCTCGACATTGCTTTGACAACAGATCAAAGGTCGCACCAGCAAAAGTATTGCGCGACATTAAATGCGACAGGTTTGGCGCAGCTCCCGACCAAACGTTCTCGTCTGGTGCAGCAATTGCCGGTGTTCCATCGGCACGCATCAGACCATTAACTTGGTGACAACGCACGCACTGGTTCAAAAACACTTCTTCACCTTGTTGAGCAAGCGAGTCTTTCACCGGCGCAACATACTTAGCTTGTTGATTAGCCACCCACTTTGCGAAGTCTGCCTTGCTCAATGCAATTGCTTCCATTCGCATATTGGCATGTGAAAGTCCGCAGAACTCTGTGCATTGCCCAGCAAAGATTCCTGGTGCATCGGCCTCTAAACGAAGTGTTTGAACTCGACCAGGCACCGCATCACGTTTGCCGTTGAGCGCCGGAATCCAATATGAGTGGATGACATCGCGACTAGTTTCACGCAACAGAACTTTCGTTCCTACCGGCATCACAAGTTGACCAGAACTAATTATCGGCTGCGTGATGCCGAACTCATTTTGCACTGGATAGTCGTACTCCCACCACCATTGCTGACCCGTGACATTGATAATCATTTCGGTGTCATCAGTTTTGGCAAGTTTAAAAATTGCGCCAAACGTAAACACGGCGACAACAGCGAGAATGAGAGCTGGGATAATTGTCAAAGTAATTTCTAATGCTGGCTTGCCGTGAGTTTGTTCAGGGATTGGCTGTCCGCGATCTTTGTATTTAATCACGGTGTAAACGACTGCTACGGAAACAATTACGCCGATGATGCCTGCCACTGCAAAAACTGGTTGTTGCAGATCATCAATGATTTTCGCGTTTGGACCCTTAGGTTGCCACGTGTCTTGCGGTGCATTAGTCGCACAACCAGCAGCGACAGCAGCGATACCTGCAACAACTACAGATGGTTTAAAAACTTTTTGCGACACGACTCGAACGCTAGCGATTGTTGCACGAAGCCAATTGTCAAACTGTCTGCGACTCACGGCACAACCATCTCAATCTTTTTGTCTTCGGCGCCCGCAACAAATAGGTAATAAACGTTTTCGGCGCTGGAGGGTTTGGCGATTTTCAAAGTCAGGCTTTGCTCGGCGCCCGGGGCAACAAGTTGAGTGCAAGTCTCGTTTTTATGCGATTCTTCCTCGGCGGATTCGTCGGTCTGTTTAGAGCCACCAAGATGAGCAACCAATCGAAACTGGCCCTGTGTGGCGTTGCGAAAAACAATGTTGGTTGGGTTAGCCCTTGCGACGGTGATCGATTTTTGTGCGCCGTTGACGCCCTGCACATTAGCAATGAGTTCGCCGTCTTGGTAAACAACAGTTGCTGAGACCGAACTACGCAACGACAAAGTGCCTTCTGCGAGTTTGTCGAAATATTTCGACTCTTCGGGGCCACACTCTGCATGGGAGAAATGTCCTTCGGCTGCGGCTTCAACAAGTTCTTCGCGCATACCAGTAGTTGCACTTAAGATTCCCGTAGCGAAGATGCCCACCGCACCTAGTGCACAAATTGCCGCTACCAATGAGCGGTTCAGATTCGGCTTGAGCACAAACAGGATGCCAGCAATTAACACAACCGAACCGAGCACGATAAACAACAACGCACCAGTTGATTTATCAACCGCAAGCATGATTCGCGAAAACGAATAGATAACAACACCCAGACCTAGTGCGGCTAAAACCGGAAACTCAATTGGATTAAGAATTCGCTTACGAGCGAGTGCATTGTAATTTGTATCTTTTGAGGCTCGTTCACTCCACGACTGCACCATCCACTCGGCAAGTGCCGCCAACACGACAACTAATCCGCTGAAAAAAACTAATGATGATATAACCAACCCGAGTGCCAATAACACCACACCGATGCTGGTCACAAGTGGCCACATACTTTGAGTTACTAATTCTTTTGACGAATCCGGGGTTGCGGTTGTTGTTTGCCCGTCTCGAGTAGCAACAGCGATACCAGCGAGAAGTGCCGTCACCGCGATCAACATGCTGATCGAAACACCAGCAATTGCTAATTGATCTAATACAAACAACGACATGATCAATGCCGCGACCGAAAGCACAGTCACGCCTAAGAAGTACTTGAAACCAGTCGAAAACATAATTCCTACTTTACTTTTGCACGTACACAACGAACCACATCGTTGCAAAAATCACAGCGAGTGAATACCAATAAACACTATGAGCCAGCACCAAATCGTGATCGCTGTTGCGACTAGCGAAAGATCTAAACATCGTCATCAGCGTGAAACCTAAACCGACGATTATCAGCACGGTCATCGTGGCTGTTACTGCATAAAACATCATCGTGTAGCTGCTGTCGCGAACACCAATATCCATTTGCATGTAAACAGCAATCTGAGCATTGATTAAAGCGATCTCGGTCAGCAATGCAACCGCAAGTGCCAGTGTTGTGTGTTTTGGGTCTGCGCGGCGGGAAGAATAACTCGCCCACTGCACCATGACGCAAGTGATTACAAACGTCATCATCATCGTGTTGGTGGCAACTTCTGGAATCTTAATATTTTCTGGCAACCAGTCACGCAACATCTTGCTGCCATCTGAAGACTCACGTAATGGTGCATTAGCCCTGAACTGCAACCAGATCGCGAGCATCGAGCCGATCAACATTGCGCTGGCTGCCGACATTAAACCGCTTAAAACTAAAGCCTGACGACGTATAACAATTTTTGGTCCTGAATTAAGTGCTGTTGTGCTAGTGCTCATTAGTTTGCCTGAACCGTTTCAAAAATTTCTTCATCTGCGATCTCACCAAAACGCGAGGATTTAACAACAAGACCGACGAAAGCAAATATGAAAATTAAAAATATTGCTTGACCAATCGCTGCGACAGAATTCCAGATTTGGCTGTTGTCACCCAACTTGCCTGTCATGCGGCCTGCAGGTTGGTCAGTGAAGCCAGCGACGTAATAAGGCAGAGCCGCTAAAACCACAGCGAGTACACCGAGCAATCCGAGTCCGATGACCGGCATGGTTGGCATCTTTCGACCCCAAATTCTCGGGCCAAAATACACAATTGCTCCAAACGAACTCAACACCACTCCGTAACCAATATAAATGAGTACTGCCTCTTCGAACACTGTGTTTGATAATTTCAAATCGCTGATCCGCAATAAAGCGTTGCCGAGCATGCCAGTTAGCACCATGCCGACACCAAAGAATGCAAGAACAAACGCCGCGCTGGGTTTTGCCTTTTCATTTTTCATCGCCAACAAGCACAAACCGAGCACAATCAGTACACCAAGCATCGGAAGCGCGTTGAAAATCAAAAACGGTAAGAGACTCTTGGCAATGTCATTTAAGTTGCCAACTAGTTGCAGTGAGTAAAAATTCTGTGTCACCGTGCCTATTAAAGCTGTGCTCATTACTCCAATACCAATGAACAAGCCTCCACGAAGTGGTTGCTTGCCTTTGTTCATTGTTGCAACTATCTGTGCAAGTACGCCAAGACTTGAAATTGCCAGTAAAAATATTTGTGGCGTTGTGAGCGCCCAACCAATCCAAGCGTTGACTCCATCAGTTGCCCCGAACGTTGATCGCTCGTAAGTGTGATCAACGGCGACAAAAATTAGTGCCCCGGCCATAACTGGAAGAGTGAGAATAAGCGACACGGTGGTCACGAGTGATGACCAAACAAAAATTGGCGCGTCAATAAGGGTCATCCCTGCACGACGTGATGTGAGAATTGTGGTTGCGATACTTGCGCTCACGAGCAGTAGCCCCGCAATTACTAGTCCTAAACCAAGAAGAAACAAATCAACCATTTGCGGGTCACCACCACCCGGTCCACCATTACCGAGATATGCAATACCGACAATGAACATTCCGAAAAACCATAAGTAAGCGCCAAACGCGGCGGCTCTCGCAAAAGCAAGAACTTGACTACCGATTTGCAGAGGCACAATCGCCAGTGCGATACCAAGTGTCATTGGCGCGATTGAGCCGAAAATTAAACCGACACGAAAAATTGAAAACAATTGTGTCGCAATTGTTGAATCAAATAAATCACTCGCCGAACTAATTCTTTCAACATCAAGAACTACTCCAACGACAACAACAGCAACTGTCCACAACAGAGAAACCGAAACCATCATGCGACCAATTCGTTGATGACTTGTTGTTATTAACCAACTCGAAATTTTGCTAAAAAAACTTATGCCAGACACCGTGCCCGATTTGGTCATCGCAGAATTCACATCAATGGCGCTCATAACTCAGATAACGCTAACAGTTAAGCCCTTTGGCTTGGAAACTTCTTTATCGCACGAAGTCGGTGAATTGTTTGATTAAACAGCAAGTTTTACACCAGGACATCGACCATCAAAGCGCCAAAAAGCACAGTCACATACGTAATTGAAAAAGAGAAAACCTTCATTGACCAAGCCTCTGTTGGTTTGCGCCCGAGCATTGCCGTCCCGACCGAAAAACCTAGTCCTACAACGATTGCGGTTCCACCATAAATCCAGCCAAGATTCGCAACTGGCATCAACACAAGGGTCGCTGCTGCAAGAACCACCGTGTACCAAAACATCGTGCGAACCGTGCGCTCAAGTGAAACTACTACCGGCAACATTGGCACGTTAGCCGCACGGTATTCGTCAGTATGTCGAATTGCTAGTGCCCAAAAATGTGGTGGAGTCCAAAGAAACATAATTATGAAGAGCCAAACCGCAGGCCAGCCAACAGAATTTGTAACTGCGGCCCAACCAATAAGAGTTGGCATTGCTCCAGCGGCACCACCTATCACAATGTTTTGCTTGCTCGTGCGCTTCAACCACAATGAATAAATAAACACGTAAAACGCTGTGGCGCTGAGAGCCAGGCAAGCAGACATCAAGTTTGCGCCGGCCCACAAAATCGCGAATGCAAGGACTTCTAAAATCATCGCAAACACGAGCGCATTTTTTGGCTCGATCAACCCAGTAACCAGTGGTCGACTTTGAGTTCGTTTCATTAATTTGTCGATGTCACGATCGATATACATATTTATCGTGTTTGCACCCCCAGCGGCGAGAGTTCCGCCGAGCAAAGTTATTGCGATCAACGACCACTCTGGCCATTTGCCGGCTGCCAAAACCATCGTCGGCACTGTCGTAACTAGTAACAGTTCGATGATTCGTGGTTTGGTCAAAGCGATATATCCACCAACAACTGTTTTAGGTGAACGCTTTGATTCGTGCGAGAACAAACGCGAAGGCACGACTGGACGAACATTGAGTGTCACGCGCCAATCGTACGATGCTTGAGCACCAAAGCCCAACCGATCCAGCTATGAAATTAAGGGTGTCACAAAATTAAAACGTCAAAAATTAAAAATGTTAATCAAAATCTCCGAGCCTAAATACCTGAACAAAAGTCACACCGTTACGCCACAATAGAAAGGTGAGATACATGGCAACAGCCAGTGTTCAACCATCCCAGGTCTTAGAGCCAGATGTTGATGACGCAACCAAATCAGACAAGCCATGGATTGTCATCGTCTGGAACGACCCGATCAATCTGATGTCATATGTAACTTTCGTACTTCAAAAACTTTTTGGTTACAGTCTCGAAAAAGCGACCGAGTTGATGCTCGATGTTCACCACAAGGGTCGAGCTGTTGTCTCAAATGGATCACGAGAGCGCGCCGAGTTTGACGTTTATCGACTTCATGAGCACGGATTATGGGCAACGATGGAACACGAGACATTGTGAAAATAAATAAAGGACCAGTTGTGCGGACAAAACATGGCACATACAAATTGGAATTACCAAAGGATCATTGCGAAGTATTGACACATCTAATTGCTGAACTTCGCGACTCTTTACTAAACACAACCGATAACGCGTCGCTTCGGAGATTATTTCCAACGGCTTATCACAACGATGCAATAAAAGACGCCGAGTACCAACGCTTGATGCGCGAAGAATTGCTTGCATCACGACTTGCGTCAATTGAGACTGCGTTAGAGGTGATCGGTGCAAGTAACGAACTATCCGAGTCTGAGATTGATGCCTTTGCGCGAAGTATCAACTCGTTGCGACTCGTGATCGGCACGACTTTAGATATCGCTGAGTCTGATTACGGCGACCCGAGCATCGAATCACGACAATCGAAATCACCTGAGACTGAACCAGACGAAGAAAAGTTGATTCAGAGCGATCTTTACGACTACCTGGGCTGGCTACTTGAATGGACAGTTGGCGCACAAAGCGAGGGGCTTTAAATCATTTCCGAATTCTTTTCGCAAGTTCTTAGGTTTTTCGGCAACTAGCGGTGATAGATTTCAAGGGTTCTCAACGGATAGTAGGTCCCTGCCCCCATCGTCTAGTGGCCTAGGACACCACCCTTTCAAGGTGGCGGCACGGGTTCGAATCCCGTTGGGGGTGCAAAAGGTCAGTTTCAGCAATAGCAGAATCTGGTCCCGTGGTGAAGTTGGAGTTCACGCCGCCCTGTCAAGGCGGAGGTCGCGGGTTCAAGTCCCGTCGGGACCGCTGGGGAGTGTTCGCACTTCTCCAGGTCGGGTAGCTCAGTAGGCAGAGCATGCGCCTGAAAAGCGCAGGGTCACCGGATCGACGCCGGTCCCGACCACAATTTGAAAACTAGATAATTAATTAATCGTGCGTAGAGCGCCGAGAAATCATGGCTGGCGCGTGACGATTATTCTTCGACGACGAGTGTGAGAATCCATTCGGCGGTGACGTGGCTCTCAAGATCAAAAGTGCCAAGTTTGTCGGCCGTGAATTCAATGATTGCTTCTTGGCCCGCTGGGGTGACTCCGCTTTCGAGATCGTAGCCGTGCAGGTGAAACTCATCGTCAGCGTCGGGGTTAAGAATTTTGAGTCGCACCGTTGAGCCAAGTGTTGCTTGATAGGCAACTGCCGAGCCCGAAGTTTGACCGATGATTACTGAAATCTCAACAACTTCATCAGCCGCTGATGTCTCGTCTGATGTTGCTTCTGATATTTCTTCTGATGTCGCTTCTGATGATGTGTCGTCGCCAGAATCAGATGTTGAACTCGAACAGCCGACAGCGCCAAGCAAGAGACAAGTTACAACTACTGACCTGATGAAAATTTTATGGCTAGTCATGATCCAAAAGCGTAGCCAAGATCGGGCGCGCTGAGCATTGGTTGATATGTAATTTTTGCTTCGGTCGCCATTGCCGCGCACGTACCGCCCCGATCAACGATCACTGTTATAAACACCGGTGTTGCCCCGAAAGCTCTAACAACTTCAACAGCTTCAAATAGCGAAGTGCCACGCGTAACGGTGTCTTCAACGATTGCCACACGATCGCCAGGCTGCAGTGCGCCTGCAATGCGACCAGTAATGCCATGATCTTTGCTCTCTTTGCGCACGCTAAAACTGCGCAACTCTCTACCCCGTGTTGCTGCAACTGCAGCGATGCCAAATGCAACTGGATCAGCACCCATCGTTAGCCCACCAATCGCGTCAATTTCTGGTGGCAACATTGCTAATGCAACCTCACTGACAAGCAAGATTCCATCACTGCGACACGCTGTTTGTTTCGAATCGAGAAACCAGTTGCTTGACTTTCCAGATTTAAGAGTGAACGATCCCGTCTTCAATGAATGGAGAAGAATATGTTCGCGCAGTGCTTGTCTCGCTAAGTCAAGCGGCGGAAGTTCGGACATCGCTGAACTTTCAATAACTAAGACTGTTCCGAAGCAATGGCTTCAAAGACGCGATTTGTATGTTTGACGGATTTCTTGAGATCAAATATCTCGTCTAGTTGTTTTGGTGTTAATCCAATCCGCTTGTCAGCAGCCAACAATTCACGAAACTGAGATTCTTCAGTTACCGCACGCCCTGCAAGTTCTTGTACAAGTCGATAGGCGTCGTCACGCGACATGCCCGAAGACACGAGAGCAAGCAACACCGATTGCGAAAATACAACACCATTTTTTGAGTGCAGATTTTTCAACATCTGCGCACTGTCGACTTCGAGATTTGTAATTAACTTTGTGGCTCGTCGCAACATGTAATAAGCCAGCATTGACGAATCTGGCAAGACGATTCGTTCTGCCGAAGAATGAGAAATATCACGCTCATGCCAAAGCGCAACATCTTGCAATCCGACTTGAAGATTTGCTCGCAAAACCCTAGACAAACCTGTCAAAGTTTCAGACGAGATCGGATTTCGTTTGTGTGGCATTGCTGAACTGCCTTTTTGGCCCGCTGCGAAACCTTCACGAACTTCGTTAACTTCTGAGCGTTGCAAGTGTCGTAACTCAACTGCAATTGTCTCAATAGTTGTACCAATGCTTGCGCAAGCCCACAAATATTCGGCGTGACGATCGCGGGCGATGACTTGAGTCGCTGGCACTGCTTGCAAGCCAAGTGCTTTTGCAACACTCAGTTCTACGCATGGATCAATATTTGAATATGTGCCAACCGCACCTGAAAGTTTGCACACTACGATTCTTTTCGTTGCGGCGTCTAACCGATCACGATCTCGACGCAACTGCAATGCCCACAGCGCAACTTTGGCGCCAAACGTTGTTGGCTCAGCATGCATGCCATGAGTTCTACCGATCATTACTGTGTCGCGATGCTTCTCGGCAAGCGCAACCACCGCTTCGCAAAAATCAGCAAGTGCGCGATCGATCAACGATGCGGCGTCTCGCAACATCCAACACCATGCAGTGTCAACAACATCAGAACTTGTAAGTCCGTGATGAATCCATGCACCAGCCGGCATGCCGATTTGCTGCTGAACAACATCAACGAAAGCAGCAACATCGTGATCAGTAACTCGTTCTCGCTCACTTACAGCTGTCACGAATTCGCCATCTACTTTTGGGGCACGGTCGCGACAAATCTGCGCGTCAGCGCGGGGCACAACACCGAGTTCGCAATGTGCATCAGTAGATAAAAGTTCGATTTCTAAATAGCGCCGAAATTTTGACACATCTGAAAAAATTTCTGCCATTTCTGGCAAGCTGTACCGCTCTATCATTTACGCACGACGCATTCGTTGCGCTCGGGGCCAACCCCGATGATTGACACTGGCACGCCACAATGCTGTTCAACAAGTTCAATTAATGATCTTGCTTGCTTTGGTAGATCTGTATAACTGCGAATCATGCGCACCGAGGATTTCCAGCCGGGAAGATCGACGTACTTGGCAGTAATTTCACCGAGCAGTTGTGCGTCATCTGGGTAACCCGCAAGCGACTTGCCATTCAACTCGTAACCCACACATACTCGAACAGTTTCAAATGTGTCCAAGACATCAAGTTTCGTGAGTGCGATTTCAGTTAGTGAATTAAGACGAACAGCATGACGCAACATCACCAGATCTAACCAGCCAGGTCGACGACGACGACCAGTAACCGTTCCAAACTCATGGCCGATATCTACAACTTTGTCGCCCAACTCTCCAATCAATTCTGATGGAAACGGACCACTGCCAACTCTTGTTGTATACGCCTTAGCGATACCAACTATCCGTGTTATGTCTCGAGGTCCAAGACCTGCACCAGCACATGCTCCGCCAGCGATTGGATTCGATGATGTCACAAACGGATATGTTCCGTGATCAATGTCTAGAAATGTTGCTTGAGCTCCTTCAAGAAGCAGATTTTCTTTTCGTTCAAGGGATTCGTGCAAAAAATTAACCGTGTCACAAACATATGGAAGTAGACGTGCACCCAAATCAACAAACTTTGCAACGATCGCATCAATTTCTAACTTCTCACCGCCGAGTGCGCTTAAAACTTTTTGTTCTGCAACGGCGCGTTCATATACGAGAGTTTTAAACCTTTTTGGATCTCGCACATCCCCAACTCGAATACCGACTCGACGAGCTTTGTCGGCATACGCGGGACCGATTCCCTTAAGCGTTGTACCAATTTTATTTTCACCCAATCCAGATTCGCTCAGTGCATCATGAGATTGATGCCAAGGAAAAATCAAATGCGCAAGACTTGAAACTTTCAAGCGCGCACAAGAAATTTCGCGAGATTCAAGTGTGTCAATTTCGTTGAACAATGTCGGCATATCTACGACAACACCGTTACCGATCACCGGTGTTACATGCCCATAAAACACACCGCTTGGGACAAGTTGTAAAGCGTATTTCTGATCACCAACAACAACTGTGTGGCCTGCGTTGTGCCCACCTTGGTAACGAGCGACGATTTGATGCGACTCAGCAAGTAAGTCAATTACTTTTGCCTTGCCTTCGTCACCCCATTGGGTTCCAACTACAACAGTTACGGGCATCAAACGCTCCTACTTAAATAGAACTTACCTAATTAGAACTTATAGGGACGTGTTAAAAGTCTACTCGGCTTTACCTAACGGTCCTTATTAAAAATGCTTGGTCGACTACCAAAAACAGTAACTGACTGGCGTAACGGCACTAGACCAAAGCGAGTTGAGGTGTCGGCGGTTGACTGTGCAAGTTGATGTTGCAATGTTTTTACTTCTTCTTTTAGTGCAGCAACCTCTATTTCGAGAGCCATGACTTGACGAATACCTTCAAGATTCATACCGATCTCGGCAAGTTGAGCGATGCGCAACAACTGCGCGATATCTGCATTGCTGTATCGCCGCTGTTTGCCGCCGGCAGTTCGCGCAGGTTGCACCAATCCGCGGCGTTCATAAATTCTTAAAGTTTGTGGATGCATGCCAGCCAGTTCTGCGGCCACCGAAATTACATAAACGGCTTGTGTTTCAAAATCCATAACACCTCTCTGCTAATAAACAATTATTTAATATGACTTCGCACAGACTCCGTGCTGACACGAGCGAGTTCTTCAATTGCGGCGCGCTCTTGCTTTGTTAAATCTTTTGGAACCACAACTTCAACTGTGACAATCAAATCTCCAGATTCGGCAGCAGTTTGAAGACCTCTCCCTTTGACTCGGTGACGCGAACCAGACTGAGTAGCTGGTTTCAATTTCAAAGTCACTGGTTCACCATCGAGTGTTGGCACTTCAATATTTGCGCCCAAAACAGCTTCAGTAAAACTAATTGGAAGTCGCAATGTCAGGTTCTTACCTTCGCGACCAAACAAATGATGTGGGACAACATTACAAATTACAAACAGATCACCGCTCAATCCATTGTTTCGCCCGGGAGCACCGCGACCTTTAAGTCGAATTCGCTGGCCGTTGTCGACGCCCGCAGGAATTCGCACATTTACTTCTCGGGCCCGAACTTCGGTACCGATACCTTTACAACTTCGACATGGGTTTTCAATTGTTGAGCCACGACCACTACATCTTGGGCACGCCGATGAAAATGCAAATGGGCCCTGATCTTCTTCGACGACTCCGCGACCAGCACATTGTGTGCATCGTTTTGCAGATGTGCCAGGTTTAGCGCCCGAACCAGAACAGGTTTGACACTGAACTTCAGAAGATAAGTGCAACGATGTTGTGACTCCTCGAACAGCATCTACGAATTCAAGCGTTATCGAAGCTTCAACATCATTGCCACGTTGCGGGCCAGCAGCACCACGCGAACGAGACCCGCGACCTCCAAACATCTGACCGATCAGGTCGCTGATATCTTGTCCACCCGCATCAAAATGTTGCGAGCCTGCTCCGCCATGACCAGAAAATGCTGATGGACCGGCACGTCGAACCTCGTCATATTCGCGACGACGGGATTCGTCACCTAGAACGTCATAAGCCGCAGAAATATCTTTGAACTTTTCTTCAGCAGACGCGTTATTTGGATTCGTATCAGGATGATATTTGCGTGCGAGTTTGCGGTAAGTCTTTGTGATTTCTTTTGCGGGCGAATCTTTATTGACGCCGAGTACGGCGTAATAGTCTTTTTCAAACCATTCTCGTTGTGCTGTCATCGCACGTCGCCTTGCTTTATCCCTTTACCTTGACCATGGCGGCGCGCAATACACGGCCTTTCCAGCGATAACCAGTTCGCAAAACTTCGGTCACGATCGTTTCGCTATTTTCAGTTTCTGCAGGTTCATGAACTACTGCTTCAGCCAAACTCGGATCAAAAACTGTGTCTTGCAGTTCTAAGACTTCTAAGCCTTGTTTATTCAAAACTGAAGTTAGCGAACTCAAAATCGGCTCCACACCATTTAAGTCGTGAGCTACAGCCGCTTCACAGGCATCAAGTACGGCCAACAGGCTTTCTACCAATCGACCCGTATTGCGGTCAACTTCGTCAACTTGTTGCACAGCTGATCGCTTGCGATAATTCTCAAACTCTGCCTGAACTCGCAAAGCCATATCTTTAAAATCATCGCGCTCTTTGGTGAGTTGCTCAACAAGAGATTCAATGCTCAACTTTTCGCTAGGCGTTGCTACCTCTTGTTGTTCAGCTGTCCCGGTTATTTCTTCAGCTATTTCATCAGATAATTCTTCATCCATAATGATGCAAGGCCCTGGGATTATTTCTCGTCGACGATTTCAGCATCAACAATGTCAGAGTCGTTTTCGCCTTGCGCCTGCCCTGAAGCAGATGTGCCCGCAGCATTCGTATCACGAGCCGCCGCTTCGTAAAGTTTCTGACTGAAAGCTTGGCTGGCAGTCATAAGTTTTTCTGTCGCGCTCTTGATTGTCTCGTTATCGCTACCGTTTAACGCAGCCCTAAGGTCTGCAAGCGGTCCTTCAACTGCAGTTCTCTCGTCTTCGGAAAGTTTTTCGCCTTGCTCTCGCAAAACTTTTTCGGTTTGATAAACCAGCGAGTCTGCATTGTTGCGAACTTCAGCTTCCTCACGACGTTTCTTATCTTCTTCTCCGTGTGCTTCGGCATCTTTGACCATCTTGTTGATGTCATCTTTCGAAAGTGATGACTGACCTGTAATTGTCATTGATTGCTCTTTGCTTGTTGCTCGATCTTTTGCCGACACGTGCACGATGCCGTTGGCGTCAATATCGAAGGTGACTTCGATTTGTGGCACACCTCGCGGTGCTGGCGGAAGATCAACGAGTTGAAACTTGCCGAGTGTTTTGTTGTAATTCGCCATCTCGCGTTCGCCTTGCAACACATGTATTTCTACAGATGGTTGCATGTCGTCTGCTGTCGTAAACACTTCGGTGCGGCGAGTCGGAATCGTTGTGTTGCGTTCAATGAGTTTGGTCATAACGCCACCTTTTGTTTCAATACCCAATGACAATGGTGTTACGTCAAGCAACAACACATCTTTAACGTCTCCGCGTAATACACCAGCTTGGATAGCGGCGCCGGCAGCAACCACTTCATCAGGGTTGACCGAACGGTTTGGTTCTTTGCCGGTCATTGACTGAATCAAATCAAGCACTGCTGGCATTCGAGTTGAACCGCCTACCAAAATCACGTGCTTGATTTGATCTTTGGTGATGCCTGCATCAGTGATCGCCTGCTCAAATGGCTTACGACAACGCTCTAATAGGTCATTTGTCATCTCTTGAAACTTTGAACGACTCAATGAAACATCCAAATGCAATGGGCCACTTGGCGTTGCCGTGATGAAAGGCAAGTTGATCTGGGTTTGTTGAACTTGCGACAATTCGATTTTCGCTTTTTCAGCAACTTCTTTCAATCTTTGTGTCGCCATGCGATCAGTACCAAGATCAACGCCATGAGCAGCCTTAAATTCTTTAACAAGCCAGTCAATTATTCGTTGATCCCAATCGTCTCCACCAAGATGAGTGTCGCCATGAGTGCTCTTAACTTCGAAAACTCCGTCACCAATTTCGAGAACGCTGACGTCAAAAGTTCCACCACCCAAGTCGAAAACGAGAATCGTTTCGTCTTCGCTGCCTTTATCAAGACCGTATGCAAGTGCTGCCGCAGTTGGCTCATTAATAATTCGCAAAACTTCAAGACCGGCAATTTGACCAGCCTCTTTTGTAGCGGTTCGTTGCGCGTCATCGAAATATGCAGGCACAGTGATAACTGCTTGAGTCACCGATGTGCCGAGGTATGCCTCGGCGTCACGCTTCAACTTCATCAAAATTCGTGCGCTAATTTCTTGAGGAGTATATTTCTTGCCATCAATGTCACTGGATGTCCAAGATGATCCGACGTGTCGCTTAACGCTTCGAAAGGTTCGCTCTGGGTTGGTAATTGCCTGACGTTTTGCAACTTCTCCTACTAGAACTTCACCGGCTTTAGTGAATGCGACAACCGATGGTGTAGTTCGTGAGCCTTCTGAGTTTGGGACAACAACTGGTTCGCCTGCTTCAAGAACAGAGACGACTGAGTTTGTAGTTCCGAGGTCGATTCCGACTGCTTTTGACATATTTTTTGCTCCGTGTTTTTGAAGGGATTTTGATTTAACTGTTAAGTGCTTGCCGAAGGGGGTTTCGGCAAGCAGAAATTACGATAAGTCAGAATTTGAGTCTTTACAACCTTACACGCATATAACTTGAGTCACATAGACTCAAGTTTGCTAGAGACCAGACTCCATAAGGGTAGTGAGGGCACTGCACCCTCCGTCAAGGTGGCTAACGCGCCAGAAACCACGGCTGCTTTCAATGCATTTTGTACAGATTCACCAATTGCCAGCCGAGCCGCCAGCATTCCGCAAAATGCATCACCCGCGCCAGTTGAGTCAACGGGATCAACTTTGAAAGGCGGAATCTGTGTTTCGCCCTTGTCGGTAATCATCAAAGCGCCTAGAGCGCCTTGGGTGACAATAATTGTTTTTACACCGTGCTTGAGCAACATGTTTGATCCGCCGAGCAGCTTGATTTCGTGTTCGTTCGGAATAATCACATCAACGAGTTGCATTAATTCTTCAGATAATGACTGTGCAGGAGCAGGATTTAAAATTCGGATCGAATTTTTGCCCGCCAGTTCGAATGCGCGCTGCACAACTTCAAGTGGCACTTCTAACTGACAAAGCAAAACTCTTGCCGAAGCAATAACTTTCGCATTTCGCTCAATGTCAGCAATCGTGATTGCGTGGTTTGCACCAGGTACGACGATGATCGAGTTTTCACCTTCATCACTGACGCCAATCAAAGCTCGGCCTGTCGGTTCGCTTGCGACCTGCACTGCAGAAATATCAACATCATCATTTTTAAATGCGACACGCAAAGTTTCGCCGGCATGATCATTGCCCAATGCGCCAATGAAAGCCGTTCTCGCACCCGCACGAGAGGCGGCGATTGCCTGGTTGGCTCCTTTGCCTCCACAGAACTCAAAATAGTTTGATCCGGTAACTGTCTCGCCGGGTTTTGGCAGTCGATGTGTCCGCGCGACGAGATCTAAGTTTGCTGACCCAACTACAACTACATCAAATGAACTGCCAATCGCCATACTCTATTATTAACCATGTTGAGCACCTACGATTTATCTCGTGAGAGTTAAATGACAGGCATCTTGGTGTTGTTGCGGCATGGCCAAAGCACTTGGAACGCGCAGAATTTGTTTACCGGATGGCACGATGTGCCTCTCACGCAAAAGGGTGAGCAAGAGGCAAAGGCAGCCGGCGAGACGTTGCTTAAAGCCGGCATCATGTTTGATCTTGTATTCACTTCAATGCAAATTCGAGCAATTGAAACTAATCGAATTGCGCTTAGCGCACTTGGCCAAAGCAAAGTTGATACTCGTCAAGACTGGCATCTCAACGAGCGCCATTATGGAGCACTGCAAGGGCTTGACAAAAAAGCCACAACGGCAAAGTACGGCGCTGAGCAAACAAATATTTGGCGACGCAGTTATGACACTGCCCCACCGCCAGTTGATATTTCAAGTCCGGAACATCCCATGCACGATTTAAAATATAAAAATATTCCAGTTGAGAAACTTCCGACATCTGAATGTCTAAAAGATGTGGTTACTCGTGTGGTGCCATACTTTGAGGCCCACATTGCACCAGAACTAAAAATTGACAAAAATATTTTGATAACTGCCCATGGCAATTCTCTTCGAGCATTGGTTATGTATTTAGAAAAGTTAAGCCCACAGCAAATTTCTGAATTCAACATCCCAACAGGGGTGCCTCGACGATACGAGTTTTTGAAGGCTTCAAATAATCGCTCAGATTCGGCGCTGGTGATAAAAAACGTTGAATATCTTGGTGACCAAAGCGCGATAGCCGTAGCCACGCAGGCCGTGGCTGACCAATCAAAAGGTGCCCGTAGCTAACTAGTTATTGAAAAATTAGATATTTATTCTTGTTCGCATGCTCGTAAATTGGGCTGCTTAGTTGATCTACTATATAAACCATGGCTGAACTCAAAAACTCATTAAAACATCTCCGATATTCTCCATTGTTTTCTTCATGCTCTTCGAAGGATTTAGAAAAAATTGCCAAGGCTGGTGATCGCATAACTTTTGAAAAAGGCGAAGTTTTGACAAAACAGGGCGACCCAGGCAAGGAAGCTTTCATAATTTTGAGCGGCAAAGCCACGGTAAAGCGAAGTGGCAAAAAAGTTGCCACAATCAGCACTGGCTCGGTAGTTGGCGAATTATCTTTGCTTGATCATGGACCGCGCACAGCGACAGTCACTTGTGAAACAGAATGCCAAGTGCTTGTGATCAGCCGAGGAAACTTCCTTCGCGTAATTGACAAAGTTCCTGCACTAACCCACAAACTTTTTGCGGCTCTTGCAACGCGTATTCGTGATCTGGATCGCGCTTATTTCGGCTAAGAAAACTAGTCTGAGATCTGTCAATCTCACAAAAGAAAAGTAACTAAATCATGACAACCGATGTAACAATAAAAAAGCGCTTCAAGCCCTACCAACTTTCGATTGCTTTTGGTGTTGGTATCGGCTCTTTCACAATGATCTCGGGCATCGTGCCCCAACTGACAGGTTGGAAGAGCACTTCGCTTATTCATCGCGAAGTTTTTGGAGGCATACCGACTGCAATGCAAGTCGGCTTTTACACGGTCATCCCAATGATGTTGATCTGGGGATCGTTGCGGTTTGCCGACCGTATTCGTAACTGGGAGCGTGGTGCACCGGACAAACGCAAGTCAACAACAAAAAATGCCAAACGACGCCTTGCTGATTATCGTTCTGGTGTTTATATGCGCACACTTTTGCGTGATAGCGCTGCTGGCTTAATGCACTCAATGATTTATTTTGGCTTTCTAGTTTTGCTCGGAGTGACAACAGTTTTAGAAATTGATCACCAGATGCCGGAGCAACTTAAGTTTCTCCATGGCGACGTTTATCGCGGTTATGCACTCGTCGGAGATGTCGCGGGTGTCGTATTTACTGGTGGTGTCGTATGGGCAATTTTGCGTCGCTATGTGCAACGCCCATACCGAATTCGCATTAAAACAAAACCAGAACACGCACTGATTCTTGGCGTGCTGTTAGCAATCGGTGTCACGGGTTTTGGCGCTGAAATGTTCCGTATCGCCCAAGGACAAGCAGCCGGTGTAAATCTTGATCACGAAAAGTGGAGCGTTGTTGGTTATCCGCTTGCGCAGCTTGTTAATGGTTCAAGCGCTTCAACCTTGACAACTTGGCACCAAGGTTGGTGGGTTGCACACGTATTGACTTTTATTGTTTTCTTGGCGATTCTGCCAATCACGATGTTGCGCCACATGTTCACCTCGCCGCTCAACATGTATCTCAAAGATCGCGAACGACCAAAAGGCGCGATGAAGGCAATGCCAAATCTCACCGAGACTTCACTTGAATCATTTGGCGTACATGTGATTGAAGAATTTACTTGGAAGCAACTACTTGATCTAGATGCGTGCACAATGTGTGGTCGTTGTACGAGTGTCTGCCCGGCGCACGCCACTGGCAAGCCACTTGATCCTCGTGAAATTATTCTGAAGAGCGGTGAAGTAATGGCGGCAACCGCGGCTCACGCGCCAGGTGGCAAAGTCTCACCGCCGTTGAGCGCAGATATTGAAATCAAAGTCGGTGCCAACTTATTGTTCGAACGAATTACTGCTGAAGAAATTTGGTCTTGCACGAGTTGCAAAGCGTGCGACGAAATTTGTCCGGTCAACATTGAAATTCTTGACAAGATTCTCGACATGCGCCGTTATCTCTCGCTAATGGAAAGCAATTTTCCCGCACAACTCGGAAACGCCTATCGCGCAATGGAAAACCAGGGAAACCCTTGGGGTATGAGTCAGACAGATCGTGGCGAGTGGGCAAAGGATTTAGACGTTCAAGTTCTTGATCCAGGTGCACCATTTACAAGTGAATATCTTTATTGGGTTGGTTGCGCCGGCAGTTTCGATGACAAGAATAAAAAAGTCACACAGTCGATGGCTAAGTTGCTCAAGCGAGCCGGCATTGATGTAGCGATACTAGGCCCAAGCGAAATGTGCACTGGCGACAGTGCGCGCCGCAGTGGAAACGAATATTTGTTTCAAATGTTGGCCATGCCAAACGTTGAAATGCTTAACGGCATGGGAGTGAAGAAAATAATTACCCAGTGTCCACACTGTTTCAACACGCTAAAAAATGAATATCCACAATTGGGTGGCAACTACGAAGTAATTCACCACTCGCAGTTGCTTGAAGACCTAATCGAATCCGGACAGTTGGACGTATCTAACGCCACCCTTGAGGAGCGAATCACTTATCACGATTCGTGTTACCTCGGTCGTCACAATGATGTTTACATTGCACCGCGCAAAGTTGTGGGCTCAATCAAAGGCATTGAAATTGTCGAGATGCCACGCAACGGCACCAAGGGAATGTGCTGTGGTGCAGGTGGAGCCAGAATGTGGATGGAAGAAGATATCGGCACCAAAGTTAACGATGAACGCGCCCGTGAAGCAATCGCTACCGGGGCCACGCGTGTCGCAACTGCGTGTCCGTTTTGCTACATCATGCTCGATGACGGTGTCAAAGGCGCCGGCAAAGACGAGTCTGAAATAAAAGTTGGTGACATTGCAATTCACTTGCTCGACGCCATTGAAAACGGTGAGCGGTCAGTTGCTAATCAAAGTGCACCACTCGCAGTATCAAATAGCGCAACGAGTTCGCCAAGCTTTAGTTAATTACTTAAAGTTTTTGAAGTACTGACTCGGCGTTGGGCCGCGTTGACCTTGATATTTAGAGCCGCTTGCACCTGAACCGTAGGGTTTATCTGCTGGCGTGGTCATCGTCATAAAACTCACTTGACCGATTTTCATTGATGGATAAATTGTGATTGGCAGATTTGCCACATTTGAAAGTTCAAGTGTGATGTGCCCGTTGAAACCTGCATCGATAAAACCGGCAGTCGAGTGAATCAACAAACCGAGACGACCTAACGAGCTCTTTCCCTCTACTCGACCAACTAAATCATTTGCGAGTCCGATTCTCTCAAGGGTTGAGCCGAGAACAAATTCTCCTGGGTGCAACATGAACACACCGTCTTGATCAATCTCAACTAACTCTGTAAGTTCAGAAAGATCACGTTTGACATCAATTGTGCTTGCCGTGTGATTACGAAACACACGAAACAGGTTTGAAACTTTCACATCAATAGAAGAAGGCTGAATACACGAATCGTCCAGCGGGTCAATCACGATCCGCTTTTCGGCCAATGCCTCTCTAATTGTTCGGTCAGACAAAATCACAACTAGACAACCTTAGTAAATTCTCTGTGGATCTGAAATTTCGGGTGTAAAAACGGCTTGATACGCTCAACTATCTAATTGCGGGTGTAGTTCAGTGGTAGAACATCAGCTTCCCAAGCTGAATACGCGGGTCCGATTCCCGTCACCCGCTCGAAACTTAAGCAAGAATTACCGAAGTGAAACCTGACCAAGATCTCAGAACCGCGATCGGTTTAGTCGTACCAAGTAGTGCACTGAATTGGATTTTCGCCCGTTCAGGTGGTGCAGGCGGGCAACACATTAACAAGACTTCATCAAAAGCAACATTGGTTGTTGAAACTGATGCGATTACCGGTTCAGAAATCTTATTGCGGCGAATAAAAACAAAATGGCCAAAAACGGTTCGCGTAACAAGTCAAACAAGTCGAAGTCAATGGCGTAACCGCCAACTTTGTTTAAGTCAGTTGACGGAGATGCTTGACGATGCCGCGAAACCGGCGAGCCCGCAACGTAGAAAATCAAAACCGACCCGAGGGTCTGTTGAGCGACGACTTGAAGGCAAACGGCACGCCAGCAAGAAAAAAGAATCCCGCCGATCTGACGACTGGTGAATGATTTAACTTACAACAAACTAACGAGTGACCATAAAGCGGCTATGCCACCGATTGTTGCCATTATCAAACTGCGCAATATTGGTGCTTTTGTTAAATCATTCGCATCACGGCGATTTTTTGGCGGACGAACCAATGCAGCAATGTTGCCAGCGCACATTGCGCCACCTAATGCGATAACCAGCCATGCAAGTAAATCTTCTCCAAGAAACATCATTTATACCTTTATTGTTTTAACCTATTGTTTTTAAAATTTATAAATCTGAATTTGAATCTGTTGCGAAGTTTTCGAACCTTGTGTATGCACCAAGCCAAGCGAGACGCACTTTGCCGAGTGGGCCAGCACGATGCTTTGAAATACTTAATTCTGCAGCACCAAGTTCGTCTTTGTTATCAGGGTTGTAAACCTCGTCACGATATAAGAACATCACCACGTCGGCGTCTTGTTCAAGCGCGCCAGATTCACGCAAGTCAGAAAGTGTTGGCCTCTTGTCTGTGCGTGCTTCTAATCCACGACTCAACTGACTAAGGGCAAGAATTGGAATCTTAAATTCGCGTGCCAGGAGTTTTAACTTACGACTAATCTCGCTGACTTCAAGTTGCCTGTTCTCTGGACGACCATCACCACCCATAAGTTGTAGATAGTCGATCACAATGAGCGAGAGATCACCTTGACGGCTAAGGGTTCTTCGAGCTTTAGCACGAATCGCGCCAACCGATGTGCCCGGGCTGTCGTCAATAATCAACGGCACATCAAGGCGACCCACCGCGTGTCCGATCTTTGTCCAGTCGTGTGGCGTTGGGCGACCGCTGCGCAATACTGCCGAGTCGACTCCGGCTTCACTTGCCAAAATTCTTTGCACAAGTTCTGCACTTCCCATTTCAAGAGAAAAGAACAGAACGGCCTTACCCGAGTTGCGCGCAACATGCACTGCAATACCAAGTGCGAGAGCCGACTTTCCCATTGCAGGGCGAGCACCAAGAATATTTAACGTACCCGGTTGAAGGCCTAGCAAAATTTTGTCTAAACCGGCTAAGCCAGTTGCCGTGCCTGTTATTGCTTCTTTATTATTTGCACGGTCTTCTAACTTCTCCATTGCGTTTTCAACCAAATTCTTGAGTGGTTGAGATGCATCACCAATATTGCTTTCTGAAACGTCAAATACTTTTGATTCAGAATCGTCGATTGCTTTTGCTACATCCTCAGGTCCGCTGTAAGCGATCTCGGCGATTTCTGATGCAACCGTCAAAAGTCGGCGAAGTGATGCGGTTTCACGAACAATTTTCGCATAACGATCAGCGCTGGTAATTGCCGGTGTCGCATTTTGTAAAGTCAGCAACGCATCAATGCCACCCAGACCGTCAAGCAAACTATTGCGTCGTAATTCTTCACCAACTGTTATCGGATCAACAGGCTCGCCCGCAGTATTGAGCGACCGAATCGCATCAAATATATGTTGGTGCGCTGGCTTATAAAATTCTTCTGATCTAACGCCTCGTTCAAAAGCAACAGCAACTGCTTCTTGTGACAACAACATCGCACCAAGCAACGATGCTTCTGCTTCAACGCTGTGCGGAGGAATTCGGTTTGGTTGTCGTTGTTGTGTACCTGAGCGATCGCTGCGAGAGAATTCAGCGATTGACATGACTACACAATGCCTTGATTTGCCTGTTGATTGCTAGCGGTATAACCCTGTGATTTTCTTGTGGATAACCATGTTGATAAATGCGTTAATAAAACCGTATAACGCGACTAAAAATCAACTCTATTTCGAGACGATGTTTACCGACATGTTCGTCAACACTTCTGCAAACAGTTCTAGAACAACTACGTGCTCGCCTAGTTGTCGCAACGGAGCTTCAAGTTGTACTTGCTTGCGATCAATTGTTGCACCGGTCTGGTCAAATATTGCTTTCACAATTTCTGTGGAAGTTATTGAGCCAAACAAACGACCTTCGTTGCCAGCCTTTGCCGAAATGGTAATGACTTTTGTGGATAATGAAGATGCAAGGCTCCGTGCGGATTCACGGTCTGTTGCAGCTTTAAGTTCTTGAGCTTTGCGCATGACCTCGGCTTGGGCAACCGTACCGTCGTTGGCAACAACTGCAAGATCATTTGGCAACAAAAAGTTGCGAGCATGTCCTGCAGAAACATTAACAATGTCGCCGCGACGGCCCACGCCCTTAACATCGGATCGAAGAAGAATTTTCATGATGCTGCCCCGTCGACGCTAACTTCGGTTGATATTTCTGCTGTAATATTTGGCGCTACTTCTACTGTTTCTGAAACAGTGACTGAACTACGCGGCGTTGCGTCATCACGGCGTGGACGACGTGGACCACGATCGCGGTCTCGATCGTCGGAACCGTATTCGCCACGCTCGCGTGGCGCGCGCGCAGCAGAAACTTGCTTCATGTAAGGCAACAATGCCATCTCACGAGCGTTCTTAACTGCTGTCGCGATATCGCGTTGAAGTTGAACGTTATTGCCGTTCATTCTTCGCGCGCGCAACTTTGAGCGATCTGACATAAAGCGTTGCAATAAATTGACATCTTTATAGTCAACAAAGCCGATCTTTTCTTTGACTACAACGTTTGAGCGCTTCTTTGGTTTGCGCAACAACGCTTTTTGGGCACGTAACTTGTTGGATTTACTTGTCATTGGGAATGTCCTTAATCGTCGAGTTTATTTTTATTGCTTTAGTGATGCTTTGATGATGCTTTAATGAGATAGTTAATTTCTAGAAAGGTTCTTCGCCATCAAATGGCGTTGCTTCGTTACCTGGATTTGAGCCTGAGTTTGCTGGTCGGTTGGTTGCTGCTCCGCCACCTTGGCCTTCTTGCTTAGGTGTTCGCACAACGGTTGCAGTTGCCCAACGCAAACTTGGCCCGATGTCATCTGCGACGACATCGATCGCTGTGCGCTTCTCACCCTCGCGGGATGTGTATTCGCGCTGCTCAAGTCGACCGGTCACGACAACTCGCGACCCTTTGACCAAAGTTGCCGCTGCGTTCTCACCGAGTTGACCCCAAGCAGTGACATTGAACCAAGAAGTTTGTTCTTGCCATTCACCGTTGACCTGGTATCGGCGACCGACACCCATACTGAATGACGCGACTGCTCGGCCAGTGGCAGTAAACCGGATTTCTGGGTCGCGAGGTAAGTTTCCGACGAGTGTGATGCTGTTGTCAGCCATTTTATCCCTTTATTTCTTTGTAAATATTCTTACGCCGAGACGGTCATGCCACGACGTGCGGCTTCGTCATCAGGAAGGCGGAGGAGTTTGTGTCTGAGAACATCATCTGCGATTCGCATGGCACGCTCGGCTTCGTCGAGTGCACCACCTGGCGCTGAGATATTGAAAATTGCGTAGTAACCATCTTCTTGTTTCTTAATTGGATAAGCCAAACGGCGCTTACCCCACCAATCAGGTGTGCCATGAACTTTGCCACCGGCAGTAGTTACTGATTTAGTAACAACACTGATCCAGTTGTGTGCTGCGGACTCTTCGAGTTTGCCGCTGACAATAACCATTAATTCGTATGCTCGCATGAACGTAAAAACTCCCTTCGGACCCAATGATTAATTGGGGCCCCCGAAGGGGCAGGTATGTGAAGTTGAAAGTGTAACGGCACAAACACACAGTGCCACAGCCCTGTTGCAGGGTTATTGAGAGACGGCCGACTTTCGCGACTTGCGCCGCCCGCCCAGAACCCGCGTTTTCAGCAAGTGGTGCCACGAGCAACTACGACAGACCTCTATCAAATAAGCCGTGAAACGCTCTGGACGAAAATCAAACTCTTCAACCTCGGCACGAGTGGCAATAAACCGCCCATGGCTCGGTAACCGCGGACCAAAGACATACGACACCGTGACAAGTTGGTCGTTTACACAAATCGGACACTTGACGCGAGTTGATCGACCAAAGTTTCGAGCGACGCGCAGCAACTCTGGATGTGCATCGCACAAAGTATCGCGAGAAACTTCTCCGCGACGAAAATTATTAATTTGAGCACGTCGTGTTAGACGATGATCAATTTCGCCAACTGAATTGTCAGCACGCGTCTCATCGGTGTCTTGGTCTTCGGTCTTGCGTGCCATAATTATTTAGACTTTAACATTTAACAAACCAAAATTTACAACTAGCTTGTTCGCAAGTTCCACCAAGATTTAAGGCGCTCACGAATTGCCTCGTCGCCGAGTAAACCTTCTTCAATGCGAATTTCCATAAGAAATTCAAGTGCATCCCCGATGTCACGACCTGGCTTAATTTTAAGAAACTCCATTACTTGAGAGCCGTCTAATTCGGGGCGCATTGCCTTCAATTCTTCGCTCGTAGCCAGCTCTGCGATGCGTTTTTCAAGTTCGCTCATGCGGCGTGCCAGTGCCTCAACTTTTTTCTCATTACGAGTTGTGCAATCACTGCGCGTTAGAACATTTAAGTCAGCCAAATGCGCTCCAGCATCACGAACATAGCGTCGCACCGCAGCGTCAGTCCATCCCATTTGATATGTATGAAAACGCGCGCTCAACGCGACGAGTTCTGAGACAGTTTCAATATCTTGAGTCGAATACTTCAATTTCCGCATTCGTTCACGTGTCATTCGGGCGCCTACAGCTTCGTGATGATAAAAAGTTACGCCCTTACCAGCGCGAATCGATCTTGTCTTTGGTTTTCCAACATCGTGAAACAACGCTGCCAACCGTGTGATTCGAAAATCGCACGGAGCGTCAGGCTGAACGTTTTCAACGACAGCCAAAGTATGAGTAAGTACATCTTTATGCCGATGAATCGGATCTTGTTCTAATTGCATTGCCGCTAGCTCTGGTAAAAAATGTTGTGACAATCCGTTATCAACCAAGAACCACAATCCAAACGACGGACGCACTGTGACCATTAATCGGTCAAATTCATCACGAATTCTCTCGGGGCTGACAATCGTGATGCGCTCATTCATTAACTTGACCGCCGCAGTCAACTCGGGCACAGGCACAACCCCAAGACCAGAGATAAACCGCGCCGCTCGTAACATTCGCAAAGGGTCATCGCTGAAACTTATTTCCGGCGATAGCGGCGTGCGCAAAACTTTGGCAAGTAGATCAGCCATGCCGTTAAACGGATCAATAAGCTCAGGGGATTCGCGGGTTACATCTAGCGCCATTGAATTAATTGTGAAGTCACGACGCGAAAGGTCTTCGTGAACATCTTTTGAAAATTGCACGTCTGGTTTTCGAGAGTCTGGCGAATATGCCTCGGCGCGGTGCGTAGTGATTTCATAAACACGCTCACCCTTTTTTGCCCCGATTGTGCCAAATCGTTCACCTTGAGTCCATAATGCATCCGACCAGCCGGCAAGAACCGATTTAATCTGATCTGGATGAGCGTCGGTTGTAAAATCGAAATCCAAATCTTTAACATTGCGATCCAACATCAAATCGCGCACGGTGCCTCCAACTAAAAATAGTTTGAACCCGGCATCGCGAAACCTAGGGACGAGCGGTGCGATCTCGTTTAAAACTGGCGCGAAGCGCTGGGGCATCACGCCTACAGGCTACGCATGCGCAAGCATCAACTGATGAGTTTGCATATTTGATGGGGCTAGTGGCACTACCGTAAATGCCTAATGATTATGCGCCATAAGACTCTGATCGCGCCAATACTCATGGCTGTCGCAATCAACACGGCCACCCCTTTGATATTGACTCTGCCTGCCGAGGCTCAACGAACGCAGGAAACAGCCGTAACTGGTTTGAAATTATCCGCGCAGAACTTTCATATTTACAATTCAGGTACCTTACGATTTATTTTTTCGGTAGACGATCCCAATTTACTGAACAAATTACTCACGGTGAAAAATTCTGTGATTCGTGTTTCGATTGGTGCGCGAGTTACTGGGGGCGATCAAGAGGTTCGAGATCTAATTTCAGACCCATCTCTGTTTGTCGCCACAGACTCGGTTGACTTTGCAACTCAAAGTCTTACCCGCAAAGAAGATGGCCAATTTGAAATAACCGCTTTGACTGGTGATTTAAGTGCTGTGATGGGTAACGGTCTAACTTCTGAGTCACTAAATGATGCGAAAAAAATTGAATTTAGCGGGCGGGGTATTTATCCAATTCGAATTGAATCTCTGATAAACAAAGTCGTCCGCGCCAATGTCACAAGCTTTGTCAATCGCGTTGATCTCTCAACTCGCCTTGAGCCCATGCCCGTAAATTTGCTTGTCACTTTAGATAGCACGAACACACTGCAACTCGATGGTTCACACTTAATTAGTGAAATGACTCGTGAGAAAATATCTCAATTAGTTTCGTTATTAGAACTTGATGGACCACTTGTCTCAACCCAAGTTTCTCCGCAAGTGATTGACGGCTTAAGTAAGTCAGGAAACCCTGCAGACCAAGAGTTGCTGTTAAGACTTACAAATGCAATTAGTAAAACGAATCTGATTGCGACGAGTTATTTGGCGTTCGATCCATCAGGCGCAGGTCAAACTCAGCACGAAAAAGAATTTAACGCACTTGTTGATCTTGGGAAAAGTAGTTTAAGTTCTCGTTTCACTTCTAATGTTGCCGTTTCTGATGTTTGGATCGCCAGAACTCCACTTGACCAATTTGGAGTAGACCTTTTGGCAAAATCTGGATACCGATCAATCGTTATGTTGCCGGCGGCCGGCGCAG
The DNA here is from genome assembly GCA_044354345.1 of Ilumatobacteraceae bacterium. Lineage (GTDB taxonomy): Bacteria > Actinomycetota > Acidimicrobiia > Acidimicrobiales > Ilumatobacteraceae > BACL27. Next base: position 12,417 of record JBILAG010000003.1, on the reverse strand, counting down.
CATTGGGCAGCTTTGACAACACGGCGCGACCATACCGCCTCGTCTCTGGCGCTAAGACGATGTCGCTTTATGTCGCAGACCCAACCTATGTACCCCAATTAGGCGAAACGAAAAATAGTTCGTTCATTGCCGCGAGCGCAATTGCGGCACAATTGCTAGCCCAGCGAAGCAAAATTGAAAGTGACGGAGGAACACCTTCACTTAAGCGAACTGTTTTGACAACTCAAGATGGTGCGGTTTTAAATTCAAATTTGATTCACGAAATTTTATTGATTTTGAAACGCGTTCCTCAACAAATTTCAATCCAGACATTGAGTGATTTACCTGAACCGAGACAAGATGCATACAAACCAGATCTTCGTGTTAAAGATATATCTCAATTCGAAATACGAATGAAAAATATCGACCTGCTTCGCGCTGATCTTAATAAACTCAATTCAACTCTCGACCAGAATTCAAATACATGGGCAATTTGGAACGAACGTTTGATGGTCATGTCAAGCGATACTTTGACAAAAACCCAACGTGAAGAATTTGCCACACAAACTCGAAACGAACTTAAATCTTTGCGAACCGCCGTGACACTTGAAGAAGGCACGACATTCACATTCGGAAGTCGAAAAAGTCAGTTAAGACTCGACTTGAAAAATTCTTCGAACGAAGATTTGACGATTCAGGTAAAAGTTGAAAGCCCAAAACTTAAACTCGACAGATCAATGGCCGTTATTGAAGTGCCAGCAAATAGTTCAAACGAGTTAGTTATCAACGCTGTTGCTTTATCAAACGGTTTGTTTCCTGTTGATGTAAGAATTTTTACGGCTGATGGGTCAAGTCAACTTGGTAAAAAAATTGAAATCTCGGCTCGCGTGAATGCAATCGCCGGTCTTGGTCAAGTTGTCACCGGGGTCGCTCTGTTGCTTCTCCTGACATGGTGGGCCGCCCATTTTCGGCGTAAATATCGCACTCAAGTGAGCGACGAAAATCCTGGACTACGCTCGGATCCATGACAATCCGCATAGTTACAGACTCTGCTTGCGATATTCCCCAAGCATTAGTTGAAAAATATAACATCACAATTGTTCCATTGACTTTTAGTTTTGGGGACAAAGAATTTATCGATCGAGAAAGCTTGACGACCGAAGAATTTTGGAAACACTGCGCAGATTCACCAACTCTGCCCCAGACCGCCGCTCCGGCGCCAGGACAATTCACTCAGGCTTACCGCAATCTGATTCAACAAGGCGCAACAGGCATCCTCGTAATCAGCCTTTCACGCGAACTCTCAGCAACAATGCAGTCAGCTGAAACAGGGGCAAAAGAATCTGGTATCTCTGTGCCGGTTCGATTTGTTGATAGTCGTTCAGCCAGCATGGGCGAAGGAATAACCGTTATCGCAATCGCCAAAATGGCAGCCACTGGTGCGTCACTTGATGAGCTTGAAGTTGCAGCAAACAATTTCGCCAGTCGTACAAAAGTTTTTGGTGCTTTAGACACACTTGAAAACCTAAAAAAGGGTGGCCGAATTAGTAACACCAAAGCCTTTCTGGCATCAGCTTTGGCGATTAAACCGATTATTGAAGTGCGCGAAGGAAAACTCGAAGAAGGTGGCAAAGAAAGAACTCGTGGCAAAGCACTTGCTTTTCTGATTGAGAAAATTAGATCTGCCGGAGAAATTAGCGACTTGGCCGTATTGCATGCACAATGCAGCGATATTGATTCATTTGTCGCGCAGTTAAAGACAATTTACAGTGGTGAGATAATTGTTAGCGATATTGGATCGGTCATTGGCTCACATACCGGAATCGGAACTGTCGGCGTTACATATCACGTTAAGTGACATTCCCCAACTAAAGGCTCGCGCAGAACTAGCGTAAAAGTTCAGCGATGAGACCACTACCCCTTGAAGAACCTGAAGATTCGCAGCGACTCCTCGCTGGTCGATATCGCCTTGACCGCCAAATTGCTCGCGGTGGGATGGCCGAAGTTTGGCTTGGCACTGACACTTTTTTAGATCGTCCAGTTGCAATCAAAGTTCTTAAACCGCAACTCGCCAATGATCCGGTAATTGCCGAACGTTTTCGTCGAGAAGCACTTGCATGTGCCGGATTAAATCACGCCAACATCGTTGCGGTCTACGACTCGGTTGAGGATAAAGGTCGACAAGCAGTTGTAATGCAATACATCGAAGGCAAGAGTTTGCGAGAACTTTTAGACCGAAGGAAAAGACTCGGTGCTCTCGTGACAATTCACATGGGTATCGCAATGGCTAGCGCTCTTGACTTCGCACATCGCTCCGGCTTAGTGCACCGTGATGTGAAGCCTGGCAATATTTTGGTAACACCTCAAGGCAGATTTCTTCTCGCTGATTTCGGCATTGCTAAGGCACTGAGCACAGCAGGTGAAGATTTAACCGACGACAACGTCATGATGGGCACAGCAAAATATTTATCTCCAGAACAAGTGCGTGGAAAACCTCTAGATGGCCGAGCTGATCTTTACGGACTGGGCCTTGTGATGTACGAATGTCTCGCCGGAAAAGTTCCATTTATTGGTGAAACCGATGCAGACACAGCGTTAGCAAGATTGCAACGAGAGCCGACTGATCTTTCTCAATTGAGATCATCGCTTGCGCCAGAACTTGTACATGTGATTCACAAATTGATGGCAAGAAATCCTGAGCACCGCTATTCGAGCGGTCAAGAAACATCTGAAGCATTAACCAAAGCGATTGATGCTCAGAATAATTACGTGACTTCAATGACTCCCCCGTCCGGGGTCAAGTCACCGCCACCCACAAGTCAGCCATTCGCCCATAAAGAATCTTTGATCAGTCAGATTTCTGAGCTGCCAGTTGATGATCGGGTTGAAAGAAGTGTTGACGATCATGCTGAAGATTTTGCCGAAGACTTTATTCAAGCACCAGATAAAAAACGAAGGTCGAAAAAGCAAGCCGAAAAGAAACAAAAAGACGAAATGAAAATTAGCGAAACGAAAAAACGAAATAAGCGTTCTAAGTCATCAGGTGGTCGAATACCAACCTCAACTAAAATTCTAGGTTTGATCGCGATTTTGCTAAGTGTCGCGGTGATGTATGTAGCAACTCAGGGTTTTGATCCTTCGCTATTTACTTCGAGAATTTCTTCAACTCAAGCAAACTCAGGCGTCGCACCGGTAATCATTTCTCGGGTTGTCAGTTATGACCCAAATGGTCAAGATGGTTTAGAAAACGAAGCTGGTGTTTGGGCCCTGACCGACAATGATCAAAAAACGGCGTGGTCAACAGACTGTTACGCCACCGCATTTTTTGGCGACAAGAAATATGTTGGAGTCTTGATTGAACTTTCACAACCAGCGTCTGGTGTTCTAAAAGTCGGCATGCAAAATGGCCCGTGGTCACTTGAGATCTACACGGCAACTGGCGCCGCTCCGACTTCGCTAGAGCAATGGGGTGAGCCGACCGCTACCGACTACAACACTCGACGCGGCGTTGCACAATTCATGGTGCCTAGTCAGACGCAATTCGTTTTGCTGATGATGCGCGAAATTGGAATGAGTGATCAATGCAGTCCAGATAATCCATACCAAGGATTAATGCAAGATCTTTCGTTCAACACTGTATAAAACAAAGCTTTATAAAACTTGTGATTTCAAATCCGTTTACTGATCCGAAATGGGCAGATAAGACGCTTCGTCTAATTGATCGCACGGTTGGTTTCGTTCGCGATAAAACAACTCGCCCGCTTGCAAATTTCTTACGAGCCATCGTGTTCGGAGTTATTTTGATAGTAGCCGGTCTATTGATCTTTATTTTTGGCTTGATCGGATTGGTTCGTGCGTTCAACGAGTTCTTTGATCTTTGGTTGACCAGACCTACAGCTGTTTGGGTGTCCTATTTCTTGTTGTCGCTAATATTTACAGGCCTTGGTGCACTGATGATGCGTAAGCGACATCAAGCATCAACGAACTCAAAGAACAAATAAATTAACGGAAGGCGATTTAGTGTCGGCTATAGAAATGACCCATCAAAAAGTAATTATCATCGGTTCGGGCCCTGCTGGCTTGACTGCCGCAATCTACACCGCCCGAGCCAATCTTGCGCCACTTGTAATCGAGGGTGAACCATCTTCTACTTCTGATCAACCTGGCGGTCAGTTGATGCTGACGACAGAGGTTGAAAACTTTCCTGGGTTTCCAGAAGGTGTGATGGGGCCAGACTTGATGATGAAGTTTCGCGATCAAGCTGCGAGATTCAATACAACTTTTATCACCGAAAAAGTTACGAGGGTTGATTTCTCACAACGACCATTTGCTGTTTGGGTGCGAGACACGAAATACACCGCTGAGTCAATCATTGTCAGTACTGGTGCTCAGTCAATCATGCTTGGATTAGAGAATGAGTCACGTTTCTACGGGCATGGTCTTTCAACATGTGCCACTTGCGACGGATTTTTCTTTCGTGGTCAAGAGATTGTCGTAGTTGGTGGTGGCGACTCAGCAATTGAGGAGGCAACTTTCTTGACAAAGTTCGCTTCAAAAGTCACGATTGTTCATCGTCGCGACAGTTTACGCGCCTCAAAAATTATGCAAGATCGCGCTCGAAACAATCCAAAAATAGAATTTAAATGGAACTCACAGGTTACTGAAATCATTGGTACCGACAAACTTGAAGGTGTCGGTTTAGTTGACACTGTGACTGGAGAGAGTTCAAAAATGGCGGTCACGGGATTATTCGTCGCAATCGGTCACCGACCAAACACTGATCTTTTCAAAAACATTCTTGATATGGAAGCCAATGGTTATTTGATAACCCGACCGGGTTCGTCGTATACAAATATTGACGGAGTATTTGCTTGTGGTGACGTGCAAGACCACACTTACCGTCAGGCAATTACTGCCGCTGGCTCTGGTTGCATGGCCGCCATTGATTGTGAACGTTGGCTTGAGGCGCAACATTAAACGCAAAGATTAAATGCGAGCGTTAATGATTCACTTTTCGTATCGCCTGCCGAGATAACCTAAATGTGTTCTCGCGATAAGTGAGAACTTGACGAAAGGTTTTTATGGCAGATGGAATAGTCATTCTGACGAGCGCAAATTTTGATGAGACAATTAAGTCTTCGACGACACCCATTTTGGTTGACTTTTGGGCGGAGTGGTGCGGGCCATGTAAAGCAATGAACCCGATTCTCACCGAGATTGCAAAAGAGCAAGCCGGCAACGTGACTATCGCCAAACTTAATGTTGACGACCACGGTGATATTGCACAACGCTTCAGCGTGATGAGCATTCCAACAATGATGCTTTTTAGTGAAGGCGAAATGAAATTAAAAATGATCGGCGCCAAGGGCAAGCCTCAGCTGCTTGCGGAGATCGCAGAATTTATCCCGACAAAGAGTTAGTTTTCGGCGACAACTCTGCGGTTGTCGGCGATCTACAGCGTCGGTTGCGTGATGCCAAACTTTTAGATCTCTCTTTAGTTCAAGTTGGGTCATTTTGTGAACTAACAAAGTCGGCAGTTGAAGAATTGCAAAGGCGACGAGGTCTGCTTGTTTCTGGAGTTTGCGATAAGGCCACTTGGCTTACGCTTGTTGAATCATCTTTTCAATTAGGTGACCGATTAAATTATTTTTCATCACCGTTACAACGTGGCGACGATGTGGCAGAGCTTCAGGAGTTATTGGCGCGCACGGGTTTTGACTTCGGTCGCGTAGATGGTTATTTGGGTAAAAAAACTGCAGCTTCGCTTAAAGACTTTCAGAGCAACTACGGCTTAGTTGTCGATGGAATTTGTGGTCCGATCACACTTCAAGCACTACGTCGCGCAAGTCGGCATAGTGGCAATGGTCCTGGTGTGGGGGTTGTTCGAGAACGCCACACAGCGCCAAAATATAACGATGACCTTGCTGCATTTCGCGTCGTAATTGGTCAATTCGGTGCGCTGGATAACTTGACTCATGAGTTGTGCGATCGATTACGGGCCCAACGCACCAACGTCGCGGTTATCCACGATGACGACCCACACCGACATGCACAACTTGCCAATGACTTCGCAGCCAACCTTTACATCGGCATTGAAACTCGCGAAACCGCTAGTTTTGAAATTGCGTACTATCACACAAAAGGCTTCCATTCAGTTACGGGTCATATCTTTGCGACCTTAGCCGCCGAAGCCATAGAACGGTCTGCGCCTTGGTTCTCACCCACAGTTGCTGGAATGCGTCTGCAAGTTTTACGTGAAACGACAATGCCTGCGGTTCTCTGTGGATTAGGACCCTTTCGGGTCATTTATCCCCATTGCACGGTGATTGCCGATAATCTCGCGAAATCAATGGCTATATGGGTTAAAACTACTTCGTCGTAGTTTGATATCTAAAAACTACATCTTTGTGAAAGTTTTCCACAGATTATGCACATTCTGTGCGAAGTCTCTATAAAGGTTTATCTGTAAGGTAAACCTGAGAGTTAACTATACTCCCTCGCCGCTTGGAACGCCGTCAGTCATTGCTCGATAAATTCGCTCTAGATCATTAAGATCTGCGAATTCGACAGTCATTCTTCCACGTCCAGCTGTTGCGACGATTGAAACTTTCGTTGACAAATGTTCGCCGAGCAACCTCTGCAACTCAACTAAGCCAGGAACAGGAAGAGTCGTCGTAGGTACCGACTTTTTAGGCAGTTTATTTTGTTCGTTATTTGAACTGTCAGTTTTGCTTGGACGACCGGTTGTGGCTCGCACGGCATCTTCGGTTGCCCGAACTGTCCAACCTTCATCGGCGCACTGCTGAGCCAATTTTTCTTGGGCGGTCTTGTCTTGAACACCAAGTAGCGCTCTGGCGTGGCCACCTGAAAGTCTGCCGCCAGCCAGAAGTTGTTGAATTGACGGAGGCAGAGAAAGAAGTCTCAGTGAGTTAGTGATCACTGTGCGTGTTTTACCGACCCGCTCTCCTACTTGTTCGTGGGTCATCGAAAAATCATCTAATAGTTGTTTATATGCAGCGGCTTCTTCGAGTGGTGTCAAGTCTTGTCGATGCAAGTTTTCAATTAATGCTTGTTCAACAGAAGAAACATCATCAGTTTCACGAACCAAAGCAGGAATTAGTACTAAACCTGCCTTTTGCGCTGCTCGCCAACGTCGCTCGCCGGCGATCAACTCAAAGGCAATACCAGTAGTTGCGTCAACTTGTTTTAATGGCCTGACAAGAATTGGTTGAAGTACTCCTACTGCTTTAATTGATGCCGATAATTCGTCTAACGAATCTTCATTAAAATAGGAGCGAGGCTGATTCGGATTTGGAGAAATAGTTTTGATCTCGATACTTCGCAGACCCATGCCGTCAACTTGCGCTGAGTCCTCTTCACCAATTGATCGTTCAATTGGACGACTTGGAATTAGTGATTCAATTCCTTTACCTAGCCCTTTGGGACGTACCACCACTAATCTCCTTTGCGATTTCTCGGTATGCCTTTGCTGCTACCGAATTTGGATCAAACGACGTAATAGGTTGTCCGTGCGATGGTGCTTCAGCAACACGCACAGATCTTGGTACGACCGCTTTACAGACTTTATCGCCAAAGTGTTCTCGAACTTCTCGCACAACATCGTCAGCCAAAGTCGTATGAGTGTGCATTACTAAAGCAATATGGCTAACTTGCAGGGTTGGATTAAGCACCTGGCTAACACGATCAACGCTTCGCAACAATTGACCCAGTCCTTCGAGTGCAAAGTATTCACACTGAATCGGGACAAATATCTCGTTGGCCGCTGTCAAGCCGTTGATTGTCAATAAGCCCAATGATGGGGGACAATCCAATAAAACATAGTCGTATTGATCAATTATTGCTTCGATTGCTTTTTTTAAGCGTTGTTCACGACCCATTTCAGAAACCAATTCAATATCGGCGCCCGCCAAATCAAGATTAGATGGTGCAATGAACAGATTCTTTATTGACGTGGGTTCAACGCAGTTTTCTAATTTTTCGCCTCGCAATAATACATCATAAATTGTTGACTCTAAATCCCGTGAGTTGATCCCAAGACCGGTAGAAGCGTTGCCCTGGGGGTCGAGATCTATGATTAAAACCCGATATTCGAGTTCGGCTAAGGCCGCGCCAACAGTGATGGTAGTGGTGGTCTTACCCACCCCGCCTTTTTGATTGGCGAATGCAATTATTCGTGGCAGAGGACGGCGTTCCGTTTCGCTCACAGATTGATCTTTTTCACTCATATACAGAGCATAATCTCTCGAACCTTATGTCGTATGGATAGTCAGATGGCTAGTGAGATGTCTAGTGAGATGTCTGGGCAGAAGTAGCTCTTAATTAATGTTTCACGTGAAACAATTTTTGGCAAAACCCATATTTTAAAGGGTTTTGAGTAGTCTCTTAGTGCGAAAAATGAGTGTTACGAAGCGGTAGTTTCATTGTCAGAGCCAAATTGTTTCACGTGAAACATTGCCACAGCGCCGATTCTTGATGGCCCCTCTAAGCCCAAGGCTCGTACTTGTTGTTGATCCCACCGAGAGTCAATACCTGGTGGAGGCTCGCTAATTATGATTGCGCCACCCGGCTTTACGAGTTCTCGGGAAAAGTTAAGCGTTTGAATTGGTGGTCCTAAACCACGACTCATTGCGACATCAAAATGTTTAACCCAAGTTGAGTCTTTGATCATGTCTGATATCTCGCAACATCTGACAGTTACTCGATCCACGAGGTCTAATGCATGAACAGCTCGTACTAAAACATCTGTACGGCCAACTCTACGATCAACCAATTGAATGTTCAGTAAAGGACAAAATAGCGCGACTATTAGACCAGGCACACCCGCACCGCTGCCCAAATCTATTGCGGTACGAGCCGTTACCGGAATGGCTTCAGCGAACCACTTGGCGTGACCAATAATCTCTGTAACTGGGGCATTAGATAACGCCCCAATTCGCTGGGCTTCTCGCAGAATTCTTTCTAAAACTCGCAGACGTGACGCGTCTACCATTTTGGAATCGCCTCGAGATGGTTCAAGCACAACTCAAAACTACACAATTCTTTAACAGTTTTAAATAGTCGTGCGTTAAAAACAACTAACTTGTTTAATTATTGCGTCAAGACCTTAAAATTTACTTGGTTTTATGACTCTGATGAGTCATCTGAATCGTCTGAGTCATCAAATTCAGTTGAAGATTCTAAAGTTGAAGCCAAAGCCACAACTACCCGACGAAACGGATCAGTACCTTCAGAGCGAGTCGCAATTCCTTCACTGTCAACAAGTGCGTCATGAACAATCTTGCGGTCAGATGAGTTCATTGGCTCTAATGCTCGTGCTTGGCCAGAAGTTTTTACGTCGGCAGCGACTTTGAGCGCGAATCGACTTAGAGCTTCACGGCGTTTTTCGCGATAACCAGCAACATCGACTCGAAGTCGAGTTTCATGGTCACCCAAACGACGCTGGCTCACAACACGAGTTAAATCTTGCAAGGCCAAAAGTGTTGCGCCTTTGGTGCCAACTAAGAAATTAAGATCGTCACCCAATACATCGATGTCAATATTCTCACCCTCAACTTTTGACGACACTGAACCTTTTAAGCCAGCTGCAGTGACAAGACCTTGCAAAAATGTAGTTGCGACATCACTCACAGTGGTTGGATCAACTGGTGGTAACTCAGCTCGAGGCGTGCGTTCACGTGGTGCTTCGCTTCGATTTGAACGCTCAGGTCGAGGTGATCGAGAGCCTCGCTCTGGACGTGGGCCACGATCGTTTCGTTCTGTGCGTTCAGGCCTTGAACTTCGCTCGTTACGTGTTGTACTTGGTCGAGCTGCCCGATCGGTTGTCGGCTTACCACGACGATCACGGCGGTCGGCTTTGGCTCGAACCGAGTTTGGCTTAATACGAGCTCGCACTCTGGCTTCGCCACGAGTTCTGCCAAAAAGTCCTGCTTTTGGTTCTTCGACGATTTCAAATTCTGCATCTCCGTCGTCAACTCCTAAACGATCGAGTGCCAATGCTTTAGCGTCGTCAATTGTCTCTGCTGTTGTTTCTACCCATTCCATGATTCAATTTCCCTTCGGTTGTTTTCTAAAATCTGAGAATTAATTATTTGGTTTATTTTTCTTTTGCACGAAACTGCTGCGGTTTTTCCCCGGCGGTTGAGGTCGGCGTCGCGTTGGAGCAACAGAGCTATTCTTTGGCGGAGTAACACGCTTACTGACAAAAGTTTGCGGTTCACTCGAATTCGTCTCTTTTTTTGACTTAACTTTCTTGTCATCAGCTGAAGAGTTTTTCATGTCTCGAGCTGTCGCACTCGCAGCTTGCGCTTGCTTGCCAAGGCTGTCGTCTTTTTTATAGAAACGTTGGGTGATGTATTGCTGTTGAATAATTCGAATAATCGCTTGCATCATGTAATAAACAATCAATGCGGTTGGCAACCAAACCTGAAAAACAGCAAACGCAACGGGCATATATTGCATCAACTTTGCCTGTCCTGCCGACATAGTTGGGCTAACGGTTCGCGATGCGATCATTCTTTGCTGAACTAGATATAAACCCGCTAAAGCCACTACTAAAAAGGCGTAAATCAACCCAGAAGCAAAATTATCTTGCATCGCTCGAGCCGGTGTTTTAGCTAAATCGATGCCAAACGAAAGCATTTCGGTTTTACCAACAAGCGACTCATATATCGCCGAGGTTTTATCAAGATGTTTTGGGGTAAATGGGCTATCAGGAGTTGCCCTAGAAGTTAAACCCCGGATTGCCTGAAACATAATAATAAATACCGGCATTTGGGCGAGCAAAGGTAGACATGATGCAAGAGGATTGACTTTGTGTTCTTGGTAAAGCTTCATCATCCCTTCGTTTAGTTTTTGACGATCGCCTTTGAATTGTTGTTGCAACCTTTTCATTTCTGGTTGGAGGCGCTGCATTTCAAGCATGCCTTTAGTGCTTTTAAGTGTTAACGGAGTGATCAACAACATCACCGCAACTGCAACCATTGCAATTGCGAATGAATAATCGGGGACTAAGCCGTAAAAAAAGGCAATCAGCCAAGCGGCAGAGTTAAAAAAAACTTCAAACATGTTTGTGAGTCGCTTTCATTGAATGTGAATGATTAAAACAATTCTCTGGCACAGGGTCATAGCCACTCGGTCCGAAAGGTCGACAGCGACACAAACGACGCAAAGTAAGACATCCACCCTTAAAAGAGCCGAAAGTCTCAATTGCTTCCGCAGCGTAATTTGAACAACTTGGGTAAAACCGACAAGGCGACAAACGGTAAAAAAACGCTTTTTGATAAAAACTGATGGATTTGAGAAGAAAATTACGCATAATTAGCTGATTTTGTTGGTTATTGCGACTTTTTGAGCACATTTTGCCAATAAATTATCGACATTATGCCCTAAATCTTCAAATTTCAGCTTTTTTGCGCCTGAATAGGCACCAATTAAGTACGATCCAGGAACGATCGATTTAGTCTTAAGAATTTCGCGCAATCGACGCCGCAATAAATTGCGTTCAACCGCCCCGCCGACTTGGTGACCAATTGCGTAAGCAACTGCTGGTTGAGTCAAAGTTTGGTCTACTAACATGCTGCACCAAAGAGACCCTGAGCGAACATATGTTCCGTCTTGCTGAAGTTTTTGAAAAGTCTGTCGCGTTTTTATGCGACTGATCAAGCAGAGAGCCGGTAGCGGCCCTTTGCCCGTCGAGATTTAAGCACGGCCCGGCCGGCTCGAGTGCTCATACGGTTGCGGAACCCGTGTTTGCGGGACCTACGGCGATTGTTTGGTTGAAAGGTGCGTTTCACGCACGGCTCCTGACGTCAAGAAAAATTCGTACTTCTAACGATAGGGGTAGAAGTATCAGAGGGCAACGCCATAACAAAAATCCTCAGCATTTCTCTCCCTGTGGAAAACCTGCTAATTTCTGCGTCCCGATTAATTTTTTACGGATCTATCCACAATGCCTTGCCGGCTTTGCTGGGTTTTTCAATTTTGAAGATTTGGTCTTAATTTAACAACTTTAATTACAGCAAAAAACAAGTGTCGCAAAGCATGAAAGAAAAAGAAATGACTAACGAAATGACTATCGAAACAATCGACTCAACACAAGAACACGAAACTATTTGGAAAGCAACCGCCCAAGTTTTGCGCTCGCAAGTTTCTGAAGCTGTGTGGTTCTCGACCTTCAACGATGCAATTGCGGTTGCCGACGACAAAATGAGTTTGCGTTTAAGGGTGCCAAACTCGTTCGTTAGAGATCGAATTTTGACTCGTTATATGTCGTTGGTACGCGACGCGTTAGACGAGATCGGTGCAGCTGATCGGCAACTACTAGTAGATATTCAAACCGCTACAGCCAATGACGTTCTAGAACAATTAACGATAGAAAAACCAACATCACTTTCCGAACCAATTGTTGTTGAACGAAAG
>JBILAG010000141.1:0-3260 GCA_044354345.1 Ilumatobacteraceae bacterium | reverse complement strand
CACCAAACACGATGAACTCGTTTGACTTATGAAAATCGTCGCTCGAAACAAATGCGTCAAATTCGTTGAGCATGTCAGCGGTTGTGGCATCAGCCGTTTTGCCAAAAGTTGCACACGGTGCAGCCAAAGCGGTTCGCGCCATTTCGCACAATATTGCGAGTCGCTCTTTGGCTACGGCCTGAGTGACTGATTCGTTCAACACAACGGTGCGTTCACGAACTAAATGTTTGGGGTCACTAGGCCATTTTTCGTGACGCGCAAGCACGAAACCTTTATTGATCTGCAGACCAGCAGCGCGCGCAATCAGCAACCGAATTGCGAGTCGACGCAACGCCGGCTCGTATTCGTAACTCTTATAACTCGCGCGGTAACAAATAACTGACGTGATCATTTCTGCGCCTTGCGTACACATCGGTATATCGCCCACCAACTTGACACCGGGCGAAACTTCGAGATCGACCGCAACCGCCGCAAGTGCTGCGAGATCAATATTGTGCTGCGCAAGTGCAGATTGCATTGCCTCAACTAGATCTTGAACTTCTTGAAATGCTTCGTCGCCAAATGGTGCGGGCGGTACAACGCCAGAGCGTCGAACTTCGGCTTGCCACGTATCTGGCGCGTCAGGCGATTTATCGACCGATGTGAGCATCAATAACTCTTGGGCTAAACCTGCTGCAGTTTTTTTATCTATTTCTAGGGGGATAATCGCCGGTGTCTCTTGCTCATTTTTGCGGTGAACAAACATCTCAAGTGTCTGACGCAAATAGATTTCAATTGGTTCGACATATGTTTTTTCGAGCAACTCTGGTGTGAGCACCACAGGCATTGACGGTTCTGGCGCCGGCAAAATAACCTCGCTCAACGGTTTCGTAACAATCGCATCACCTAATGTGATTGCAGCTTGGCGCGCAACATTATCGTGCGACCATATACGACCCGATTGAACTGTGTCTCTAAAGAAGTTGCGCACACTCGTGGTGTGTCGCGGATGCTCGATTTCAATTTCGCTGAGATGTTTATTTGGCGCTTGCTGACCAACACCGAGCCGGCGAGCGAAATCAACAAACTCGGCGAGCGGTGTGGCGAGCGGTAGACGCTGATTGTTTTTAATACTTTGACCCGTGCAAGTAATAATCAAACGTTCTTGAGCGGCAAGCGTTGCATCAAGCAACGAGCGACGCACATCGAGCCGAGCATCAGAGTCACCGATTAGGCGTTGGCGTTCGATCAAATCGTCACCCTCGCCTTCGCTAGACGACAAAGATTCTTCGTCAAAACCGACAACGCATACAACACGAAACGGCACACCTCGTAATGGGATCATTGAAGTCGCAGTGATTGCACCAGTGCGTAGCGGCTGACGACCCGGCACCTCATTGAGCATCTCGTTTAATTGAGTCGCAACATCGCTGTAGTCAACACCAACCGTGTTGCCCGCGGCCGATTTACGTAGCGAACTGAGTTGTTGAAGCGGCATCGCAAGTTCATCGCAAGACTCACCGCACAAACTAACGATCGCGGCTTCAATCGCATCACACCACTGAGCCACCGTGCGCCGTTGAGTTGCAAAGTCTGCAAGTTGCAACACTGCGTCGAATACGCGAATCAGCGCAGAGATCTCGTCGATGTCTGAGAGATCAACATCATCAAGCGCGTCAACTGCGAGTGAGTCAAAAGTTTGCGTGCCATCAGCAACTAGCGCACCTAACAACATTTGCTCAAGGCCGGCACGCCACGTGTGGGCGCTTAGTTCGGGCGCGTTTAATCCATTAAGTTTTCGATGCTCAATAGTCAGACCCCATCGCACATTCGCATTTTCGACGTAGCGATACCAATGCTCTACGCCTTCAGAACTGACACCAAGATTTTTGAGAACTAGCGGCGAAGTTGCAACCGATAGAACCCCTTCAATCGAGCATCGTGATTGCACTAGATCAATCACGTTTGCGAGCAATGCCGATGCTTCGTTAATTTGGCGAATGCCGCGGTCTGCAACAATAAGCGGAATCTTTACGTCGCGTTTTTTGCCACCCGCGCTCGCGATCTGACTCTTGCCCTCGCCCCCGACAACTTGCACAGTGCGAGCAAATGTCGCTTCGAGATACGGCGCTGCGGTCATAATGTTTGGGCACAGCACCACAATCTCATGTGGTTGCAAATCTTTGAGATCATTAAATGCGTGCAACAATGCATCGTGAAGCACTTCAATTTGTCGACCCAAGTTATGACAACGATGAATTATCAGCGAATGATCGGTGGTATCTAATTCGGTTTTGGTCGGCTGCAATTGTTGGCTAACTGTGTGTTGAATGCGGCCGAGAAGTGTTTGCGAACTTGCGTCATTGTGTTGCGTGTGGGCCGACTTGATACCTTGCGACGCGAGCAAAGTTTCGAGTTCTTGCGAACCCATTAACCACGAATTAATCAGCGGATCAATATCAGTTGGCATAACTGGTGATGGGTTGCGTTCGGGAATCAAGCCAATCGTTGCGCTCGCACTCGCACTCGCCGCCACCGCCCACTTTTTTGAAATCGCCGGCGACGGGTGAACCAACACAACACGAATTTCAACATGTTCTTTTAGTTGCAACAGCGCATCAATTTGCCCAGGGCTCAGCGACTGAAACCCAACAACCAAAATCTGTTTCGGAGTTTTTGCAGACAACTCTGGCTTTCGCGCGGCCGGGCTAGGTTGACCGATGCGTTTACGAACGGCACTCCATAATTCGAATTGCCACATATCGGTTGCGTTGAGTTGTTTAGCGTTTGGGTTGTGCGCGGTTGGGCTGACCGCGGGCTTGCCCTGCTCCCAGAGGCGAATCATTGCAGGGCGACGAACGTGATAGCGATCAAATCGATCAGCCATTGCTCGCGCAGCCTTTAGTTGGCCACCAGCTCGATCAATTAATGGTTGATACGCGGTGTCTGTCGAAATTACATCGAGCACATGAAACATCAAGTTCTCGATCAACCACTGATCGTGCTCATTAGAAACATTTGGTTTGAGAAACTTGGTTAACGAACCAGGAAAATCAATTTCGACGTTGGCAATAACGCCGTCGGTCTTGCCGACGCCACTCGTGCCAAGTTGTTTGGCAACTTCTGATGTCAGCCATGCCTTGACGCCGGCGGTCGGCACAACAATGTGCTGTTTTGCGAACAGATCAACAGGCTGGCGAAGATAATCAACCACAGGTTGAAGCACGTCAGTAAGCCGACTGACATATTCAACTTGAAGACTCATCACACGGATGATACTT
>JBILAG010000140.1:0-3340 GCA_044354345.1 Ilumatobacteraceae bacterium | reverse complement strand
TGTCGCTTCTAGATATGGCGCTGCGGTCATAATATTTGGGCACAGAACCACAATCTCATGTGGTTGCAAATCTTTAAGGTCATTAAACGCGTGCAACAATGCATCGTGAAGCACTTCAATTTGTCGCCCCAAGTTATGACAACGATGAATCGTCAAAGATCGATCTGAAATATCTAATTCGGTTTTAACCGCTAATAATTGCTGACTGACCGTGTGTTGCATTCGGCCGAGAAGTGTTTGCGAAGTCGCGGCATTGTGTTGCGCGTGGGTCGACTTAATACCTTGCGATGCAAGCAAAGTTTCGAGTTCTTGCGAACCCATCAACCACGAATTAACAAGTGGATCGATATCAGTCGGCAAAGTCGGTGATGGGTTACGTTCTGGAATCAAACCAATCGTCGCGCTCGCACTCGCGCTCGCCGCCACAGCCCACTTTTTCGAAATCGCCGGCGACGGGTGAACCAACACAACTCGAATTTCAACATGCTCTTTGAGTTGCAACAGTGCATCAATTTGCCCCGGGCTCAAAGACTGAAACCCAACAACCAAAATCTGTTTCGGCGTTTTTGCAGACAACTCTGGCTTTCGCGCGGCCGGGCTGGGTTGGCCGATGCGTTTTCGAACTGCACTCCATAATTCGAATTGCCACGTATCGGTGGCGTTGAGTTGTTTGGCATTTGGGTTGTGCGCGGTTGGGCTGACCGCGGGCTTACCCTGCTCCCAGAGGCGAATCATTGCAGGGCGACGAACGTGATACCGATCAAATCGATCGGCGATTGCGCGCGCAGCAATCAACTGACCACCTGATCGTTTGATTAAATCTTGATACTGCGAATCTTGCGAAATTACATCGAGCACATGAAACATCAGGTTCTCTATCAACCATTGATCGTGTTCATCAGAAACATTTGGTTTGAGAAACTTGGTTAACGAACCAGGAAAATCAATTTCAACGTTGGCGATAATGCCGTCGGTCTTGCCGACGCCACTCGTGCCAAGTTGCTTGGCAACTTCTGATGTCAGCCATGCCTTGACGCCAGCGGTCGGCACAACGATGTGCTGTTTTGCGAACAGATCAACAGGCTGGCGAAGATAATCAACCACAGGTTGAAGCACGTCAGTAAGCCGACTGACATATTCAACTTGAAGACTCATCACACGGATGATACTTCAACCGTGTGACACGCTCTCAGAGCAAATATTTATCTATTTCTCTATTTTTCTTGCGCCCTACAAATATTTCGGTCAACTAACCAATTCAACTGGACGAGTGCTCGGCTCTTTATTTATCGGGTGAGTCCATTGTTCATATGGAAGATTTGTCCCAATGGCTACTCGAACTTTTGTTCCTGCGAGGTCTTGATGCAACCATCCCGCCGGAAAACGAGAATGGCAACCAGCCTTCACATGGGTGACTGCACCTGTTTCATCGGCGAATGAGCCCGAGCCTGAAATTATCCATGCAGCACCTTCGAACTCGTGCCAGTGAAGAGGCTCATCGGTCTCAGTATTTACGTCAAAGGCGAATGCGTGTAATCCCATCTCTCGAAGTTTGGCAAGAGCATCTTCTTCGCTGATCGGATCACCGTATGAAAATTCGTATTTCATGTGCTTATCCCCCCAATTGTTTTGTTGTGATATTGCCTGACCGAACGTTAGACGACTATTTCTTTTTGTAGCCGGCCGGGCACTTGGGGTTAGTGCCCGTTACTTTTTTAACAGTTTTACCTTTTACACAGCTAATTGTGATCTTCGAATTGCTGGCACCCGAGCCCGTAGTAGCCGGTGCGGTCGTCGCAGTAGTTGTCGAAGTTGTAGCTGTCGAAGTTTGCGTTAAACACGACGCACACGCAATGCCCGCAACGTTCAGAGCAAGCCCCGGGCTCTCGGCATTATTACCTAGCCCGAGTGCCTGTGCGGTCAGCACCGTGGCAAATGATGCAATAGACGAATCACCTGTTGCTGAAGTTGCACGACGAATTTCGCTTGCCGACCCAGTCGACCTGTGCACATATGTCGCAACTGAACCGTCAGCCATTTGCAAGCCTGCTGGCACGCCGCCAAGGTTATTCGAAACAACTGCTTTGAATGCATAAGTTCCTTGTAGAGAAGTCGAGGTGTATGCATGCACCGTTGGCCCCTTTGAGATATACAACACCCATTGAGTTCCGTTGAAGAAAATATCTGGATCACTGAACGATGAGTTTGAAATCGTCTCAGTGATTCTTGCTCCATCGTCAACTGCAAACTGTGCGCCGTCACTACCAGCAACTTCGACTGCCGACTTAATTTGTCGCACGCATGACGATTCGCCCTGAGCACAACCAGCTGGGTCTTGACCTGGAATGCCGGGTAGGTAAAACATAATCAATCGCCCATCTGGCAATTGCGCCAGCGACGGGTCGACATAAGATCCGCTACTCAAAGACACTGCTGTTGTCGAGGTGGCACCAGTCTTCATATCAATTCGCATTAGACCACTAGTTGAATACAAATAAAGCGTGTCGCCTCGGCGAAAAACATCAGGGACGGAACCTTTGAAAGATTGCCAACCGTTGAGCAGGCTCCACGAAACGCCATCTGAACTTTGTGCGAGTTGAACAATGTGGTTCGACGGATTATTGCAATCAGTTACACCTGCTGTACAGGTGTGAAATGACATTAGATATGACTGTGTCGGCGGTGTGATTGCTGCCGAAACCGGCGACGACACAACTTGCATTGCACCGGTAACCGCTAATACAACGGCTAGAAACAAACGCTTGGCATTCATCTAACCCGACATTAGCGGGTTTAGCGGGCGCTTACTAGTCGAACTAGTCGATTACCGCGGCGAGTTCGTTAGCCAATTCACATAGTGGCGACATCACGCTTGTGTCCACGTTGCCGTCTGGCGAGATCAAAGAATTTATTTTCGGAAACAGCAACTCTTGCCCAACGAGCGTTGCGCCGAGCAATGGCACAATGTTTCGCAGATACTCAACTGCGGCTTTGCCACCTCGGTCGCCTGGCGAACAACCGAACACACCGACACGACGACCAATTAAAGAGTGCTTGGCGAATGGCCGCGACGCCCAATCGATGAAGTTTTTTAATCCACCTGGCACGTTGTAGTTATATTCGGGTGTGCCGATGATGATCGCATGGGCCTCGCTCAGTTCGCGACGCATTTCAACAACAGCAGCATGTGGGGTTTCATTATCTGCGTTGATGTCTAGATCGCCGTCATAAATCGGCAGTTCACGAACATAGTCACGCAAGACAAACTCAGCGAAATTGCCGCCAGAGTCTTCACGAATCTCGTTCATCTCTTTAACAAGTGCGCGACAGACGGCAGTTG
>JBILAG010000060.1:0-12304 GCA_044354345.1 Ilumatobacteraceae bacterium | reverse complement strand
GCGAATCGCTGACAAAAATCTATGAAGGATTTTTACGAATTGCGCGAACGCCTTTGCCGACGATTGCGGCGGTTAACGGTGCTGCAGTTGGTGCAGGTATGAATCTTGCACTGTGCTGTGATGTGCGAATTGCCGCGCATCGTGCGAAATTTGATACTAGATTTTTGCAAATTGGTTTACACCCAGGTGGTGGCCACACTTGGATGTTTCAAAATATCGTTGGGCCACAAGCCACGATGGCCGCGGTTGTGTTCGGTGAAATTCTTGATGGTCACGAGGCGCAACGAGTTGGGCTGGTTTACAAATGTGTACCCGACGATGAGTTAATGGCAACTGCGCGTGTGATGGCTGTTCGAGCAGCGAGTGCACCTCGCGAGTTGGCAATCGTCACGAAACGTACAATTCAAGAGATGGCAAACGTCGCGACGCATGACGAAGCAGTCGCTAAAGAACTTGAGCCCCAAGTCTGGACAACGCGTCAACCATGGTTTGCCGAACGTTTGGCAGCCCTACAAAACCGAATCAAAAAATCGTAACTTCAAAATTTAGGCTTTAAGTTTTAGCGACCAGCCATTGTTGAGTTATTGCTGCTTTGCGGTTTTGCCATTCTTCAATCGTGAACCCGTAACGCAAGTGGTCCTCCCATACGCCGTTAATTTCTAGAAATCTCTCCGCTAAGCCTTCAAGACGAAATTTGAGTTTCTCCACAACTTTTTTGCTATTCGTATTTCTTGGAATAATACATACTTCAATTCTGTGAAGTTTCAATTCTTCAAACGCGAAGCGAGACAATACAGCTACGCCTTCTGCGACGTAGCCATTTCCGGCTTGCTTGCGATCAATCCAATATCCGACCGTTCCGGTTTGCATTGCGCCGCGTATGACATTATTCAGGTTTACCTCGCCCGCAAATTTATTTTCAATAAAAAGTCCGAGCGTGTATGAAGTGCCAGCAAGTCGCTCGCGATCACGAGCAACGCATCGGCGTTCAAATGCCTGAGCGTCAGTGGCTGGGTCTGCAATGTATTCTGAACGCTTTGGCTCCCAGATCAATAGCCAATCTCCATTTCGTAAACGCACCTCGCTCCAAGCGGCATAATCGCTTGGCATAAGTGGTCGCATCATTACTCGTTTGCCTTGAAGACGAAGAGTTGTTAACTGAGACCCAGCGGGATGCTGGCTACTGTATATTGGGCTCGCAGAGCCAACCGAATTTCGTGAAGCGCCACTCATGCTGACCTGTTTCGCAGCTCGTCAACGATGCCGTCCAGCAAATTATGCTGACTGACAATCAACTCTGGTATTTGCAGTCTTCGCATCACTGCTACTAGTAAACAACATCCACCCACGATGATGTCGGCTCGGTCGCGAGGTAACCCCGGGTTGAAAACCCTGTCGATTAACGGCTCTGTTGCCAAAGTTCGAAAAACATCTTCAGCTGCTTCACGAGTTAATCGCATTGCGTGCAGTTTCTCGGGATCGAATTGTTTTAGCCCGAGTTCAACAGCGGCAATCGTCACGATCGTTCCTGCTACACCAATTATTTGATCAGCACTTGCCAATTCAGGGTTCATGTGAACGGCATCGTCAACCGCATCGGATACGAGTGAAATAGAGTTTGTCAGCTCTTCAGGGCGAGGTGGGTCGCGATGCAACTCGCTTTCGCTAAGAGTCACTGCCCCAAATGGAATGCTGACTGCGGTCAGAAGTGATTCTGCGCCGATCATTAATTCGGTTGACGCGCCACCAATATCTATTACCAGAGTTCTTTTGCTTGTTGACTGCTCGAACGAAAATGTTGCACCGCGATAGACAAGTGAACCTTCTTGCTCGCCCGAAATTATCTCGGGCTCCAAACCACTAGATGCTCTCACTTTTTCGAAAAATGTTTCTGAATTATTTGCGGTTCGGCATGCTTGCGTGGCAACAATTCGCTTATCTGTCACTTTGTGATGATTAATTAGCGCCGCATATTCTTTGATGCAAGATACAGTTCGTTCAATTGCCTCATCACTGAGTGAGCCAGTTTTTGTTAGTCCGGCACCGAGGCGAGTTGATCGCACGATTCGTTCAAGAGTTTTGCCCGAACTATCGGTGATCAATAAATTTGTTGAGTTGCTGCCGATATCAATCGCTGCGAAAATTGAATCCATTGATATCGCACCCTAATATGATCGAGAAGTATTCGGCTAACTATTCGATTAGTTAGCCGGCTAGCTAAATAGCTAGCCGTTTAGCAACCCAATCCCCGACCACGTCTTTGCCACCAGCAAGCCAATGCGCGTAGTGCGCGTGCAGACACTTCACTCCGGTGCGTGTGCCCGCAACGCCACCATGTGGTCGTGGCCCGACGTGGTCTGCTGGTATTTGGCTGTCGCGCTCAATCGCATACATCATGTGCGTCTGTGCAAGTTCTTGTGCGTCAACTTCGCTTTCAGCAAGATCAATGTCACCCGCAGACTCTAAACGACTCACGAGCAGATGCGGTTGCGAACCGACTAGCCAAAACCTTGTCGGCATCGGTGTGCCATCAAAAAGTAGTGGTTCGTTTTTTACAACTACCGGGTCACCAGTGATGTCTCGCACGACAACTTCGAAATCGCCTTGTGGTCGGCGTCCGAGAAGTTCTGTTACTCGCGCAATGTCTTGGTCAGATGCTTTGAGCATTACTAGTCACGAATATTTTCAAAGACTTCACGAAGAAGTTCGAGGTCAGAAATGGTGTCAACATCCTGAGCTGAGCCAAGACATGGGATCTCTTCAATTAGATCTCGGTGTGACTTAAACAGCATGCGTGCACCGTCATCACCAGTCTCGGGCAACAATTGCCAAAGCTCTGCATGCAAACGCACTGGATTGCCGCGGACACCGTCGTATGTTGCAACCGCAAGTGGAGAATTTGATGCTGCAACTTTTAGCCACGCTGCAGCTCGAACAGCAGGTTGATCTGCAAGACCAACTACAACTGCTTGTGCGCCAAGTTCTCGGGCAACATTGATGCCACATTGCAAAGAACTTGCAAGACCTGACTGCCAGAGTGGGTTATTGACAATTTGTATAGTGTCACTTCTATTTACATCTTCAATTTCGAGAGCAGAATGTAATTTCACGGCTCCAGTTACAACAACTACATTTTCAAATTTTGCTTCTAGTAAGTGCTCAAGTGACCACGCACAAACCGGACGTTTTGAAATAAGTGCAGTAAGTTTATGTTCGCTTCCACTGAAGCGAGTTCCTCCACCTGCAGCCAGCAAAATTGCGACTGTAGGAGAACTAGTTTTCAAGAAAACTCTTGCGAGCAGCTACTATTTTTGCGTTGTTTTGCCACTACCCAACAAATTACTTGGTGTGATCTTCAATACGACGCACACGCGGGTGATCGTGTCAAGGGTCGGCGAAAAATGCCCATTTTCAATTCGATTAATTGTTTTGCGGTCGATTCCAGCGAGTTGGGCGAGATTATCTTGGCTCATTTCGGCGTCAATGCGAAGTTTTCGCAATTGCTTTGCAACCGCTTCTTGTTGAAGCGCAATTTTTGCTTTCAGAATTTTTTGAGAAATCGCCATAATTTATTGAGTCCTTCTTTCGGGGGGTGTTGCCCAATTCAGCACTAAATGCTACACAGTTTTCAGATGAGGCACGTTACAGACATTTACCAGCTACAAATTTTTACGTCATACTCTCAGATGAGGCGCACTATCAATTGACCAGCCGCAAAGTTAAAGATTGTACTTATCTGGTACTGTACTCTCAATTTTTGAACGAGTGTCAAAAATTTAGATGACGCGATGTTATTTGATTTGATGTGACATAAGCCTTGTCACCTATGGATAGGGCCAGTGCTTTCACGAAGTGATGGCACGATACGACCAACGCGACGACCAATGATCTCGGCACAAATTGAAATAGCAGTCTCTTCTGGGGTACGTGAACCGATGTCAAGACCAATTGGAGACATCAAGCGTTCAAGATCTGCTGTCGCTGTTACCCCGACTTCGGTCAATCGTTCGAGACGTTTGGCATGAGTCTTTCGACTGCCCATGACGCCGATGTAACCCACGTTTGTTGCCAGTGCGCCCTGAATTGCGGGTACATCAAACTTCGGATCGTGGGTCAAGATGCAGATTGCATCACGGGGCCCGAAATCTGCGCCACGAGCAGTTAGGACTGGCGTGGGCCAAGTGACGAGTACTTCATCAGCCATCGGAAATCGACGCTTTGTTGCAAAAACTTCACGAGCATCGCAGACCACAACGTAGTAGCCAAGCACCTTGGCAACCTTTGCTAATGCAGCAGTGAAATCGACAGCACCAAAAATAATCATTTGCGGCGGTGGAGAAAAAGATTCAACGAACACACGCACAGTAGGTGTGTCGTGCAGATCTTCTGGTGTAACTTGACCAGATGGTCCGTAATTGCGAACGCTAGTGCGACCGGCCTCAAGTTCACCTAGAGCATCGCGCACGGCAACACGGTCTAGCTCTGAGTCACCGAGAGTCCCTATATTTTTTAAATTTGGTGTTGCCAATAAAGTTGCACCAATATTTGGGCCATCGATAACTGTCAACAAGACGACCGGCTTATTATTGCGAATTAACTCTGCAAGAGTTAAATAAATAGTTGACATCAAATTACCAATTGAGCGGCTGAATAAACAGGTGCACGACTCCGCCGCAAGTCAGACCGACTGCGAATGCTTCATCATCTGAGTAACCGAATTTAACAAGTTGGCCAGGGCTGTCATTTTTTAAAATCTCGAGTGCTTCTGCAACAACTGCACCTTCAACGCAACCGCCAGAAACAGAACCAGAAACTTCGCCATCTTGATTAACGGCCATCGCCGCACCGGGGTCTCGTGGGCCAGAGCCTTCAATGTCGACGACTCGAGCAATAGCAACGCGTTTATTTTGTGAACGCCAGTGGTCGATGTCGCTGAGAATCTCACGCATTTGCCATCATCCTTTGTCGTTCGTTTGAATTTCGAGAAATTACTTCAGTCAAACGTTGCAGAGCATCAAGCGAGTGCCCCTCAACGAAGTCATCTATGAACGGTAATGCAGCAGCCATGCCTCTGGCTAATGGCGCATAGCCAGGGCTCACTTTTAATGGATTTACCCAGATCATGCGAAACGCTACTCGATTTAGTCGTTGCATCTGTTCGGCTAAAACTTCCGGGTCGCCACGATCCCATCCATCTGAAAGTACTACGAAAATAGACCCACGAGCCATCCCACCGATGCCCCAATGGTCATTAAAAGTTCTTAAACACTCACCAAGTCGTGTGCCACCACTCCAATCTGAAACTTGCGTTGAAGTTTGGGCAAGTGCGCGGTCGGGGTCACGGCTCGTGAGTTCTTTCGTAATTCGTGTTAATCGTGTGCCAAACGTAAATGCTTCAACACGTTGACGACCTACAACTGCGGCGTGCATGAATCGAAGTAATGCCCTTGCATACGGTTCCATTGATCCTGAGATATCAAGAAGCACGACGAGTCTTCGCAATCGAGTACTCGGCTCTCGCCAATATCTCTCAATCGGCTCGCCATCGTGCTGTAACGAAGCGCGCATTGTGCGGCGAATATCGTGACGCGCGCCATGATGATTTGATTTATTAAGTCTTAGTGATTTTTTTGGTGGTCCTGCCAGACGAAGACGAGTCATGAATTGTTCAGCTTCGCGAAGTTCGGCATCATTGTATTCTGCAAAGTCTTTTTCTCGTAGAGTTTCAATACTTGAAAAACGAAGCGTGATTGTATTTTCATCATCAATCGGCTCGGCAGTTTCGTTATTTTTGTCTTGTTCGTTTTCGTCATCAACTAATAACGTCATCGAAATAGTTTCTGGCTCGTCTTCGGATTTATTAATTGCAGTACTTTGATCCCAAAAAACCGCAAAAGCGCGATCAAACATTGGTGTATCTTCATGTCTTCTGATCAATGTTGAATGCGCGGCCCAATAAACATCATTTCGGCTTTCAAGGCCCAGTTGTTCTAACGCGCTTACAAAAACAATCACAGAATCAAGCGGTGCATCTAAACCGACACCACGCAAGACGCGGGCGAACGCCACCGCCATGTTGTGGGCCGGTGACGCTGCTGCTGCAGTATTCATTAGTCGTTGTACAGCCCTCGCTCAAAAGCTTGTTTAACCAGACCAGCAACGCCGCTGTTGCGAACTCGTTCGTGATCTTCGCGGTATTTAAGCACGGTGCCGAGAGTTGCTTGCACCGTTGACTCATCAAGTTCGCGTACGCCAAGTCGTCCAAGTGCGGTTGCCCAGTCGATTGTTTCGGCGACACCAGGCGGCTTGTACAACTGCATTTTGCGAAGGGTCTCAACAGCAGCGCTTACTTGTCGTGCCAATGTCTCGGCAACTTGTGGCACTCGACGACGAACAATCTCGACTTCACGCTCAAAATCAGGGTGCTCGACCCAGTGATACAAACATCGACGTTTGAGTGCATCGTGCACATCTCGGGTGCGATTTGAAGTCAGCACAACTAACGGTGGAGTAATTGCTTTATAGGTGCCAAGTTCAGGGATCGTAATTTGAAAATCAGAAAGAACCTCTAACAAATAAGCTTCAAATTCATCATCAGCCCGATCAATTTCATCAATCAACAAAACTGGCGAAGTTCCTTCGTGTTGATCTATGGCTCGCAACAATGAGCGTCGAATCAAAAACTTTTCGCTATACAACTGCCCTTCAAGTTTGTCGGCACCGAGCGAAGAAGCTTCTCCGGTTGCCTCAAGAGTTCGAAGATGTAACAACTGTCGCGAATAATCCCAGTCGTACATTGCTTGTGCAGAGTCGATTCCTTCGTAACATTGCAAACGAATTAGTTCACTATTGCGAATTGTCGCCAAAACTTTTGCGAGTTCTGTCTTGCCGACGCCGGCTTCACCTTCAAGTAGTAGTGGCCGATTGAGTGACATTGCCAAAAAAACTGCTGTTGCTAAACCATCACTCGCAAGGTAATTGTTTTCGTCTAATGCACTTCGTACGTCGGCGACATTCTGCAAACTCATATCATCCTCATCTCATCAGGATAATCAGGTCAGCATCAACTACGAGTCGAAACCCAACCCAAGTCGGTCTAGTAGACGAAGCCACAGATTGCGTTTGCCGGTGCGATCTTCGTAGTCAAGCGACCATCGCGTGGCTTGTATACCGATAAAACGAAAAGGCTCTGGCGGAAACGCCCTCGGTTTGGTCCGCACGAATTCTGTTTGAGTGGCTCGAGTCGAACTACCTGCGAGCAGATCAAGCATTACTTCGCCACCAAATCGCGATGCCGCGACCCCGAGACCTGTATATCCGATTGCGTATGCGACACGATTTTTATAGTGCGTTCCCCAGAACACGCTGTAGCGCGAACAAGTATCAATTGGCGCACCCCACATGTGCGAAAACTTCACACCTTCGAGTTGAGGAAATGTTGTAAAAAACTGGCTTGACAACATCGCCCAACTCTCTGGTCGCGATTCGAGTTCTTTATCCATCTGGCCACCGAAATAATAAATCGCGTCGTATCCGCCCCATAAAATTCGATTATCAGCAGTCAACCTAAAGTAGTGAAACTGATTTGAGCAATCTGCGAGACCTTGGCGATTGTGCCAACCGATACTTTCAAGCTGTTGCGCTGTCAACGGTTCAGTGACCAAGCAGTAGTCGTAAACGGGTGCAATGTATTTGTTCATCTTGCGTAGCAATGGTTTAAAAGTATTTGTTGCAAGTGCCACATTCTGTGCTTGAATTTTTGCTAGTGCCGTCTTGATCTCAATACCGGATTTGTTCTCAGAAATTTCACCGGCGCGAGTGTCTTCGTAGATTCGCACACCGAGAGTTTGCGCCACGCGTTTTAAACCCCATGCCAATCGTGCTGGGTCAACGAGTGCCGAAGTATCTTTTGCCCACAAGCCACCGGTAAACACAGGCGAGTGGACCTCGGCATTCATTGCATCACGGTCAAGCCATACAACATCGTGCCCGAGGTCGCGCAAGATTGAGAAATCCTCTTTTAATTCATCCGTGTAGTTTTCTGGATGCCAAGTGCTGGCAACTTCGATTGCGCCATTGCGTTCGAAGTCGCAGTCAATGTTGTACTCACGAATCACTTTTTCAATCTCGGCAATATTTTCGCGGCCGAGTTGTTCAAGAACATCTACTTCATCTGGAAATCTTTGTTGAGCGTTGGCGATGCCATGGGTTAACGAGTAATCCATGAATCCGCCATTGCGACTGCTTGCGCCAGAGCCAATCTCGTGCGCGTCAATAAGAACGACATCACGCTTTGCGTCTCGTTGTTTGGCGATGATTGCTGTCCATAGGCCGGTGAAACCGCCACCGACCACGCAAAGATCGCAGTCTTCGTTGTGCACTGCAGTTGGGTTCGAGTCGGGCTCGTCAACGTCGTCTAACCAATAAGGAAACGTGTCCGCATCGGCTATCGCATCAAGGTAACGCTTACTCGACCGCGGCGTGTTTGCCGATCGGTCCATTTGGTCTCACCACCTAACGTCGCCCAGTCTATGAGATCGCCAATAGCTGGTGCGCTAATCTGAACTCTTATGGATCTTGCGATTAGCGGACGTACGGCTGCAGTGGCTGGTGGCTCGGCCGGCCTTGGTTTTGCAACTGCTCAGGCGTTGGCAAATGACGGAGTGCGAGTTGCTATTTGCGGTCGTGATGCCAATCGCGTAGCGAATGCCGCTACAAAAATTGGGAACTCGTGCATCGGTATTGTTGGTGATGTTTCAAGTGTCGCTGGTGGCGAAACATTCATTCGCAACGCAACTGCTGCACTCGGCCATCTTGACATTGTCATTTTAAATGGTGGCGGGCCGCCTGCAGGCAACTTCGCCAGTACAAATGTTGAGAGTTACGAAACTGCTGTGCAAAATGGCTTGATGTCGATGATCGCAATGACGAAACTTGTTGTGCCTGAGATGCAATCGAGCAAGTGGGGCAGAGTTGTAGCTATAACTTCTATCGCTGTGCGCCAGCCAATCGCTAATTTGATTCTGTCAAATACGATGCGCGCTGGACTCACTGGCTTTCTGAAAACTGTTGCCCGTGAAGTGGCTGGTGACTGTGTCACAATAAATACTGTGCAACCAGGGACTCACGCCACAGACCGAATCACACAGCTATATGGCGCAGTACCTGACGCTAAGGCGCTAGATATTCCGGCTGGGGTTGTCGGTGACCCTAAAGACTTTGGTGATGTTGTTGCATTTTTGTGCAGTGAGTCGGCGAAATTTATTACTGGCGCAAACCTGCAGGTTGATGGCGGTCAGTACTCGGGGTTGATCTGATGTTGCAACATGTCGTGGCAATCACATGGAACGATCAAGTTCCAGATAATTATGCCGAGGTAATCACGGCAGTGCTGAAAGATATGGCTGCAAAAATACCTTCAGTGCGCGATTACCGCTGCGGCCCTGATTTAGGTGTTTCGGCACCAACTAACGCTAACTATTTGATCGCTGCAACTTTTGATGATGTTGCAGGTTGGCGTGCCTACGACGAAGACCCATTGCATAATGAGATTCGCGCAAAGTACTTTAAGCCGTATATTGCGAGTCGCGCCGCGTCACAAATTAGCTTCTAGTTACTAGTAATTGAAACTGCAGTCTCGACAAATTTTCTCTGCTCATAACGAGTGGCAACATAGCTTGCAGCGCCGACATAGAGCCAGCCCAGCAAAATGTCAGTGACGTAATGCTCGCCAAAATAAACGAGTGCAAAAGCCATCGAGAGCGGAAACAGTATTGAAATGATTCGCCAAGGTTTTGACATCCATTTAAAGAAAAAAACGACCACCAATAATGAAAAAGCAGCATGCAAAGATGGCAACGCGGCCACTGGGTTCGTGATTTCTTTGCCGCGGTCAAAAACTTTTGACACAGTTGAAAGCCCCATGCTGCGCCACCCGCGAGCAGTGATTCGAGCGATATGGGCTATGTATCCATCGCGCGCAGCCATCCACGGTGGTGCGACTGGAAACAAAATATAGGTCGCTACTCCCGAACCAAGTAACAGCGCAAATCTGCGCATGTAGCGATCCCATTCGTGGCGATTACGAAGCCACAAGATGACCGCAATAGCAACCGGAAACACAAAGTGAGTCATGTAAACAACTGCCAGTGGTAATTCATACCATGAAACTTTGCGTGAAACATTGAAGTGGTTTTGTACCCAAACATTCGGATCGTTGCCGAAAAACAGAAACCGATCGATGTCTCGAATCGCTGTCATATGTACTCGAGTGCCTAGTTGGTCGGCGATGCCTCGACTGTAATCGTAAGCAAAAAGTAGCGCAACCAAAATCGCCCAGTCGCGAACCATTGCGCGTTGTTCAGGAAACGGTTTGCCGAAGTTGCCACAAACGAGTGCGCCCAATAACCATGACACGACCGCAATGCGGTCAACTGGTAGCCCAAAATATTTAGCCGACCACCCAAAGATAACAAAGTAGACGAAAACTAGTACAGGTCTATAACGACTAAGACGCAATTCTCTAGAGTTTTTCAGGCGGGTAAGAGATTGCTAGATCATCAAGTCTGGAAACAAACTCTGATGAAGTAAGCAATGACGAAGCGTAACGGTTGTAATTATTTGGTGAGTTGTTATAAATCTCGTTTGCATCAATTTTGTTAACGTAAGTTTTTTTGGTGGCTTCAATGATTAATGAAGTGTATGGATCTCGATCAAAACCCGTGACTTTAAAGTTGATTTCATATTTTCCATCAATCAATTTATGAACCAGACCATTTTTTTGATAAAACTCTTGATTGAAGCTTTGCCACACTGGATCTAATCCGATCACATGGAGAGGTTCTGTGAGTTCGTTAAAATTGGATTCGCAGAACTTAACCTGCCTTGGCGCATAGCCCAGTCGATCCAACATGATGGCGAGCATGTCGTAGTCGTAACTGTATAAATGTGCATATCCAGCAACAAACTTATTCAATTCTCTGTTTAGCAAAACAGTGTCTTGCCCCGGAGAGACAATGAAATTCATAAACATTCCACCAAAACCCAAATCAGTCCTGATGCTCTCGTCCTCTTTCAAGAGTTCTTGAAAGTACTGCTGATTTCTCTCTACGTACGCTTTAGCAATTACAGCTAAATCAGGAGTCAGTAGTCGAAGGACTCCGCCAGGACATAGAACCCGATTAATTTCAGAAAGTACGACAGGCAACTCTATGTGAGGTATATGTTCAAACACATGGGAGCAGAAGACAATTTCACAAGATTCATCTGGAAGATCTATCCGTGTCGCATTACCAGCGATTGCAGTTTCCGTAGATTCCTTCAATTTGTGGTCCAATGTGTGCCAACCAGTTTTAGCCCAAATTGGACTCGCTCCTAGATTTAATTTAATTGCCATTTTTTCTTTCAATCAATCACGATTTATAAATCAAACCACACAAGATGGCTTATCAAAGGATACGGCATTGAGTAAACGGCTATTGAGGATCTAACAAACTCAGAATCATAATTATCTAAGAATTAGATCGCTATTTTGAAGCAGCCTCAAGTGCGCGTCGAACAAGAACCGATGCCAAATGCTTACGATATTCAGTTGACGCATTGAGATCACTCTGCGGCTCAGCCTCGTTAGACGCCATTGCTGCCGCATCACTAATGGAAGCACCTTTGGCGATTGCGTTGGCAACACTCGTCGCAAGAATTGGCGTTGAACCCATATTCACGAGCGCAACCCCAGCTTCATCTTTGCGACGCCATGCGGCAACACCGACGATCGCCCAGTCTTGTGCGCGACGGTTGAACTTTTGAAAGCTCCAGCCGGCGCCTTGCATTTTCGGAACGCGAATTTCGATGAGCATTTCATCGGCAGCCAAGTCACTTTCAAGAAAGCCTTTATAAAAGTTCGCTGCGGCGATTTCGCGCTGACCATTTGGCCCTTGCACAACATATGTTGCGCCGAGCGCGAGAGTTGTTGCTGGCAGATCGCTTGCGGGGTCTGCGTGAGCAATTGAACCACCGATTGTGCCACGATGACGTACTTGCGCATCGCCGACATGGCCAGCTGCATGGCTAAGCAACGGCGCGTGTTCGAGCAATACTTTCGACGTTTCAACATCCATATGTCGCGTTAGCGCACCAATAGCAATGTGATCGCCCGCATCCTTGATGTACGAAAGATCTTTGACGCGACCGATGTCAATCAACATCGCCGGTTGTGCAAGACGAAGTTTCATCAGCGGCAACAAACTGTGACCACCTGCTAAAAACTTCGCGTCACTGCCATATTGGCTGACTAGCGAAATTGCTT
>JBILAG010000063.1:0-11412 GCA_044354345.1 Ilumatobacteraceae bacterium | reverse complement strand
CGTATTGCCTATGCTCGCCAGTTTTATAACGATGCTGTGCTTGCCTACAACAACTCGGTGCATAGCTTTCCGAGTGTGTTAATTGCTTCATTGTTTAAATTTTCTGAAAGTGATTCATTTGAGGCGACAGAAGCCGAAAAGACTGCTCCGAAGGTGCAGTTTTAGTTTTAGTTCTAGAATCTGGCTCTGATTATGTATGACTTAATTGCTTCAAACAAACGGCGTTCTGTATTTTTGCTTTTGGGTTTCTCTTTGTTTCTTGTCGTTGTTGGTATGGCGGCGGGTTTAGTTCTCGGTAATCCAATTGTCGGCACAACTTTTGCGCTTGTCGTGTCAGGCGCGATGGCAGTTATCTCTTATTGGAAGTCAGACACAATTGCGCTCAAAGTAAGCCGCGCGAAACCAGCCGACGAAGTCGAATACAAGCGCCTGCATAACTTGGTCGAAGGTTTATGTATCGCTGGTGGTTTGCCAAAACCGCGTCTGTATGTGATCAATGATCAAGCACCAAATGCGTTCGCAACAGGTCGTAATCCAAAACATGCAGCAGTCGCTGTTACATCCGGATTACTAGAAAAGCTAGATCGCGTCGAACTTGAAGGAGTTTTGGCTCACGAACTATCGCACATTAAGAATTACGACATTTTAGTTTCTACTCTCGCCGTCACACTTGTTGGCACTGTTGCGCTGCTCACCGATATTTCGATTCGCATGATGTGGTGGAACGGCGGGCGAGTCAGTCGTAGCGATGATCGTCAAAATTCATCTAATCCAATCGCATTTATTGGTTTTGCTTTGTTAATAATTGCACCACTCGTGGCGCGAATGATGCAGGCCTCAATTAGCCGACGTCGTGAAACTTTGGCTGATGTTTCAGCATGTCAGCTAACTAGATATCCGCCGGGTTTGATATCGGCTCTAGAGAAACTTCAGGCCGATAGCACCGTGACTCACTCAGCCAGTATGGCTACGGCACATATGTGGATTGAGCAACCTTTATCTGGTGTAAATGACTCAGGTAAACTTGCTGGGTTTCATAAACTGTTTAATACCCACCCACCACTATCAGAACGAATAGCTCTATTGAGGGAGATGTAAAATGAAAACTAAATCACTTCGGAAACTTAATTTGGGTTTTGCGTTTTTAGTCTTGGGTGGATTGATCGTTGCCAGTTGTGGTGGCGCATCTGATACCGCTTCGACTCTTCCAGTCGAAGAGATAATTGAAACAACAGTTCCTGAGACGACGACAACAACAACAATTCCGGTTGTTGTTAACCCTTTGACTGGTGCCCCGGCAGCAGATGAATCAATTCTCAATCGTCCAGCGTTGGTCGTCAAGATTGACAACCACCCTAAAGCAAGCCCGCAATGGGGATTAAACCAAGCTGATTTGGTGTTCGAAGAAAATGTTGAGCAACTAACTCGTTTTGCCGCAGTTTTTCACTCGCAAGGAAGCGACCCAGTTGGTCCGATTCGTAGTGGTCGTCAACAAGACATCGATTTGTTGGGATCACTGAATCGTCCACTCTTCGCATGGAGTGGCGGCAACCAAAAAGTTACGTCTGCAATTCGTAAGTCTTGGCTTGTTGATTTGAGCCACTCGGCAGCTAATGAAAAAGGTGGCTACCGTCGCGAGTCGAGCCGAAGTGCGCCGCATAACTTGATTGCTGAGACGACAAAACTTTGGTCGCTTGCACCTGCTGATGCCAAACCGCCGTTGCCACAATTTGAATATCGCAAAAGTGATGAGCCTGTGACTACTGCCTCGAAGCCGGCTGCAGCAGTCAAAATTTCAATGGATGGTGTTGATGTGATGTGGGAGTGGAACCCAGATTTATTAACTTTCGTTCGGTCGCAGAATGATAAGCCGCATGTTGACATGCAAGATGTCCGTGTTAATGCACAAAACGTTGTCGTTATTTCTGTTGTTTATACGAAGAGCGGCTCAAGTCCAGTTGCAAAGTCTGTCGGTAGTGGAGAAGTGTGGGTATACACCGCTGGCGTATTAGTGCAAGGCACATGGGAGCGTCCAGATCCTGAAATGCCGTTCATTTACAAAGATATAAATGGCGAAATCATCAAATTAACGCCCGGCCGCACATGGATAGAAGTCATTCGTCCGAAGTCTGCGGCGAATATCGCACCTGGTGAGGATGTTACAAAAGTCAAGTACCCCTGATCTAAGTCGTCACTCATTCGTTGTGTACGCTTGCATCAATTACACGTTGGAGATTCAAAATGGCAAAAAGTGAAGTGAACAAAACTGGCTCGATGACCGTTAAGCGCGGTTTGGCAGAGATGCTAAAGGGCGGCGTAATCATGGATGTAGTCAATGCCGACCAAGCAAAGATTGCCGAAGATTCTGGTGCCTGCGCAGTTATGGCTCTCGAGCGTGTGCCAGCGGATATTCGTCGTGACGGTGGCGTGGCTCGAATGAGTGACCCAGAAATGATCGAAAAGATTCAAGCAGTTGTCTCGATACCAGTTATGGCCAAGGCTCGAATCGGACATTTTGTTGAAGCGCAAGTGCTTGAGTCGCTCGGTGTTGACTTTATTGACGAGAGCGAAGTTTTGACACCCGCCGACGAATCACATCACATTGATAAATTTGCATTTCAACCGCCATTCGTGTGCGGTGCAACAAATCTTGGTGAGGCATTGCGCCGCATAAGTGAAGGCGCTGCGTTGATTCGTTCAAAAGGCGAAGCAGGCACTGGCAATATTGTCGAAGCAGTGCGACACTTGCGATCAATTATTGGTGACATTCGAAAAATTACTCAGGCTGACTCTGCTGAGTTGTTTGAGTGGGCGAAACGACTTCAAGCACCGTTGCCACTGGTGCAAGAAATTGCTGAAACTGGCTGGTTACAAGTGCCTTTGTTTTGCGCCGGCGGAATCGCCACACCAAGTGACGCGGCCTTGGCGATGCAACTCGGAGCCGAAGCCGTTTTCGTTGGTTCAGGAATATTTAAGAGCGACGATCCTGCTCCACGAGCCAGGTCAATTGTCGAAGCAACAACCCACTTTAGAGATGCCGCAATAATTGCGAAGGTCAGTCGCAACTTGGGCGCACCAATGACCGGAATCGGCATGGACAACATTCAAGAGCGTTTTGCTGAGCGTGGTTGGTGAGCGACTCGAGGCCTCCTGGTGGTTGGCGTCTCTCATAGGAAGTCTGCAACGAAAATCGGTGTTCTAGCACTGCAAGGTGCGTTCGAGCGACATCAAAAGGTTTTTCAGAAATTAGGTGTTGACGCAGTTCAAGTTCGTACGCCCGCAGATCTCGCAAAGGTTGATGCTCTTGTAATGCCAGGCGGCGAATCGACGACGATGTCGCAGTTGCTCGAGTCATCTGAACTGTTTGAGCCAATCAGCCTTCGCATCAAAAATGGTATGCCCGTATTCGGCACATGTGCAGGAATGATTTTGCTTTCTAAAAAAATTCTTGACGGCCGCGATGATCAGTTATCTTTCGATGCAATTGATATTGACGTTCAGCGCAATGCATACGGACGTCAAATTGACAGTTTCGAAGCAGAGATTGAAATTGACTCGTTGGATAGTTCGTTTAATGCAGTGTTTATTCGTGCGCCTCGCATCGTCTCGCTTGGGTCAGAAGTGCATGCTTTGGCATATTGTGGAGACGATGTCGTGTTGGCGAAACAAGACAACATTTTGGTCGCCTCATTTCATCCTGAGTTAGCAAATGATGTTCGGTTACATGAGTTATTTTTGGAAGGGGTTTAGTAATGTCTGGTCACTCTAAATGGGCAACGATCAAACACAAAAAAGCTGCAATTGACAAAGTTCGCGGAAAGACATTTGCAAAATTGTCGCGACTACTCGAAGTTGCTTCGCGCGACGGTGGCGGAGATGTCTCTGTTAATGCGGCATTGCGAACTGTTGTGTCAAAGGCAAAAGCTGCACAGATGACCAATGATGCAATTGAACGTGCCATCAAACGCGGCATGGGCGAAACCGATGGAAAGGTTTACGAGTCAGTGACCTACGAGGCTTACGCTCCAGGCGGAGTTGCGATGTTGATTGACATTCTCACAGACAATCGCAATCGAACGGCTGCCGATGTTCGAATCATATTTTCGAAGCAAGGCGGATCGATGGCCGCACCCGGAGCGGTCGGATGGCAATTTTCTCGCAAAGGTGTGATCTTGGTTGCAAAGACTGTCAGCGAAGATGATCTGATGTTGGTTGGTCTTGATCACGGATTAGAAGACATCACTTCTGACGAAGAAATGTGGCATGTAACTTGCGACCCAAGTCAAGTCTGGGATTTGAAGAACTCGCTTGAAGCAGCCAAGATGACCGTTAACTCTGCAACTACGACGATGCTTTCGGCGAACACTGTCGAAGTAACAAACCCGGATGAAGCAAAAGCAATTCTAAAAATTATGCATGAACTCGACGACAACGATGATGTGCAAGATGTTTACGCCAATTTTGATATTTCAGAAAAACTAATGGAGGAAGTTGGATGAGTTCTAATAAAACGTCTATTGAAGTGGGTAGTCAGGCTCCGGATTTCTCGTTGCCTGGCACAGGTGACAAGAATTATTCGCTGTCGCAATTTCGTGGGGTGACTGTTGTGCTTGTGTTTTACCCGGGTGATTCAACTTTGGTATGTACAAAACAGTTGTGCTCTTACAACAATGAACTCACGCAATTCGAGAAAGTCGGTGCACAAGTTTTGGCAATTTCTCACCAGAACATGACTAGTCACGACAAATTCGCCGATAAACATAAATTTGGGTTTCCGTTATTGTCTGATCCAGATAAAGAAGTTCTGAGCGATTACGGTGTGGTCGGGTTTGCAGGTCTGCCGAGGCGCAGTGTTTTCGTAATTGACCCAAACGGAGTAGTCAAGTATGTTCATCGCGCGCTTGCGGGGGTTACATATAGGCCCGTCAAAGAACTTATTGAAGCAATCGCCAATGCCCAGGCGGGTATCTAGTAACATAGAACATATGTTCGCCCAGTCAGCTGACAGAGTAAACCTGACAGGTGAGGCCAAGACTTCAGTCGTTCTCGGAATAGACCCCGGTTTAACTCGTTGCGGTTATGCAGTTTTAGAGGTGCAAGGAGCCACTCAGATAACGATGCGTGCCCTTGGTGTTTTGCGAACGAGTCCAGATCAGGCGTTGCCTCAAAGGCTCGCAGAAATCAGTTTAGAAATTGAAGAACTTTTAGATGAATATCATCCGTCTGTCGTAGCTGTAGAACATATTTTTTTTCAATCCAACGT
The DNA here is from genome assembly GCA_044354345.1 of Ilumatobacteraceae bacterium. Taxonomy (GTDB): domain Bacteria; phylum Actinomycetota; class Acidimicrobiia; order Acidimicrobiales; family Ilumatobacteraceae; genus BACL27. Next base: position 6,149 of record JBILAG010000063.1, on the reverse strand, counting down.
CCGAACTGCGATGAGCGTTGGTCAAGTAAGTGGTCTAGCTCTAAGTGCTGCTGCTCGCCGCGGTTTGCAAGTTGAGCAGTACACACCAAATCAAGTCAAACTTGCGATAACTGGTTGGGGTGGCGCTGATAAAGCACAAGTGCAAAAAATGGTTAAACAGCGACTTGGATTGAATACGATTCCGAAACCTGCTGACGCTGCCGACGCAGCAGCGATTGCGCTTTGTCATATTGCTTCAAATAGTTTGGCGCAAAAAATTCATGAGGCTAAAGTGCGGTCGGCATGATTGGTTCGTTGCGCGGAACAATTCTTGAACGCACCACTGAATCGACAGTGTTGATTGAGACCAACGGCGTTGGTTATTTAGTGCACGTAACACCACGAACATTGGGTGAGCTTGAACCAACTTCTGATGCATTTATTTATGTGCATCACTATGTTCGTGAAGATGCTCAAACTCTTTATGGTTTTCTTGATCGCGATGAAAGACGGTGCTTTGAAATTTTGCTTGCTACGCATGGTGTCGGCCCAAATATGGCGATGACAATTTTGGCAACACACTCGCCTAGAGCACTCGTCGACATCGTCGCCAGTTCAGATATTCCTGCGTTGACACTTGTTTCTGGTGTGGGTAAAAAAACAGCAGAGCGGCTATTGATTGAGTTGAAGAGTCGACTGCACCTCAATATTTTGGAATCCAGTAACACACTGAACGGCTCGTCAAGCATTGGTGATGTTCGAGATGCACTATCGGGGCTCGGTTACTCAAGCGAAGAGATCCGCGATGTGCTTCGAGAGATGTCTGCAACCAACGATTCTGAAGCAATGCTGCGTGAAGCGCTAAATATGTTGGGTGCTCGTCGTGCGTGAAGAATTCACAGATCCGGCTCTGACTACAGACCCTGCCGATTATGACGATGCTGGCCTTCGACCTAAATCTTTAAGCGATTTTGTCGGGCAACGAGAACTTAAAGAACATCTCGGAATTGTTCTAGAGGCCGCGCGAAAACGAGAACAGTCTGCCGATCATATTTTGTTAGCTGGCCCACCTGGCTTAGGTAAAACAACTATGGCTGGCATTGTTGCGAGTGAAATGTCAGCGAAGATTCACATTACGTCGGGCCCAGCACTTGAGCGCGCCGGCGACCTCGCGGCAATACTTACGAAATTAGATGTAAATGATGTTCTATTCATTGACGAAATACATCGATTGTCACGCCAGGTCGAGGAGATTCTTTATCCAGCGATGGAAGATTTTCAAATTGACATCGTTGTAGGCAAAGGTGCCTCGGCATCATCAATTCGACTGACTTTGCCGCGGTTTACGCTTATCGGCGCGACAACACGAACGGGCATGATCACCGGTCCACTTCGCGATCGGTTCGGTCTTGTCGCGCGACTTGACTTTTATGAAGTTGACGAACTCGAGCTTATTGTGCAGCGCACGGCGAAGATTTTGAGAGTACCGATTAATGCAGATGGTGCTCACGAAATAGCTAGGAGATCTCGTGGTACTCCGCGTATTGCTAATCGTTTGTTGAGGCGCGTTCGCGATCACGCTGAAGTACGTGGTGATGGACAGGTGACTGAAGTCAGCGCGCGCCAAGCGCTTGAAGTTTTCGGTGTAGATGACTTGGGATTAGACAAGGTTGATCGAGCCATCTTGTCGGCATTGTGTCGACAATTTGGTGGTGGGCCAGTTGGGCTGTCAACTTTGGCGATTTCGGTCAGTGAGCAAACTGAAACTATCGAAGACGTCTACGAGCCGTTTTTGATTCAGCAAGGGTTGCTCGCGCGCACCCCACGCGGTCGAGTAGCGATGCCCTTGGCATGGCGCCATATTGGCGAAACACCGCCAGCATCCGCGCCAGAATTTTTCTAAAATCTAGATCTTGTGCGATTAGAAGATTTTGACTATCAATTGCCCCCTGAGCTGATTGCTCAGACACCAATTGAACCGCGCGATTCGGCGCGACTTTTAGTAGATCAAGGCGATCGCGACCCAAGCCACAAACATGTAAGTGACTTTCTTGAGTTTTGTGGGCAAGGTGATGTTCTTGTTGTCAACGATACGAAGGTGATTCCAGCAAGACTTCGGCTATTGCGTCAATCGGGTGGTGCTGCCGAAGTTTTGCTCCTTGAGCGCCGTGATGCAAACCAACAAATATGGGAGGCCTTAATTCGACCGGCCAAGCGATTGAAACTTGGCGAAATTTTGTATGCCGCTGATGGCACCGCGATAGTGCGCATCGGTGAACGTACCGTAAGCGGCGACACTTTTTCGGTGAGTCTGTTGCTAGGTGGTGAGTCGGCTGAAGATTTGCTCAGCAAATATGGCGAGATGCCTTTGCCGCCATATATAACGACGAAGTTGACGCAAGCTGAGCGTTATCAAACTATTTATGCAAATCGACCAGCATCAGCAGCGGCGCCTACAGCCGGATTGCATTTCACTGAAACTTTGTTAGAAGCTCTGCGAAATAAGGGTGTAAAAATATTGACAGTTGATTTAACTGTTGGCTTAGACACTTTTGCGCCAGTAACTCATAGTGATCCGCGCGATCATCCAATGCACACCGAAAGTTATCGCGTTGGTGCTGAAATTCTGGAGCAATGTCAATTGGCTAAACGTGTGATTGCCGTTGGCACGACTGCCACACGAGCACTTGAGTCGGCTGCAACTACAGGTGTTCTAACTGGCAGAACAAATATGTTTATTTCGCAGGGTTACGAATTCAAAATCGTTGATTTACTACTGACTAATTTTCACATGCCTCGTACAACTTTGTTGATGCTTGTCGACGCGTTCATTGGCCCGCGTTGGAAGTCGCTATACGAAGTTGCCATTCAAGAGAAATATCGAATGCTGTCTTTCGGTGATGCGATGTTGCTAGACCGTTCGCAATAGATCTCCAGCGCGAACGAGCGAGCAAGCTAGATACCGTGAGGCGCAATGTTCGCTGTTGAATTTAAAGAAACTGCCCGTCAGGGTGATGCCCGCACAGGTGTGGCTTCAACTCATCGCGGCGATTACGAGACTCCTTGTTTTATGCCTGTTGGTACGCGCGGCGCAATTCGACATTTGAGTGCCCAAGATTATGAAGAACTTGGTGCGCAAATCGTTTTAGGAAATACATATCACTTGATGTTGCGACCAGGTGCACAAGTTGTTGCTGACCTGGGCGGGCTTGGTAAGTTCGCCGGTTGGAAGGGCTTAACACTCACAGACTCAGGTGGGTTTCAAGTATTTTCGCTCAACCCAGATGTCGATGATCAGGGAGTCTCTTTTCGTTCAACCTACGACGGATCGATGCATCGGTTCACTCCGCAGTCGGCAGTAAAAACTCAAGAGTTGCTCGGCGCTGACATTCAAATGGTGCTAGATGTTTGTGCGCCACTGCCGTCATCAGATGAAGTTATTCGTCTTGCTTTAAAGCGAACATCGCAGTGGGCAAAGCAAGCGCGCGATAGTCACACGCGAGCAGATCAAAGTTTGTTTGGCATTGTGCAAGGCGGCGTTGACCCGGTGCTGCGCCGTGAGAGTGCGAAAATAACTGCTGATTTAAATTTTGATGGCTATGGAATTGGTGGATTGTCGGTTGGTGAGACTCGTGAAGAAATGTTGATCTCACTAGCAGCAGCAATTGAGCACCTCCCAAAGAATCGTCCGAGATATTTGATGGGGGTAGGCGATCCTGCATCACTGGTCGAGGCGGTCAATCTCGGCGTAGATCAGTTTGACTGTGTGATGCAAACAAGAATTGGTCGACACGGCACTGCGCTAACTTCAACGGGCAAATTAAATATCACTCGTTCAGAGTTCACAACTAGTCAAGATCCGATTGACTCGGCGTGTTCATGTTCGGTTTGCGCCAGACACACTCGTGGTTATATTCGACATTTATTTCAAGTTAACGAGCCGACCGCTGCACGACTTGTTTCTCTGCACAATGTTGCTTTCACACTTAACTTAATGTCACAAATGCGAACAGCCATATCCGAAGGCAATTTTGCCGAGTTTCGTAAGACGCTTTTGGCCACATGGGCTGGCCCTGTTAACGACAAGCCATAAGCGACTAGACTCGGTCGCTATGTCTATAACTCTTGCCCCAGCAGTCGTTTCAAATCTCTCGGTGCTCGTCGCCGCAACCGAAACAGAGACAAACAGCAATCCGATACTCAGCATGCTGCCTTTGGTCTTGATTTTCGCAGCCATGTACTTCTTGCTACTTCGCCCGCAGCGCAAGCGTCAAAAAGAGACTGCTGCTTTGCAGTCAAGCATTGCCGAAGGTGATGAAGTGATATTGAACTCAGGTATCTACGGCTTCGTGTCGGCCGTCGAAGATGATCTTTTGTGGATTGAAATCGCTGAAAAAGTTGAAGTTCGAGTTACTAAAGGCTCCGTCGCTCGCAAGGTTTCTGTATCTACCGAAGAAAACACGGCCGATCAGAAAGCTGACAAGAAAACTGACAAGAAGTCAGAAAAATAAATTCAATCAGTTTTTGCAAATTGAAAAGATAAACCACACAAATGAATAAACGTCGCCACATAATTTCGCTGGTCCTTCTAGTTGTTGTAGTCCTCGGTTCGTTTACTGCCAATTTGATCGCTGGCAATAAGCCGGCGCTCGGTCTTGACTTGCAGGGTGGAGCATCGGTTACTTTGCAACCAGAGGGCGAGTTCGATCAAGCGAATCTTGACGTAGCAGTAGAAATTATTCGTGCGCGAGTTGACTCAATCGGTGTGGCCGAGCCCGAGATTATTTTGCAAGGTGGCACAGTAATCGTCAACTTGCCAGGTGTAAAAGATCAACAACAAGCTCTTGACATCATTGGAAGAACCGGTGAACTTTTGTTGCGTCCGGTATTGCAAACCGGAATGTTGAATGAAAACTCTTCAACGACAATTGCTACTGACACGACACTAGGCACGACGCAAGACACTAAACAACCGGCAGTAACAGACACTGTTCCAGTTGCAGGTGGCCCAGGTAGTTCGCGACGTGTAAATACTTCAGCCGTAACTAGTACAACTGTGCCGGTTTTAGATTCAGCAACTGCGGCACCTACAGATGCGGCGGCTGCGCCAAAAGTTGAACTCGGTACTGATCCAAATGATCCGACTCAAACAGTGCTGTTACTCGATAAGCAGGGCATCGGTTATGTTGTCGGGCCTGCAGGCGCCTCTGGAAAAGTATTCAAAAACGATGCGCGTGCAGATGTGCAGACGGGTGAGTGGACAGTTGTCGTGAGTTTGCGAGATGGCGCTGAGGGCGACGTTCAATGGAACAAAATGGCAGCCGCTTGTTTCAATAGAACCGAAGTCTGTCCGACTGGGCAGTTGGCAATGGTCTTAGACGGAACGGTCATATCGGCACCATCAGTTAACGAACCAGAATTCACGGGTGGCAGCGTGCAAATCAGCGGATCATTTACCGCTGAAGAAGCACAAGATTTGGCGAAAATACTTGAGTTCGGCGCAGTACCAGTTCGCTTTGGCGTGTCGCAAGCTCAGACGGTTTCAGCAACACTCGGAACCGACTCACTTCGAGCGGCAATGATTTCGGGGATCGTCGGAATTCTGCTCGTGCTGATTTTGTTGATTGCGTATTACCGACTAATGGCACTTTTCATATTTGCGGGTATGACTATTTCTATTGCACTTTTATGGAGTTTGATCTCCGTTCTGTCTCGTACAAACGGTCTGGCCTTGTCACTCTCGGGAATCGCCGGAATCATCGTTTCGATTGGCATTGCCGTTGACTCTTACATCGTTTTCTTTGAGCGAATTAAAGACGAGATTCGCGTCGGTAAGACACTTAAAAACTCAGTGATTCGAAGTTTTGAGTCAGCTTGGCGAACAATTGTCGCAGCAGATACGGTTTCGTTTCTTTGCGCCGCGGTTTTGTGGTTTCTGACCGTGGGTTCAGTTCGTGGTTTCGCGTTCTTTCTTGGTGTTTCGGCGCTAACAGATCTTGTTATTACTTTTTTCTTCACCCGAAGTGCGGTGCTGTTATTCGCACGCTCTAAGCGAGTTCAAGGAAGAAAAATTCTTGGCATTCAAACTGTAAAGCCAGAGGTGTAAATATGAAAAACAGATTCGCAGGTTTCGGTCGTTTATATCGTGGAGAGACAACGTTTGATTTTAT
>JBILAG010000059.1:0-12601 GCA_044354345.1 Ilumatobacteraceae bacterium | reverse complement strand
GCGTCGGCAATCGCCTTGCCGATACCTGAGCCGCCACCTGTTACGAGCGCACGCAAACCAGTCAGCGAAAAATCTTGCGAATTTGCGCTCGTTGCCACGCCTAAAACTTAGTCTCTTGTGCGTCTCGCCAAAAGTTCAGCGAACACACAAGAGACTATGGTTTGAAGACCCTCTGACTATCTAGCTTCCGATGATTCCGCCGTTTTTGCGAGTGATCACAATCGTGCAGTCGCGTGGCACAGGGCCAGTTGCGCCCGTATAAGGAGCCGGGAAATTACTGATTGCTGGGTCGCCATCACCAGGGTGCTGCAAGTTGACAAACATCGTCTTGCGATCTGGAGTAACTGCAACACCTGTAACTTCGCATCCTTTGACACCGGTGAAAAGTCGTCGAATTTCTTTAGTTTTCGCATTGGCGACGAGCATTTGGTCATTGAACTTGCCCGGCTGCTCACCATCTGTTTGAACGAAAACACGATCATCAGAGTCAACCCAGATGCCATCGGGTGAACCAAACATTTGACCACCTTCGTCGAATGTTTCGTTTGCCAAGAGGAAGATTTCCCAATTGAATGTCATACCGAGGTATTGATTCGCATCTTTCCAGCGCACGATGTGGCCGTATGTATTTACTTTTGTCGGATTCGCTTTGTCAACCGCAGCTTTGCCAACCGTGCCTCGTTGCGTGTTGTTCGTCAACGTCACATACATTTCACCAGTCTTTGAACCAGCGATCCATTCTGGTCGATCCATTTTCGTGGCGCCGACGACATCAGCTGCCATGCGGGTGTAGACCAAAATTTTATCGAGTGTCCATGTTGACAACGCCGGATTGCTTGGACTCAGTTCAAGCCATGCACCTGTGCCATCGTCATTGAACTTGGCGACATAGAGCGTGCCCTCGTCAAGAGGACTAATACCAGCTTTGATCATCGACTTCCAGTTCGACTTTGAAACGAACTTGTATACATAATCAAATCGCTCGTCATCACCCATATAAACAACAATGCGACCATCTTTACCTTCGACGACTTCGGCACCTTCGTGCTTGACTCGACCGAGTGCAGAGCGCTTGACCGGCTGTGATCCTGGTTTGTTTGGATCAATCTCGACTACGTAGCCGAAACGATTTGCTTCGTTTGCGTAGTTGGCATCAGACAAATCAAATCGTGCGTCAAACTTATGCCAATCATAACCAAACCCTGCGGCTGCAATTCCGTAACGCGTTTGCTCAGTATTCGGCTTCCATGTTGAAGATTTTGCACCAAAGTATCCATTGAAGTTTTCTTCACATGTTAAATATGTGCCCCAAGGCGTCTTGCCATGTGCGCAGTTATTCAATGTTCCTTGAATTGGATTACCTGCTTTATTTTGTATCAATGCACTGTTAGCAACTGGTCCGCTCATTGTCGCAAGCGTATTGACATGCACTCGACGGTTCTTTTTACTTTTGACTACCTTCCATTTACCGCCGACGTTTTCGATCGCTACAACAGAGATGCCGTGAGCTGTTTGAGACAGTGCGACATCTGCAGCGCTTGTTGGCACATTCTTGCCCATCACGTGCTTTGTCGTGCCATATTCGTGGTTAATGCACATCAAACCTTTTTTGTTGTCACCGAAATACCACATACCGTCGTGACCGATGCCGATGCTCTGCTCTTGCTGAGCGGCGGTGAAACCTGCATAGTCAAATGATGTGCCGCTTCCGTCAAGTTTTTCTCGCCACGGGGTCAACACGCTGTATGAGTATTCAGGCGCAATCGTCGGCATCGGACTGCCCTGCAATGGGATCGATGTGAAACCAATTTTTGGTGACTTCGCCGCAAACACTTGAGACGCTGATTTAGCGGTCAAACCATTTGATGCAGACGCCGACGCTGCACGGGCGCCAACAAATGTGAGTGCAGCACCAGCAAGCGAGCCCACCAAAAGTGAGCGCCTCGACATGTAAGTATTTAAAACATCTTCGAATTCACGATTATTCGACTTATTGCTGACTTCTTCGTGCATTTCGTTACTCATTTTGCTCCTCGTTGATTTAGTTTGTCTTATGAAGCTTTGACAATAGACAAATTGTTTTAACTAAGAGAAACAGACTGGCAAACTATTAATGACGATTAAGTGAACAACTGCCGAAACATAGTTGCCAAGAATTTCTGCTAAAACTCGCGCTAGAACTTGGTCCCGGTCTCGCTAGCCGTGAATTTTTCCGTCAGGCATTATTGCATTAGTCAAGATTGCACCGTAAATATCAACACCAATCATATTTGCATTGGTCATGTCGCTGTCAGACATCAGCGCTCCGCGCAAGTTTGCACCCCTCAAATATGCGCCACGCATGTTTGCACCTTTTAGATTTGCTCCTTCAAGATTGGCATTGAGAAGATCAGCGTCAGAAAGATCGGCGCCCGATAAATCAGCGCCAGAAAGGTCAGCACCAGTAAGGTTCGCCCCCGACAGATTCGAGTCTGCCAGCATCGAATTTTTGAGATTTGCATTGTTTAGAACTACGCCATGAAGATCTGCGCCTTTCAATATCGCCCCTTCTAAATCTGCCTCGGCAAGAACCGCGAACGGCGCGATTTCGTAGCCATTTAGGCGGGTGACCAACACTGGTGTACTTGATGCCCAATAGCCAAAAATCAAAAAGATTGGGATTAAAAAAATTGAAACTTTTACAATCCGCACCCTTAAACCTTAGAGCAAACACTCCAACTGATCACTCTTTGTTAATCCCAAAGCAAGATTATGCATTAAGCATTCACTTTTGATTTGGTTCACAAAAGTTTCGCAAAACAATTGTGGAGCTGAGGGGAATCGAACCCCTGGCCTCTTCCATGCCATGGAAGCGCTCTACCAACTGAGCTACAGCCCCAATACGAATCTCTACGCTACACGAACAAACAATTAACTAACGAGGCGCCAACTGACTGCTGGCACATCGCGATAGAGACGTTCTATTTCATAAAATCTTCGTGTCTCGTCATCAAACACATGAACGACAACACTGCCGTAATCAATCAAAATCCACTGCTGCTCAGTTACACCCTCGCTAGATAATGGCGAGCGACCCGTTTCACGACGAACAGCGTCGGTGATTGCGTCACAGATCGTGCGCACCTGCCGTTTATTGCCTGCACTTGCAACCACGAACAAGTCAGTAATTGCCAAAATCTCACCGACATCTAAAACCGTTACATCGGTTGCTTGTTTTTCGTCGGCGGCCTGCGCGGCAACTTTGGCAATGCGCAACGCGTCTGATTGTGGGGTGTAAGTACTCATTCTTCTGAAGGCACAACAGTAGTGGCAGGAAGATCAGGATTGTCTTTCGAAAACGCAACAAATGAATTGCCTAAAACAATCTGGAGCTCAATGCCTTGTGCGCGTTCGCGGGTTTGAGCAGTCTCGAAGTCGCCAATAAAATCCTTCAAGCCAATATCAGCCAAAACATTCGAATCGACATATCGAATTTCTGTCAGTTCTTGAGGTGGGCCAGGCACTTCGCGAACAAGCGCCACGTCAAAACCGATTGCCACAAGACGACGAACAATCTCACGACTCACTGCAGGGTCATTGAACGGACTATCGACCTGAACCGCAAGAGCACCGGCCATACCCGAGCCCGTGACTGACGTTGGCGCAACGCTAGCCATGATCATTGTTACTTCTGATGGATCAAGGCTGAACATATCTAACGAATTTGGATTATCTACACCAGCCGGTACAGCAGTTGCAACAAACTGCCAGATTTGAATTGGGCCATTGAATAACCGCTCCATAAAACTCGCAAAATCCACAGGTGCTTCAAGTGGGTCTGTCTGCAAATTTTGAAGTCTGAGCCCGAGGCCAACCGTGTTAGCGATTGCTGTCCACGCAGATTTGTGGTGATTAAATCTTGCCGCTTCACTTTGATCAATTTCGCGAGCGAGCAGAATACCGGCAAGTGAAAATGTGTCTATCGTTGCTTTGCCTACCTTCGCAACAAGAGACGTTGCACCATCTGCGCCAGTGTTGCGCACATCGGAATCAAGAAGTATTTCAACGGGCCCAACCGGACCAAGCAACCGCAACAAGTCATCACGATTCAAAATACCAACTGCAGAGATCGTGACATTAAGTAACCCCTCGACATCGGCGACAAATGCAGATGGATCGCCATCGACATAAGAATCAAAAATTCTTCTTGGTGCTTCTCCCTGTGCGACTTCAGCTTGAGTTTTTGCTGGGATCGAAACAATTGTTCCGCCAAAGCTGCCGCCCGCCAAAGCAATCACACTTACTGTGGTGATCTCTTTTAATTCATTAACAGTTGCCAAAAGTGCAACAGGCGTGTCAAGTATTTTTAAAACTTTGATGTTGTTGACATTGGTACCACCATTCGAATTGAGCACCGAGTTGTAGCCGATCACGAGGCCGGCGGGAAGCATCAACGCAGAAGCAATGCCGCAACACAATGCGACGAGCAGACGCTGCTTTTGCCTTTGCGGAATCGCCGTCATGATTTTTCAACGCTTGACTGCATCGCTCCGTATAAACCACGTTCCGAGATGACGCTCAGAACTTCACTTGCGATCAAATAATCAAGCGGTCGACCGTCAACAAAGCGCTGACGCAAGTCAGTAGAACTCACTTCGAGCCTCGGGGCCTCAACACGGTTCCATTTGAATTCACTTGGTGGCACCACGGGTGAACCTGGTCGGTCGACAACTACCAAAGTTGAGAGTTTGGCGATTTCACTTGCACGCTGCCATGATCCAAACTTTGCAGCGGCATCGTCGCCAACGATCGTGAAAAGTTCAGCATCTACATAACGGTTACCCATCGCAATTAAAGTATCGGCGGTAAAACTTGGCCCGCCTCGTGAGATCTCGTCATCGCCCGCGACAAGCCCGTCGACACCCTTGATCGCTGCTTCAACCATTGCCAGACGATCAACTGCACTAGCGACTTCGCGAGTCCCATGTTTTTGCCATGGATCATTGGCCACCATCAACACCACAATGTCAAGTTTCAGCACGTGGCGCACATTGACAGCGGTTACTAGATGCCCCAAATGTGGTGGATCAAATGTCCCCCCGAACAATCCGACCCGCATTGGCACTATCAAAGTGTATTAGTCGAATAAGCAAGAGGCGATCAATTAACGCTTGAAATACTTGTTTGGATTCATTGATATTCGTTAAATGCCAATCCACCGCTTTGCCTAGTCATGCGCTGACCCACATGCCCACTTTTTGCCGAAATGGTTCTATAAATTCTTGTTAGATAGTTCGGCGATTTCTAAAAAAAATGCGCCCTATGAACCAGAACCGTCTTTTCTAACAGTCTTATTGGCTAACGAGGCAGTAAACAAAATCAAAAGCAGAGAAAAAGCTGCCCCGTTTAATGTTTTACCGGGTGGAGTTCCTGTGGTGGTTAACGTCATCATCTGTCCAGCAATCAAACGCATGACTGGTTCAATCGCAAGAGTCAGCAAAATCAATGGAGTTAATCCTGGATATCTGAAAAATAATAAAAGTAGAAGCAAAGCAAGAATAAGTTGTACTGCGCCCCACTGGTGAAATATCGCGATGATGTTGTCTCCGCCTTCAACGGATGTATCAATGCCAGCAATACTCTGAGCACCGCCATCTGCTGCAAAAAGGTGAACACAACTGCGCGCGACCATCACCAACATGTACAGAACAGCAATTAAACGAATTGGGCGAAATCCTTGAAATATTGAAATATCTTTGGGAAGCAGTTTTTTGAAATCTAACTTCATAGTTTCAACTATAAACCTGATCCCAGATTGCCAAGTTGAATATTGCTACCGAGCATTTTGACAGAAAGCCCATTGCTGCTTAATGAAACTGATTCAACTTTAAGCCCCTTAGGCGGTGTCAGACTTCGTTGGCTCTTGCTTTTGACTTGATCTTGAAGATCGGCCGGTAATGATGAAGCAGGGATTTGGTTTCCGAATAAAGAAACACTCTGAAGCTCAAAATAGAGCTGACTATTTGAGTACTTAGGAGTCAAGAGCGCTGTACCCAATCCGCCTGGTCCAACAGAAACTTGCAAAGTGTTTCCCACAATTTGTGCATCATTAAATTCGGATGACTCTTTAATTGTTGACGCAGGAATAGTTGCCGTTACTTCCAAAGAGCCAACCATGGTTGGTTTCGCTTTACTGATATTTGAAACAGATATGTTTAGCGAAGTCTTTGTGCCGTTCTCTTTGAGAGCAAAACTCTTGATGTTTATGTTTGCTGATTTAATTGAGTCAGAAGTGAGATTGCTCGGCATATCAGCCAGTGGAACAGAGGCACTAATACCTGAAGCTTTGGGCATCTCTCGCTCAACTCTCGAAGTGATCTGCGATGAAATGTATTGCTGAACGGCTAGCACTCCGCCCAAAAGAACAAATACTGTTGCCGGAGCTGCGATTAATTTAATTTTCATCGACAGAGATTAACAGGGCAAGTTTAAGAAATCATAAGTTATTCGGACTCAAATTCTGTGACTACGGTCATAACCAGTTGTCGAATTAAGCTCAAATGAATTTTTGCCGGTTTTATTGAGCTAATTTAAAAATAGTTCAACTAGTAATAATTCCAAAAAAAATTAACGAAACAAAGCGGCATTTTATTTCGTCTCTCTCCTCTTAATGAATAGTTCTATAAATTCTTGTTAGATAGTTGGGCGATTTCTAAAAGAAAAGCGCCCATCTGCAAACGGGAAATCCCTCCCAATCTTAAATCTAAAGATGCGGTGCCCGAAAAGCCGACATCAACTTCCCTACCCTTTGAACTTACGAATTTCTTGGGGCCAACCACAGCTTTTACCAACTTTGGCACCCCACATCTTTGCCTCATCATCGTCAGCAACATCAATAATCGTCATGCCACCGAGGAATTCTCCAGTTTTTGTGATGGGTCCACCGATCAAGCCGTTGTCATCGGAACCGAAAGCGAATTCGATTTCCTCTTCTAAACCACCGGCAAAGACGAGCACGCCTGCCTCTTTCATTTCCAAGACAACTGCCCGAGAAAGCTGACCACGTGATACGTACCATTCGTCCGAATGATCCCCAACCCATTGCTGGTTGAAATAAATAATGTAGCTTGCCATACGAAAATCTTATGTCTAAGTGCGATAAAAATAGTGAAGAGTCGCACTATGAGCCAGATATTGATGGAAGGTATATTTCTCGTATGGACGCCAAACTTGCACTTGATGACCTAAAAAGTTTTTCCAAGAAAAGCAGAGTGAGCGACCTTGCTCGTTTCTATAAGACGGCTCCAGGCGAATACGGAGAAGGTGATCTATTCCTCGGAGGATCGGTTCCTCAAACTAGATCTGTTGCAAAGAAACACCAGAACCTCGAACTGCGAGAAGTTGAGAAACTTTTTAACTCGCCATTTCACGAAGCGCGCCTGTGTGCAGCAATTATTCTAAATTTGCAGTTCAAGTTGGCCAAGAAAGCACACGACCGCAAAAGGATCTTTGATTTCTATCTCAAGCAAGTTCGGGCCGAACGAGTTAATAACTGGGACATTGTTGATGTATCAGCTCCGTGGATGGGTTGTTATCTGACTGAAGTTGAAGATCCAATGCCATTGTTAATCAAGCTCTCTAAGTCGAAATCTATGTGGCAAAGACGCGTTTCAATTATTCTCACGTTTTCTCTAATTCGTGATGGAGATTTGGAGCCAACAATCATTATTTCAAAGGCATTGCTTAAAGATGACCAGGATCTCATTCACAAGGCTGTGGGTTGGATGCTTCGTGAACTAGGCAAAAAAGATGTCATGTTGCTCAGAAGATTTCTTGCAGATCATTCACATCAAATGCCCCGCACAATGCTGAGATATTCGATCGAAAAATTACCTGAACGAGAGCGTAAGAAATGGCTTGTTGAGAGTAAATAGTCAAAAATGCAATAAAGAGTCGCCGTTTAAGCCGAAAACCACGACTTCAGGCTCAGAGCCCTTATTGGCATTATTGGGACAGCATTAAAATACTTATGAAATAGTTCACTTATCACTTGACCAAATCGAATCAATGCCCTAATATCTCTAGTCCCCGAATACCCCCTAATCCCCCAAGAAAGACCAAACACCCCCATGTCTGACTCAATCGGTATCTACCTCAACGAAATCGGCAAGGTTGCCTTGCTTAACGCCGAAGATGAACGTGATCTCTCAAAAGCGATCGAAGCAGGTCGTGATGCCAAAAAAGCCATCGAAAAGGGTGAACGCGGTGCCGCCCTTCGCGCCGATATGCGCAATGCCGCTCGCGCCAAAGATCGATTCATTCGTTCAAACCTTAGATTGGTCGTTTCAATCGCTCGTCGGTATCCATTGCCACAAGGAATGGACTTGCTCGATTTAATCCAAGAAGGAAACCTCGGGCTCGAACACGCTGTTGACAAGTTCGACTGGCGTCGCGGTTTTAAATTCTCAACTTACGCAACGTTTTGGATTCGCCAAGCAATTGGTCGTGCACTAGACCAAAAAGCAAGTCTTATTCGAATTCCTGGAGATCGCTCCGCGACTCTTCGCGCGGCACTTCGACAGGGTTCAGGCGATGCAGAAGGTTTAAGCGCTATGAACGCCGAACTTCATCGCCTTACAACACCAGTTTCACTCGACAAAACAATCGGCGAAGACGGCGATGCAACATTAGGTGACCTCGTACCAAACGAAGACATCAGCCCAGAAGATGCAGTAATGGGAATGGTCGACACAGACTTGCTTGATCGCCTTCTCGGCACTCTTGACGAGCGTGCTCGTTATGCAGTTGAGGCTCGTTTTGGCCTTCATGATGGAGAGCGAAAAAGCTTTCGCCAAGTTGGCGAAGAGCTTGGCGTAACCGCCGAAGCTGCCCGTCGCCTTGTAAGTCGTGCTGTTGACACATTGCGCGACGATGCCGGAGAAATCCTCACCGTCTGAGGCAACTTTCGGCAATAGTGTTATCAGGATGAGTTCGACTAATCGCTGGACACCGTCTTCTTGGCAGAACAGTGTTGCCGCACAACAACCAAAGTGGCCTGATCAAACTGAACTTGATAATTCGCTAAAGCAAATCGCATCGTACCCTCCACTTGTTTTTGCAGGTGAGGCACGATCGCTTCTCACAGCACTTGGTCAAGTTGCAAGTGGAAACGCCTTTTTATTGCAAGCGGGTGACTGCGCAGAAAGTTTCGAAGAATTCACTGCAGTAAATATTCGCGAGAAGCTTCGCGTTATTTTGCAGATGGCGGTAATGCTCACATATTCAATGGGCGTACCGGTTGTGAAAGTTGGCAGAATCGCTGGACAATTCGCCAAGCCACGTTCAAGTGATACCGAAATTATCGGGGGCAAAGAGTTCGCATCATTTCGTGGGCATATGGTTAATGACCCCGCACCACACATCGAGTCACGAGTACCAGATCCGCAACGCATGGTGCAGGCGTATCACCAGTCAGCAAGCACACTCAACTTATTGCGTGCGTTTACCAAAGGTGGCTTCGCCGATCTGAATCGCGTCCATGCATGGAACCAAGAATTTGTCACAACCAGTGCAGCCGGTCAGCGCTACGAACAAGTTGCAGGAGAAATTGAGCGAGCGCTGGCATTTATGCGTGCGTGCGGCATTGACACAGAGAGCCATAGCCCACTTCATGAAGTTGACTTTTATACAAGTCATGAAGCATTAATTCTTGGATACGAAGAGGCTCTCACTCGTCAAGACTCTCTGACCGGCACTTGGTACGACTGCTCAGCGCACATGTTGTGGATTGGTGAACGTACGCGACAACTTGATGGCGCGCACATTGAATTTTTGCGCGGCGTCGGAAACCCAGTTGGTTGCAAGATTGGCCCAGAAACGACAACAGATTTTGTTTTATCTTTGTGCGAGATTCTCAACCCTGCACGAGTTGCTGGTCGCTTGACTCTGATCACACGAATGGGCGCCGACAAAATTGAATCAGTTTTACGACCGTTGATTCGAGCCGTGCGTGATGCTGGTCATCCAGTTGTTTGGGCATGTGATCCAATGCATGCAAATACTTTCACCGCCACCAATGGTCGTAAGACCCGACACTTTGATGACATCATTCGCGAAATCACCGGTTTCGTACTAGCCCATCGTGCCGAAAATAGTTGGCCAGGTGGAATTCACGTTGAACTCACCGGAGACAATGTCACCGAGTGTCTTGGTGGTGCCGAGGCTGTTAGCCAAAAAGATCTTGACACTCGCTATGAATCAGTTTGTGATCCGCGACTCAATGCTCGTCAATCGCTTGATCTCGCTTTTCGTGTTGCTGAACTAATTCGTACAGCAAAATAGCCCCGATGCGGGCATTTGAACTCGCGCGAGAATGGCCTGCGCCCAACACATCAATTGCTGTCATTGATCGTCACGGGCACTTACATACTTTTGGTGACACATCGCGAACATCTCGCATTGCTTCAATATCTAAGTTGTTGACCGCATGGGCTGTGCATGTAGCAATCGAAGAGGGTTCGACGACTCTTGAAACGCCGGTTGGTCAAGACGGATGCACACTCGCCCACCTTCTAGCGCACGCAGGTGGATACAGTTTCGACGGCGATGCGCCGATTGTTAGCCCTGCACGTAAACGCATCTACTCGAACTCTGGATACGACTTGATCGCCGAGCATCTTGAGTCGGTCACCGAAATTACTTTCAACGAATACCTCAATGATGCGGTGTTCTCGCCACTTGGCATGGATTCAAGTTCACTCAACGGCTCATGTGCAAAAGATGTTGTTTCGTGTGTTGATGATCTAGCTGAGTTTGCGCTCGAACTACGAAAGCCGCAACTAATAAGCGCAGAGACTGCGCGAATAGCGACAACTACTCAGTTCGCCGATCTAGAAGGAGTCGTGCCTGGCGTTGGTCGGTTTAGCCCCTGCAACTGGGGGTACGGTCCCGAATTACATGGAGCGAAGCATCCTCATTGGATGGGCACACGAAATAGTGCTTCAACCTTTGGGCACTTTGGTGGCACCGGAAGTTTTATCTGGCACGACCCTGTGGCGAATGTTTCGTGCATTGCGCTTTGCAGAGTTGAGTTTGATAATTGGGCCCTGCATTACTGGCCACAATTTTTTGACGCCTTAATAGATGAGCTAACGACATGAATAAAAAACAAATTAATCCCGATCTTTTTCTTCTGTTGTTTTGTACGTTTTCGACGGCGGCTGCCAACAGTGTTGTATTCGCATCAATGTCTGAGTTGCAAGAAAAATATGGCTACGCCGATTCGGCACTCGGACTAATCGCCGGCACTGGTTTCGCTCTCGGATTAGTCGTTCAATTATTTGTTGCACCGCTCGCCGATCGTGGGTACGGGCGAAAACTTATTCAAGTAGGTCTTGCACTTGCCGGCATTGGATCTGTCGTATTTGTATTTGGTGACTCACTTGGTTGGTTCATCGTTGGTCGCGCCATTGTTGGTGCATCACTAGGTTGCACGTTTCCGGCGGTGCGCGCACTCGCTGCCAATCTCGACCGCACCCGAAGTGCGGAAAGACTTGGCGCGGTCGCCGGCACCGAGATTGGCGGCTTTGTAACCGGACCGCTTGTTGGATCATTGTTGATTGACCCATTTGGGCTTGATACGACGTTTCTTGTATTTGGCGCGATGGCAGTAATCGCCTCGATTGTAATAATGCCACGCAGGTTTCCTGAGTTGGTGAAGACTTCTGAATCAGAAAAGTCAAGTCTCGATTTACTTCGTCTGCCAGAAATTAGAGTCGCGTTATTACTGACATTGGCTGTGACGTTTCCGACCGGGATGTTTGATGCGCTTTGGGATCGATTCTTAGACGACCTCGGTGGTACTAATGCGATGACTGGTTTGACTTTTGCCGTTTACGGTTTGCCATTTATTTTGTTTTCATCGCGCGCAGGCAAACTTATTGATAAACGCTCGCCAGTCGCAGTCGCGCTATGGCTTGTCATCCCAGTGATTTTGATGACGATGAGTTACGGCTTCTTCAGTTCACCTTGGTCTATTTTGGGTCTTGGATTAGTTGAAGGAATCGTTCAATCGGCAATTGCGCCAGCAGGAATGGCGGCAATCGCTAAAGCCGCACCACTTGGTAGATCATCAGCCGCCCAAGGTCTTTCTGGGTCAGTTAATGTGTTTGGCCAAATGTTGGCAGCCTTTATTGCGCCAAGTATCTACGGCAATTTCGGTGCGCAAACTACTTTTGTGTCCGTCGGTATTGGCATCGGCACCGTTGCGGCGATCGCCGCATTATTGCACGCAAAAAACTTACGAGATACTGCTCGCTAATTATTCGCGCAAATTATTTGCGCTAATTATAAATAGCTACAAACGCTCGATAATCATTGCCATACCTTGACCGCCACCAACACACATTGATTCGAGACCGAATCGTTTGTCTGTGTGTTGCAAGCCGTTAATCAAGGTTGTCATAATTCGAGCACCAGTCATTCCAAATGGGTGACCAAGCGCAATTGCTCCACCGTGAATATTTAGTTTCTCCATTGGAATGCCTAAATGTTTTGCCGATGGAATCACCTGTGCAGCAAATGCCTCGTTAATTTCAACAAGGTCAATTTGGTCAATCGTCAT